>NZ_JANOAL010000304.1:0-32483 GCF_031411155.1 Polaromonas sp. | reverse complement strand
GTCCCGCCCCAGCCGATTGCCCAGCATCTGCTGCACCTGCAGCAAGTTGGCGGTGTTGCCCGGGCAGATGCCGGTGCAGACGGTGTACATCATGTTGATGACGACGATCTTTCCGCGCAGCACATCGTCGTAAAACCTCAGCTTTTTGCCCTCGTGGCTCTGCAGCACCAGGTTGGGAAAATAATTGGCCTGGGGCCCGGCGCCGGCAAAAGCCGCGACCGGGCCGGTGCCGACCACCAGCAAAGGGGACAGGGCCACGCCGCCCATCAGTCCCAGCATGTTGCGTTTCGTGTTCATGGTGAATCCTTCCTGAAGTGGGTCCGAATCCTCGGTTGTATTGCGCCTTAAACGGGCTTGGGCGGCGGAAGAATGTCCCAGCGGATCATCATGTCGTGGTCTTCATGGACCGTGTTGTGGCAGTGCATCATGTACTTGCCGCTAAAGTCCCTGAACTGCAGCAACACGCGCACTTTTTCACCGGGACCCAGCGCGTAGGTGTCCTTGCGACCCTGCTCGTGCGGCGGCGGCGGTTTGCCGTTGCGCGACAGGATGCGCCCTTCCTCGAAATGGATATGGATCGGATGCCACCAGTTGCCGTTGACCTCCAGCTCCCAGATCTCGGCATCGCCCTGGTTGATCTCCACCGTCGGCACTTCGGGGTCAAACAGCTTGCCGTTCACGGTCCAGGCGCCATTCACGCGGTCGAATCTGAAATTTCGGGTTCGCTTGACCTTTTTCAGCACGGCGCTGATGTCGGGCAGCTCACGCAGCCTGGGCGGAACCCGGCTGTTGTCTGGCCAGTCCGGCAGGCCGCCCACGATGAATTTCAAAACCGGCGTTCCCGGGGTCAGCAGCGTGCCGGTCGGCCCGCGGCCATTGAGCTGCTCCAGCCGGTTCACGATGAACAGCTCGTCGCCCTGGTTGTAGCTGGAAAAGTCGATCACGATGTCGCCGCGCTCGGAGGGGCCGAGCCGGACCTTGCTCATCGTCAGCGGTGCCGGCAGCAGGTTGCCGTCGTTGGCGATGTAGGCAAAGTCCTGGGCCACGCCCTTGTGCACCAGGTAAAACTCGTAAAAGCGCGACACCGAGGCATCAAGCAGGCGAAAGCGGTATTTGCGCCGTTTCACGTTGAAGTAGGGCTGGACCTTGCCATTGACGGCGAACTTGTCGCCCAGAAAACCGTCGTTGTCGAAGGTGTTGAACCACAGGCGGCCGCTGGCATCAAACTGCAGATCCTGAAACATCAGCGGGATGTCATACACACCAACGCCGCTGGGCAGACGCAGCGCCTGGGGGTCGGCATCGTTTTCGTTGCCGGAATCAAGCTTGTCGAACAGCAGGTAAAACCCCGCCAAGCCCTTGTACACATTGGGCGCGGTGGAGCCGACCCGGTGATCGTGGTACCACAGCGTGCCCAGGGCTTCGCAGGCGTCGCCCACGGGAGGCACCTGACCGGTAAAGCCAGCATACACATTGGGGTAGTGGTGATCCTTGAACTGGCCCGGCCGACTCAGCCCGGCCGTTGAATCGGGATGATTGAGCGTGTAGCACTTCTTGCTGCTGAAGTAGTCGGTGGTGAAGCCATCGCAGCCGGAAGACGCATGCAGATTGTGCAAATGGATGGAGATTTCGGGAGAACCAAAGCCCTGGGAGTTCTCCGGCAGTTCGTTGTAAAAGCGCACGATCACCGGCTTGCCATAGGTGGCCTGTATCGTCGGGCCATGCAGCTTGCCATTAAAGCCCCATACCTTCTGGTCCCTCGGTCCCTGGTCGTGAAACTGGTGTTCCGACTCTTGCGCGTGGAGTTCATAGTGCGCCGTCGACGCAGGAAACAGCTCAAAGTGTTGGTGGTCGTGGCGCCCCGCCTCGATCAGGTTGGCGCTGGTATGCAGATGGCGTTCGGCCGGTGGAACCAGCGCCGGGCTTGACGCCACGGGTTTCGCCACCGGCAAGGCATCCATGAACGGCGGCCAGGCTGGCGAGCGCGGCGCCTTGGTGCCGCCACCGTCCTTGGCCTGCACCGGTGTCGCCCCCTGCTGGGTCGCCAGCAGGCCCAGCGCCGTGCTGGCCGCGCCTAGCTGCAGCGACTGCCTGCGGTTGAGTTTCAGAAGGCTGGTCGGGTCGGATTTTGGCATGACACTTCTCCTCGTTTGTTTTTGGATACCTGGCGCCGCAACGCTCAAACCACGTCAAAGCGGGCCATCATCTGGTGATCCTCGTGTTCGAGGTTGTGGCAATGAAAGACGAACGGCCCCTTGTAGTTTTCGAACTTGACGAAGACCTCCACCTCGCTGTTCGGTCCCAGCACGAGCGTGTCTTTCTTGGCCAGGCCGTCGCGCTCCAGGCTCTGGCCAAGGTCGGGGCCGGTGCCGTCAAACGGCGGCTTGCCGTTGCGCTTGATCACGCGCGCAAACTCGTGGTGAATGTGCACCGGGTGCCACCAGCCGCCCGATTTGTTGATCAGGCGCCAGATCTCGCCGACCCCGAGTTTCGGGCTGGCGATCACGCGGTCGAGGTCGCCGGCCAGTTGCCCATTGATGGCCCACTGGCCATTGGTTCGCTCGAAGCGGAAGGTGCGGACCGGGGCCTTGCCGAGTTCCTCGGCGCTCACCTTGACAAAAGGCCGCAGCTCCAGACCAGTGCCTCGGTCTATCCCCACGCGGCTCGGGTCGTACACCTCCTCCTCCAGCCTGAATTTGAGGATCTGGGTGCCGCGCGCCGCCAGCTCGGGCCGCTCGAACGTGCCATTCGGGCCCCGGCCGTCGTCCTGCAGCAGACGGTTTTCAATGAACAGCTCGGAGAATTCCGGGTATTTGAAGTCGCGAAAATCAATCACCACCTCGATGCGCTCGGCCATCCCCAGCAGGATGCCGTTGCGGCGCACCACCGGCCGCGACAGCAGCCCGCCCTCGGTGGCGATCTGCGTCATCGGGTAAGTGCGGCCGTTTTTGTCGGCCAGAAACAGCTGGTAGAAGCGCGAGTTCGAGCCGTTCAGAAAGCGAAAGCGGTACTTGCGGCGCTTGACCGGCAGGTAGGGCTGCACCATGCCGTTGACCAGGTATTTCTCGCCCATGAAGCCGTCGGTGTTGAACACGTCATAAATCAGCTCGCCGTTCAGGCCGAAGCTTTTTTCCTGCAGCACCAGCGGAATGTCATAAGGGCCGCTCGGCAGCTGCAGCGCATACGGCGCCTCGGCGGCATTGGTCTCGTCGTCGGTGTCGCGCAGGTGCACGCGCAGCGCCTGCGCGTTGGGGTCCGCCGGGTCGGGAGTTGGGGTGTCATGCACCAGGAAAAGCCCGGCCAGGCCGCGGTACACGTTTTGCGAGGTGAAGTCGATGATGTGATCGTGGTACCACATGGTCGCGGCGCGCTCGGTGTGCGCGCCGTGATTGCCATCGGAGAAAAAGCCCGGGTCCACCAGCGGGTAGGCGTAGTCGAAGTGTTCGCCGTGCTTGAAGGTCAGCTTGTCCACGCTGCCATCAGGCCGCGTCAGGTCGGTCGGGTAGCCGTCAAAGCGCGACGGCTGGTGGCCGCCGTGCTGGTGCACCGAGGTGCGCGGTTCGCCAAAACCGCGGTGCTCCTGCAGCGTCGGCAGGTTGTTGACGTGGCGCACGATGGTGCCGATAAAGGCGTTGTGGTTGGACAGCGGGCGCCTGTAGGTCGGCCCGAGCGCGTAGCTGTAGGGGGTGTTGGCCAGTGACGGATGGCCGTCGCGGTAGCCCCAGATTTCGGTCTTGGGCAGCTGCGAATGGAAGCTGACCTTGCGCACCTCGGACACGATGCGGTAGAAGGTGGCCTTGCCGCTGCGCTGGCTGGGGTCAACGTGCGTCAGCGCCTCGGGATCGATATCGTTCCACGGCAGCTGGTTGGGCGCCCAGTCGATGGCCAGCGGCGACGGCGGCAGCGGCAGCGGATCGAGAAAGGGCGTGAGCACCGGTCGCAGCGTGCTGCCGCTACCGCTGCCGGTGGCCGCGCGCAGCGCCGGCCAGGACAGCAGTGTGCCCGCTGATCCCCACAGGCCCAGATTGACAAGGTTGCGCCGGTTCATCATGTTCCTTCTCCTCGGCCGTTTTCTGATGCTCGGTTGCGCCGTCCCTGGGCGCAAAATCTCAGGTCCAGCGCGTGATGCTGTCAAAAATCCGCTGCGGGTCGGCCAGCGCCGAGACCCGGCTCCAGCGCCCGCGCGCCTGGTTGCCATACACCAGCATGCCGGTGTGCTGCGAGCGGTCCCTGTCCCGGGCCGGGTCACGTTCATAGACGCCCAGCGCGCGCCGAATCAGCTCGATGTCCTTGAGCCGGCCGGTCAGAAACTGCCATCCCGGCTGGGCGTCAAAATGCGCAGCGTAGGCCTTCAAAATAGCCGGGGTGTCGCGCAGCGGGTCGAGGCTGATCGAGGCCAGGCGCACCTCGCGTCCCAGCCGCTCGCCCAGCAAGGCCTGCACCCGGGCCAGGTTGGCCGTCGTCATCGGGCAGATGTCGGCGCACTGGGCATACATGAAGTTAATCACCACGGTGTGGTCGCCGCGCACCAGGTCGTCGTAAAAGCGCACCGGCTGGCGATTCTGGTTCAGCAGCAGGGCGTTGGGGAAATCGCCGCGGTCCGGCGGCTGGGCCGTCGGTGCGCCAACAGCCGGGCCCGGCAGCACCCAGGGCGCCAGCAGCATGGCGGCGGCGAAGCGTCTTCGCGCCGGCAAGGCCGGCAACCGGCGCGCAGGCGAGCGCCCGAATGAACTGTCTGGTGACATGACGCGGCTCCTCACGGATTCTTGGGGAAATCAAGCCGGCCGCCGGAACTGGCGGCGACGCAGACCCGGAACGGTCAAGGCCAGTGTGTTGCCAGATGTGTCCGTCAGCAATCCCCTAGACTGGGTAGGCGGACTGCCGCGCAGGCATGGCCAAAGCGCCGCTGGCCCAATGAGCGGGGCGCGACAGACCAAGATGTTTGGTTGTGTTACAGGCGAAACCAGGCCGAAAATTAAGCCGCGCTTAAGATTGACCGAAATGGTCAACCCGGCGCCGGCCAGCGCCCGCGCGGCGGCTAGCCGGTCACCAGCGAAGCCGCCGCCGGCTGCGCGTGAACGGGGGTGGCGGACGGCAGGTCGCCCTGCTCCACCATCAGCTCCTTGCGCAGCATCTGCACGTCGCCAAACATCGTGGCAAAGGCCACATCCTTGGCGTCGCGCCCGGTGCCGACCCGCACCAGCCGGTCGTTGGGCGCCATGCGGGTGGCGTCAAACAGCACCCAGCGCCCGTCCAGCCAGGCCTCGAACACCGCATGGAAATCCTGCGGCGGTTCTTCAAAATACACATAGCCCACCACCAGCCGCGCCGGAATGTTGAGCGCCCGGCACAAGGTGATGCCCAGGTGGGCAAAATCGCGGCAAACCCCGGCGCGCTGCACAAACACGTCCTGCGCGGTGGTGGTTGAGTTGCTGAAACCGGGCAGGTAGGCGATCGAGTCGTGAATCCAGTTCTCGATGGCGCGAACCCGGCCCAGGCCTGGCGGCAGGTGGCCAAACAGCTGCCGCGCGGCCCGGCTCAGGGTGTCGGATTCGCAGTAGCGGCTGGGCAGCAGGTAGTGCAGCACGTCGTCGGGCACGGCGGTCACCGGGGTTTCGTCCAGGTGCAACGGCACCGGTGCCGGGTGCAGATGCACCTGGGCGTGGTAATTCACCGACAGCACGCCGCGCGGCGCATCGAGCCGGAAAAAGCGGTTCCCGCTGCGCTCGTCGAAGTAAGTGCGCACCTTCATGCTGGGCGTGATGGTCAGGCGCTCCTGCACCACCTCATGCCCTTCATGAAAAGCCGCTTCCAGGTTGAAAAGAATATGCGTGGGGCTGCGTACCTCGTATTCGAGCAAGGCGTCTATTTGGGCTGTGTGCATAAAATTTTGAAAATACCGCGCTAGAGGCGGGTTCGGTGGCGGGGATGGGGGCGCGCTGGCGCGGCGGCGCTGCTGGCCTGGCCGTCCTGCGCGGCGCCAAACCAGTTTTTGCAAGTCACAAAGACGATGCGCGAAGCCCGCTCCAGCACATCGGCGCAGGGTACGGCACGAAGCCGCGCATGCAGGCGGTTGACCAGTAAAAATTCGGCCATGCCGGCCTGAAACCCGAGCTGGCGTTTGGCCACCGGCTCGGGCAGACCGGCGGGCGGCGGCGCCGGCGCGGCGCCATCACGGCTTGCCCACGGCGGAAACAGCCGCTGGCGCCAGCGCGACGCCAGCGAGGCGGGCTGCGCCGGCAACGGCTGAACGCTGCGGTCCGCGGGCAAGGGGTGGGCTCTGGCGGACATCGTCTACTTCAGGATTTTTTTGACAGCACCGACGCCCAGCGCCGCCAGCACAACAAAAATAAGCGCCAGGATCAGGAACAGGCCGAACAGGATCTTGGCAATGCCGGCAGCGCCTGCCGCCACGCCACCGTAGCCGAGCGCGCCGGCCACGAGGGCAATCAGCGCAAAAATAATCGCGTACTTGAGCATCGTCGTCTCCCATGCCACGGCTTTTGACGACAAGCCATTGCTCCGGATCGAGCGATGGCCGCACGCCACAAAAGCCGACAAAGTGACCTCTTGAGGGTAACGGCGGCGGGCTTTCCCACCCATCAGCAGCGTCCGCAAGCCCCTGTAGGACAAGGCCTCGCCGGATCTCAATATGCTATTGTTTTAATAGCACACTATGCGCCTATTATCTGGGCCAGAGCATTATTTTGACCAAATTACCGGCCCGCCAGGCCGCGTACGGCCTGGCCCGGCAAGGCCGCGCGCGCCGGCGTGAGCCGGGGGTCGTCCAGCGTGCCGCCCAGCTCCAGTTCCAGCGGCTCGGCCACCGGCGTGCCTGCCAGCTGGCCCAAGGCGGCCAGCGTCACCCGCAGCTGGCCGCTCAGCGCCCGCGCCGGCGACACGGCCACCTCGCCGGTGGCGCTCAAATCACCGGCGCTGGCCACCAGCTGGCTCAGCTGCAGCTGGCGGCCCTGGGTGCTGAGCTGGCCGCTCAGGCGGTCCAGCGCGGTCTGCCCGCCCCGACCCTGGCCTGCGGTTTGCACCGCCTGGCTCAAATCCAGGCCGTGCAGCACGGCCTTGCCCAGCGTCAGGGTGCTGCGGGTTTGCAGCGCCGCCATCAGTGCGCCGGTGCTGGCGGCCCGGGCGTGCAGGGTGGTGGTGGCTTGCAGCCGGCCGCTCAGCAGTTTGTCGGGGGCGGTCAGGGCCGAGACCTCGACCCCCTCGGTTTTCAGCTCGCCCTGCAGCACCAGCTCGGCGCCGCCGGGGCCGCTGCGGCTGGACACGGCCGAAATCGCCAGTGCCGAACGCTGCACATCGAGCAAACCCTGCACCGTGCCGCCGCCCACCGCCAGCCGCAGCGCCCACTGGTCGGCGCCGGCCGCGCTGCGCGCCTTGTCCTGCCGGGTCAGCGTCGCCCGCAGGCCCTGCAGATTTCCCTTGAGCAGTTGCAGTGAGGCCTGGTCGGGCAGGCCGTCGTCCGCCAGGGCGATGTCGCCCTGCAGCACGGTGCGCGCGCCCGCGTTGCTGACCCAGGTTGCCTGGTCCAGCACGGTGCGCCGCGGCCAGCCCTCCAGGCCCAGCGCCTCGGGCTCCGGGTTGACCCGGCTTTGCGGCTGCGGCCCGGACTTGACGGGCACAGCCTGCTTCTTTTTTTGTAGCGCCAGCAACACCGCGTCAATGCCCTGCTGCGGCAGCACGGCGCGCCGGATCAGCAGCGTGGCCAGCACCAGCCGCCCCTGCAGCAGCGGCTGCCACTGCGGCCGCAACTCGACCCGGCCCAAGGTCAGCGCCGGCTGGCTCCGCACCACCATGCCGCTCAGCGCCACCGCCGGCAGCGGCCACAGGTCCACCGCCACATGGTCCAGCGTCACCGGCATGGCCAGCACGGCGGCGGCCTCGCGCTCCACCCGCTGGCGGAACGCCTCGCTGCCGACCCAGCGCTGCAAGGTCAAAAACACCGCCGCCAGCAGCAGCACCAGGCCAAGCGCCAGCAGCACCAGCCATTTAAAAAGCTTTGCCATCCGGCCATTGTGCGGCCCACGCGCCCGCAAGGCCCCGGCGCTGCAGAAAGCCCGGCTTGCCGCTAGCATTTGGCTCTGCTTGTCCCTTTTCTACTACCCACGGATTTGTCATGAAACTGTATTACTCGCCCGGCGCCTGTTCCCTGTCCCCGCACATCGTGCTGCACGAAGCCGGCCTGCCCTTCGAGGCGATTGCCGCGCCGACGAAAACCCACCAGCTGCCCGACGGCAGCGACTACTACCGCATCAACCCGCTGGGCTATGTGCCGCTGCTGGAGCTTGACGACGGCACCCGCCTGACCGAAGGCCCGGCCATCGTGCAATACCTCGCCGACCAGGTGCCCGGCAAAAACCTGGCCCCGGCCAATGGCACCGTGGCGCGTGCCCAGCTGCAATCCTGGCTCAACTTCATCGCCACCGAGCTGCACCAGAGCTTTGGCCCGCTGTTCAACCCCGCCACGCCGGCCGACTACAGGTCTTTGCCAATCAGCAAAATCATGTCGCGCCTGAAATGGGTCGACAGCCAGCTGGCCGGCAAGTCCTACCTGATGGGCGAGGCCTTCAGCGTGGCCGACGCCTACTTCTTCACCATCAGCGGCTGGGCGCCGCATGTCGGGCTGGACCTGTCGGGCTTTGCCAACATCACCGGCTATCGCGCCCGCGTGGCGGCCCGCCCCGCGGTGCAGGCCGCGATGAAGGCCGAAGGCCTGCTGAAGTAAGCCACCGGCGGGTGCCGGCAGCGCGTCGCCCTAGCACGAATCCAGCAGCCCCGTGCGGGCGCAGCCTTTGCGCGAGGCCCACACTGGGGACTTGTTTCATTTCTGAACGGCTCTTCATGTCTGCTTCGCTGCACCGCCAAAAATCTTCCGCCGCCCCTTGCGCGCCCAGCCTGTTCGACCCGGTGCAGGCCGGCGAACTCGCGCTGGCCAACCGCGTCGTGCTGGCGCCGCTGACGCGCAACCGCGCGCCCGACGCGATCCCGACCGCGCTGATGGCCGAGTACTACGCCCAGCGCGCCAGCGCCGGCCTGCTGATCACCGAAGCCACCGCCATCAGCCAGCAGGGCCAGGGCTATGCCGATGTGCCCGGCCTGTACGGCACCGAGCAGCTCGACGGCTGGAAAAAAGTGACCCAGGCCGTGCACGGCGCGGGCGGCAAGATCGTGGTGCAGCTGTGGCATGTGGGCCGGGTCTCGCACACCGACCTGCAGCCGGACGGCGGCCCGCCGGTCGCGCCCTCGGCCCTCACCGCCAACACCAAGACCGTGCTGATCAAAGACGGCGTCCCTTTGTTTGTGCCGACCTCGGCGCCGCGCGCCCTGCACGCCGACGAGCTGCCCGGCATCGTGCACAGCTACCAGACGGCGGCGCGCAACGCGGTCGGGACCGCCGGTTTTGACGGCGTCGAGATCCACGGCGCCAACGGCTACCTGCTCGACCAGTTCCTTAAAAGCGGCTCCAACCAGCGCGGCGACGACTACGGCGGCAGCATCGAAAACCGCGCCCGCCTGCTGCTGGAGGTGACGCGCGCCATCACCGGCGCCGTGGGCGGCGGCCGCACCGGCATTCGGCTGTCGCCGGTCACGCCGGCCAACGATGCGTTTGACGCCGATCCGCAGCCGCTGTTTGACTACGTGGTGCGCCAGCTCGCCACGCTGAACCTGGCCTACCTCCACATCATCGAGGGCGCCACCGGCGGCCCGCGCGAACTGGCCGAGCGCCCGTTCGACTACGCCGCGCTCAAAGCCGCCTACCGCCAGGCCGGCGGCCAGGGCGCCTGGATGGTCAACAACGGGCTGGACAAGACGCTGGCCGAGCAGGCGCTGGCCGACGGCGCCGACCTGGTGGCCTTTGGCCGGCCCTACATCGCCAACCCCGATCTGGTCGAGCGCCTCAAGCGCGGCGGCCCATTCAACGAAGGCAACCGGGCCACCTATTACGGCGGCGGCGCCGAGGGCTATACCGACTACCCGGCGCTGGCCTGATTTCCGTTTTCAGGCACTGCCCGAAGAAACCCCCGGCCCCACCGGTGCGGGGGGTTTCATCAAGATGCGCTGAAGCAGGCGGTCATACATCGGGTCAGTCGGACCCCTGCCCGTGAGCGGATCACTATTGGTCGCAAAAGCCGCATCCAGCGCCTGCCAGTCCGGCTCCAGCAACACGTTCTGCGCCTCGGGAATGATCACCTGCTCCTCCAGCCGCAGGTGCTCCAGAAAAAAGTCCACATAGTGACGGGCCGCCTCCACAAACGTGGTCCGATGCGTTTCGCCCAGCAGTTCCCAGGCCAGCAGCAGGTGCAGCAGCTCACGCACCGCCGCCTCGCCATACGCATGGTCATGTTCCATGCGCGCAATCACCTCCTTGAGGTGAGGCACCCGTCGGGCCACCGACGGAAACAGCAGTTCGGATTCCTTGTTGTGATGCTGGCGCCCTGGAAACTCGTCGATGTAGAACAGCATGGCGCGCAGCACATCAAAGAAATTTTGGGGCGCGTCGCCTGGCCCCTGTTCAACCATCTGGCGCAAGGATTGCAGCGTTGCCGTCAGCGCGGCATGTTCGGCGAGAATAATGCGAATGCTCTCGTGGTCCATGACAGGCCTCCCTGTGGGTTTCCGGGGTCGATGCCAGTGTGACATACAGCGCTCGACAAGCCCTTGATTCGACTCAAATGATCGGGCAATCCGTCAACACGTGCAAGTGGCGGTGGCTTGCCGCATCATCGGTCTTGTCGAGGCCCCCAATGCCAGGGCAGCAGCGCGCCGCTCGGTACGCCCGACCAGGCCACCGTGTGCGCGGCGGCGTTCAAGGGCCAAGCCGACGACTATCCAGCGCGGTCTTGAAGCCCCCCATGCGCAGGCGGCTCAGGCCCCCAGCCCGATCGGGGCCGGCGTTTTCATCACGATGCGGGTAAACAGGCGGTCATACACCGGGTCGCGCGGGTGCTGGCCGGTCAGCAGGTCGCGGTTGCTGCCAAAGGCCGCGTCCAGTTCCAGCCAGTCGGCCTGATTCAGGCTCTTTTCGGCGGCCGGCAAAATCACCGCTTCTTCCAGCCGCATGTGTTCCAGGTAAAAGGCCACATAGCCGCGCGCCGCCACTTCAAAATCCGGTTTGCGCGATTCGCCCAGCACCTCCCAGGCGATCAGCTGGTGCTGCAGCTCGCGCACCCTGTGCTCCCCATTCAGATGGTCGAGCTCTAGCCGTTGAATCGTTTTGACCGTCTCCGGCGCCGCGCGCAAGACCCTGGGAAACAGCAGGTCGGACTCTTTCGGATGGTGCTGGCGCTCCGGGAACTCGTCGATGTAAAACAGCATGGCGCGCAGCACATCAAAAAACGTCTCGGGCGCGTCGCCCGGCCCGCGGTCCAGCATCATCAGCAGCGAGCGCAGCATCGCCGCCAGCCCCGCATGCTCGTCGCGAATGATGTGCAAAGTGGCATGAACCATGTTCGCTCTCCTGGTGAAACCCGGTGAATCCCGATGGGTCGAGCTTGCCACCGCGCCAGGGGCAGCGCCTTGATCCATGTCAACGCCGGCCTTCAAAAAAGCCGCTCAGCCGACCCGCGCAAGTCCCTGCCGGGCCGCCTGCTGCGGGTCTGGCGCCAGCGTGACGGCGCTGACCACCGCCACGCCCTGCACACCACAGGCCATGACGCCGGCCATGCGCTCCAGCGAAATGCCGCCAATCGCCACCACCGGATACGGCGCCGCCAGCGGCGCCCACAGCTTCAGGCGTTCCAGCCCGACCGGCGCGTAGGGCATCACCTTGAGCGTGGTCGGGTAGATCGGGCCTATGGCCAGGTAGCTGGGCTGCACCGCATGCGCGCGCGCCAGCTCGGCCGGCGTGTGGGTGGACAGGCCCAGCCGCAGGCCGGCGCGGCGCAGGGCCCCGATGTCGGCAATGTCCAGATCTTCCTGGCCCAGGTGCACGCCGTAGGCGCCCGCATCGAGCGCGAGCTGCCAGTGGTCGTTGATGAAGACCTGCGCATCGGGCACGGCGCGACCGGCCTCAACCGCTGCGTGTACTTCGCGCTCAATCTGGGCCGCGGTGTGGTCGGCCGCCTTGATGCGCAGCTGTATCGTGCGCACGCCCCAGCCGAGCAGGCGCTGCACCCATGCGGCGTCGGGCACGACGGGGTAAAAGCCGATGGGGCCGGTCAACGGCGAAAAAGCAGTTGGGTTCATGGCATTAAGGGGCGTGCCAAAAAGGCACGCCGACGGTGGGGGTCGAAGCCTGCGCGGCGGCGCGCTCGGGCATGGGGGTGGACTCATAGGCGGCGCGGCCAGCCGCCACGCCGTCGGCAAAGGCGCGCGCCATGCGCACCGGGTCACCGGCCTGCGCCACGGCGGTGTTCAGCAGCACGGCGTCAAAGCCCAGCTCCATCACCTGCGCGGCGTGCGACGGCCGGCCCAGCCCGGCGTCCACCACCAGCACGGCATCGGGCAGGCGGCGCCGCATCGTTTCCAGCGCGTAGGGGTTGAGCGGCCCGCGGCCGGTGCCAATCGGCGCGGCCCAGGGCATCACCGCCGCGCAACCGGCGTCTCGCAGCTTTTGCGCGATCACCAGGTCGTCGGTGGTGTAGGCAAACACCGCAAAGCCATCGCGCGCCAGCACCGTCGCCGCCTGCAGCGTGGCGTGGGTGTCGGGCTGCAGCGTGTAGTCGTCGCCAATCACTTCAAGCTTGATCCAGGCCGTGCCGAAAATCTCGCGCGCCATCTGCGCCAGCGTGATGGCTTCTTCCGCGCTGTGGCAGCCCGCCGTGTTGGGCAGGATGCGGCAGCCCAAGGCTTGCACGCGCTGCCAGAAGCTGTTGCCGCCGCCGCTCTCGGGCTGCAGCCGGCGCAGGCCCACGGTCAGCACCTCGGTGCCACTGGCGCGCACCGCATCACCCAGCACCTGTGGCGAGGGGTAATGCGAGGTGCCCAGAAAAAAGCGGCTGGCCAGCGTGGTGCCGGCGACGGTCCAGGGCTGGCCGTGCGCGATAGAAGGCATTGCAGGTGTTGTCATGTCAAGAGATTCGACGGAGCAGTGCAAGCAGATGCCGCGGAGCTGGCTCCGCCAGTCCGCAGGCATCGCCCCCTGCAAGGGGGGAAGGTGCTACACGTAGTGAGCATCCGACGGGGGTGTTCCATAGCTAGCCTCCGGTAATCGGCGTCACCACATCAATGCGGTCGCCATGCTGCAGCGGGCGTTCGGGCCATTGCGGGCGCGGCACAAAGGTGTTGTTGATGGCGCAGGCCATCGCGCCCTGCAACGCGTAGCCGCGTGCCAGCAGCAGCGCCTGCAGGGTGGACGCGTCGGTTTCAAGGCGCTCACCATTGAGGGAAATTTCGAGAGAGTTCATCACGGTCATGATTGCGTTCCCAACAGTGTATGGGTCAGTTCATCCACCAGCGCCGGCGCGCACAGATAACCATGGCGGTACAGGCCGTTGATATGCCAGACGCCGTCACGCAGCGCCACCATGGGCCGGTGGTCGTCCAGTGCCGGGCGCAGGGCGGCGGCCAGGCGCAGCACGCGCGCCTCGCCAAAGGCCGGGTGCAGGCTGTGCAGCGCACTGCCCAGTTCCAGCGTGGAACGCAGGGTCACCGGGCCGCAGTCTTCCGATTCGAGCTCGGTCGCGCCGACCACAAACAGATTGCCAGGCCGCGGCGCCACATACAGCTGGTAGCGCGGGTGCATCAGCCGCACCGGCCGCCGCAGGCTCACGCCGGCGCATTCCACCGTCAGCACCTCGCCGCGCACGCCGCGCAGCTGCGGCAGTTGCGCCTTGCTGCCGACGCCGCGCGCATCGACCGCCACATCAACGGTGTACGTCTTGCCGGCGCACACCATGCGGCCCTCGTCGACCCGCTCCACCGCCTGCCCCTCATGCCAGCGCCCGCCCAGCCGGTCAATCTCGGCGACCAGCGCGGCCATCCACTGGTCATTGGCCAGCTGGCCCTCGCCCGCCAGAAACAGCCCGCCGCCAAAGCGCCCGGCCAGTGCCGGCTCATGTTGCGCCAGCGTCGCGGCATTGAGCTGCTGAACCTGCGCCCGGCAGGCCGCGGGCAGCTTGTGCTGCAGCAGGCGCGTGAAATGCTCCAGCGAAGCCTGGTCAGGCGCGTGCGCCACCACCAGCGTGCCCTCTTGCCGAAAATACACCGGCTCGCCGCCTGATTCGGCCAGCTCATGGATCCACTGCGGCCAGAGCTGCATGGAGTGCTGGCCCAACGCAAACACCGCCGCATCCGACACGGCCAGCTCCGCCAGCGGCGACAGCATGGCCGCTGCGGTCATCGACGCGGTGGCCAGGTCATCGCGCTGACGCGCATCAAACAGGCTGACGCGGCAACCGGCGCGCAGCAGCCGCCAGGCCAGCGTGCGGCCGGCCAGACCCGCGCCGGCAATGCCGATGTGCAAAGCTGCCATCTCCGCTTCCTCAGGAATAAATCTCGTTGCCGCCCTGGCGGAACTCTTCGGCCTTTTCCTCAAAGCCCGTTGCAATCTCCACCGTGATCTGCTTGATCGGAATCACCCCCGGGGGGGTCGCCAGCGTCGTCGTGGCCGGATTGAGCCGCGCAAACTCGCGCACCTCCTGCGAGATCTTCATCGAGCAGAATTTCGGCCCGCACATCGAACAGAAATGCGCCACCTTGGCGTTCTCTTTCGGCAGCGTTTCATCGTGGTAGGCCATTGCCGTGTCGGGGTCGATCGCCAGGCGGAACTGGTCTTCCCAGCGGAACTCGAAGCGCGCCTTGCTGACCGCGTTGTCCCACATCTGCGCGCCGGGGTAGCCCTTGGCCAAATCACCCGCATGCGCGGCAATCTTGTAGGCAATCAGACCCTGCTTCACGTCGTCGCGGTTCGGCAGGCCGAGGTGCTCCTTCGGCGTCACGTAGCACAGCATGGCCGTGCCGTACCAGCCAATGTTGGCCGCGCCCATGGCCGACGAGATATGGTCGTAGCCCGGCGAGATGTCGGTGATCAGCGGGCCCAGCGTGTAGAACGGCGCCTCGAAGCAGGCTTCGAGCTGCTTGTCGACGTTCTCCTTCACCAGTTGCAGCGGCACATGACCCGGGCCTTCAATCATCACCTGCACGTCATGCTTCCAGGCAATTTGCGTGAGTTCGCCCAGCGTGTGCAGCTCGGCAAACTGCGCTTCGTCGTTGGCGTCGGCAATCGAGCCCGGGCGCAGACCATCACCGAGCGAGAAGCAAATGTCGTAGGCCTTCATGATCTCGCAGATGTCTTCAAAGTGCTCGTACAAAAAGCTTTCCTTGTGGTGCGACAGACACCACTTGGCCATGATGGAGCCGCCGCGCGAGACGATGCCGGTCAGGCGGTTCGCCGTCAGCGGCACATAGGCCAGGCGCACGCCGGCATGAATGGTGAAGTAGTCCACGCCCTGCTCGGCCTGCTCGATCAGCGTGTCGCGGAAGATTTCCCAGGTCAGGTCTTCGGCCTTGCCGTTGACTTTTTCCAGCGCCTGGTAAATCGGCACCGTGCCGATCGGCACCGGCGAGTTGCGCAAAATCCACTCGCGCGTTTCATGGATGTTGTCGCCGGTCGAGAGGTCCATCACGGTGTCGGCGCCCCAGCGAATCGACCAGACCAGCTTGTCCACTTCCTCTTCAATGCTCGACGTGACGGCCGAGTTGCCGATGTTGGCATTGACCTTGATCAGGAAATTGCGGCCGATGATCATCGGCTCGCTTTCGGGGTGGTTGATGTTGTTCGGAATCACGGCGCGGCCGCGCGCGACTTCGTCACGCACGAATTCGGCGCTGATCTGCTCGGGAATCGCCGCATTGAAGGAATGGCCCTTTTTCGGCATGCGCTCGGTCGCCAGCCGCTCGGCCAGCTGGGCGCGCACCAGGTTTTCACGCACCGCGATGTATTCCATCTCGGGCGTGATGATGCCTTGGCGCGCATAGTGCATCTGCGACACATTGGCCCCTGGCTTGGCGCGGCGCGGCACCGGTGCATGCGCCATGCGCAGGGCGGCCAGCGCGGGATCGTTCAGGCGCTCGCGGCCATAGGCGCTGCTGATGCCGGGCAGCGCTTCCGTGTCCTGGCGCGCGTTGATCCAGGCGCCGCGCAGGGGGCTCAGGCCACGCGTGATGTCAATCGGGGCGGCCGGGTCGGTGTACACGCCCGAGGCGTCGTACAGGCGCAGCGGCGGATTCGCTTCACGGCGGGTCTCGTGGCCCTCGGCCACCAGCGTGTCGGTCAGCGTGACCTCGCGAAACGGCACCCGGATGTCGGGCCGCGAGCCCTCGAGGTAAATCTTGGCGGAGCCGGGAAAAGGCGTGCGCGTGATGCGGCTTGCGAGATCGGCGGTGTCAACGGTGAGAGAAGTTTTGGCCATGGGGTCTCCAGAGAAGGTGGGGGTGCCTGCCTGGGGAGCCGGAGCGTTTCGCCTGGGGCCGCTGGGTGCGGGGGACGGACTGCCGGAGCCAAAGTGCCTTGTTTCCTACGCGGGGATAATCCCGATCAGGTTCAGCGGGTCTCGCATTTTTGCGATCTCAGCCTCAGACGAAAACATCTTTGGCACCCCGACAAGCTGCCGCCATTGTAGGCACAGCGCCGCCGCGTGGCAAGCGGCGCGCCATTTACTATCAAATTAATAGCAGACCGCGCGCGTTGTGCCTGGGCTGGCGCCACTTTTTATCTTCAGGCGGCGAGCGGCAGCGGCTGCGACAACGGCTGCACGCCGAGCGTCATCTCGCCGCCCAGCGCTTCCAGCAGGTCCGGAATCAGCCGGCGGATTTCGCCGGTGGCAATCGCCGCATCGGCATCGAAGCGGTCGTCCTTGCTGGCCGACGCATCGTCCTGAAACACGCCATCGACAAAGGCCAGCTTCTTGATCTGCAAGGCCTCGGTCAGCACAAAGGACACGCGGCCCTCCCAGGTCATGGCCAGCCGCGTCGGCAGTTTGCCCATGGCGATATGCTGCTGCACCTCTTCAATGTCCAGCGCATGCCGCGAGTAGCGCACCACCGCCTTCGAGTCATCGCCGGCCTTCAGTTCGCACTCGCGATCGACGCTGAAGCCGGCCGGTGGCTCCTGGCTGCGCAGCCAGTCGGCCATGGCGGCCACCGGGGAGATCGTGGTCTGCACCAGCACGGCGCCCAGCCCCGGCATCGACTTGGCCAGGCAGGTCAGCACCTCGTCGGCCTTGGCCTGGCTGGCCGCATCAATCACCAGCAGCCGGGCGGCGGGGTCTATCCAGACCAGCACCGCGCCCTGCTTGGTAAACGCCATCGGCAAGAGCGTGATGCGCGCCTCTTCCTTGATCTCTTTCATCTCTTTTTTGCCCGGCTTGCGGCCGGTGACAGCCTCGATCTGCGCCGCCCGCTCCCTGGCCTTGCGGCTGAGCACCGAGCCCGGCACGGCCTTGCTTTCCAGCATCAGCTTGAGCAGCCACTGGCCGCCGACGGCCTCGACCAGCGCGCCATGCACATCACCGCGCGGGGCGGTCCAGCCGACCGACTTTTCCTGCGTCAGGCCGCACTCGACAAAGCGGTTTTCCTGCAGGCCTGCCTCCAGTTGCGCCAGGGAGACCGACCACTCCGGCCCGATGCGATACACCATCACGTTTTTAAACACTGAACACACCTTTTTTGCGGGTTGATTGGGAACGAGGGGAAGCACCGAAAACTGCTCCGGAACCCTTCGTGCTATGTTTTTTATAGCTGCATGCACACGTACTACCTGGGCTACAGCCTGATTTGACTGTCAAAACGGGCTTGACGCGCTGCACCCACTGTAACAAAGCCGGATGGCGGCAACCCGCCGCGCGCAACGCCGCCTTCACCCAACTTTACAAACCCTCACCGCCGCGCAATGGCGCCTATACACGGGGCCGCCACACTTGCTTTCAACCTGATGCCCGCCCTTGTAGGCACCCCGCATGCAACGCACGCACCAGGCTGGTTTCGCCCGATCCCTTTTTCTTACCCAAGGAAGTTCTTTATGAAATTCACCCTCAAATCCTTTGCGCCCCTGAACAGCCTGGTGCTGGCCGGCCTGCTGGCCGCTGCTGGCGCCAGCGTCATGGCCCAGCCCGCGCCGGTCGCTCCCGCGGCCGGCCCGGCGGCGTCGGCCAACGCGGCAGCGCCACGCGGCGAGCGCATGGGCCGCCACGACCCGGCCAAAATGCAGGCCTGGATGGCCAAGCGCCAGGCCGACATGAAAGCCACACTCAAAATCACCCCGGCGCAGGAAGGCGCCTGGGCGGCCTACAGCGCGGCCATGCAGCCGCCCGCCGGCATGGGCCGCGGGATGATGGGCATGGGCGCGCGGCCCACGCCCGAGCAGCGCGCCGAGTTTGACAAGCTGAACACGCCGCAGCGCATCGACAAGATGCGCGCCCTGCGCACCCAGCGCATGGCCGAGATGAGCGCCATGATGGACAAGCGCGGTGAGGCCACCAAGACGCTTTATGCGGCCTTGAGCCCGGAGCAGCAGAAAACCTTTGATGCCGAGCAACTCAAGCGCGGTGCCCACGGTGGCCGTGATGGCCATCACGGCGGCCATCACCAGCGCGGTTAAACGCCAGTCGCGTCAAGCTGCAACCCCAAAAAAAGCCCGCCCATCACCGCGCGGGCTTTTTTCTGGACGGCTCACTTCACAACTGTCTTGTCCACCGGCGGATCCTGTTTTGCACCCGCGTTGGGAATCGCATTGCTGGCGCCACCGGCCTTCGCGACCTCGGCCCTGCGTTGGGCCCGGGCGGCGGCTCTTTCTGCCTTGGTGGTTTTCACGCCCGTGGGCTTGTCCACTGGCGGATCCTGATTGGAACCCGCGTTGGGAATCGCATTGCTGGCACCGGCCCCTCCGGCGACCTCGGCTTTGCGCTTGGCGCGCGCGGCAGCTCTTTCTTCCTTGGTGGTTTTCACCACTGCAGGCTTGTCCACCGGTGGGTCCTGCTTGGAACCCGCATTGGGAATGGCGTTGCTGGCGCCGCCGGTTTGCGCCACGGAAGGGCCGCCGAACAGCATGGCAACAGCCAGTACGCCAGCGACAGGGGCGAAACGGGCGAGGTAGTTTTGCATGACTTCTCCTTGGGTGAAGCCTCGAAGTGGAGGCCGGTTGATAGAGACTAGAGACGAGACCGGTTGATGGCGCCCTGCCTTGCCGCAGAACAGGCACCGCAGCGCACCAACCGGTTCATCATGTTCTTCAGCACCCCCACTACTTGTAGGATATTGACCTGTCGTGGTTCTTTTCGGTATCACGCGTTACGGTTTGTTAAAAAACGAGACCTCTGGCGGTGTCGCCGGCAGGGCATCACCGCCACGAGGGGGCCGATAGAATCAAAAACCACGCCGCAAAAAAAAAGCCCGCACTGTTAGCTGCGGGCCTTTTGGTTTGAAGCGAGCCTGGCCTGGCGCTGGGCGCACGGCCAGCCCGCTCCTTGCTGCTACTTGGTGGCTTTCACCATCGGCTTGTCCACGGGCGGGTCTTGCTTGGCGCCGGCATTGGGAATCGCGTTGCTGGCGCCGCCCGACGCCACGACCTCGGATTTGCGCCTGGCGCGCGCCGCCATCCGCTCTTCCTTGCTGATTTTCACGGCCGCCGGCTTGTCCACCTGCGGATCCTGTTTAGAACCCGCGTTGGGGATGTCATTGCTCGCGTGGGCGTCCGCCTTGACCGCGGCGCGCGTCGTCGCGCTGGCCTTGCTGGCAGCGTCCGGCTGCGCAAAGGAAGGGCCGCCACCAAACAGCAGGGTGGCCGCCAGCGCTACAGCGGTGGGAATGAAACGAGTGCATGAGGTACGCATAACATCTCCTTGGTTAGAAACCTCGACTTGAGGCGGGCTTGAACTGCCCTGACGGGGGCAGACTTCGGCTAGCGTAATCCCGCAAGCCAGCCAAATACCCGGGTCCAACGCCACCGACTCAGTAAGACATTTGCCTGCTGGGTTTCTTTTCTGTATCCCGTGTTACGTTTTGTTCGGGCAACGCCGGGCGATGCAGCGGCTCTGGCGCACCCCACAAAAAAAAGCCCGCGCTGTCATGCACGGGCTTTGGCGTCGAAACGGCCGGGGGCTTACCGCCCCGTCAAGCATTTTCAGAAGCGGGATCCGCTGTCAGTTCTTCGAGGTCGGCGTGGCCGATGTGTCCACACCGCTGGCGGCGCTACCCGTCGGGTTGGCGGCAGGATTTTTCGGGTTGCTGGCCGAGCCTTCCGCCTTGAGTTTGGCCTTGCGCAGCTCCTGGCCGGCACGGCGCTCGGCCTTGTTGGGCCGGTGTCCGGTCATCTTTTGTTCCACTTGCGGGTCCTGCTTGGAGCCCGCATTCGGAATGGCGTTGCTGGCGTTGGCTTCGGCCTTGACTTCGGCCCGTGTGTTCATGCTGGCGCCGGTCGCCGGCATGGTCGCCTGCGGCATGGCCACTTGCGGATCCTGCTTGGAGCCCGCACCGGGAATCGCATTGCTGGCGCCGCCGGTCTGGGCAAACGAAGGGGCGCCCAGCATCATGGCGGCGGTCAGCACGGCAGCGGCAGGGGCAAAACGGGTGAAAGAAGTACGCATAATTTTTCCTTGGGTGAAACCTCACGCTGGAGGCAAGTTGATAGAACCCTGTCAATTGCGCAGAGTTGAGTTCACCTTAGCGCGCACAAAAGCCCTTGCCCCTAGTCCAGACGAACCAGCGCGTGTAGGAAATTCCCCCAATGTTTTGCTTTTTGCATCGATTTTTTACGATTTGTCACGCCGCAAAAAGACCGCTCATTGCGAGCGGTCTTTTTGCCCGAAAGCCATCAGCTCTTGGAGGTCGGCGTTGCAGAGGTTTGCACATCGAGGGCGGCATTGCCCGTCGGGTTGCTGCGCGGATTGGCGGGGTTGCTCGAAGAGCCGCCGGCTGCCAGCTCGGCCCTGCGTTTGGCGCGTGCGGCCAGCTTTTCTTCCTTGCTGACGGTGACGACCGGCGGCTTGTCGACTTGCGGGTCTTGCCTGGAGCCGGCGTCGGGGATGGCATGGCTGGCGTTGGCGGCGGCCCTGACATCGGCGCGCTTCATCTTGTCGGTCTCGGTCACGGCCATCCGCTTCACGGCCGGGGCCACCATCGGATCCTGTTTGGAGCCGGCGTTGGGAATGGCATTGCTGGCGCCAGCCGTCTGCGCAAAGGAAGGGGCCGCCAGCAACACGGTGGACAGCAGGGAGGCTGCGGCGGCAGCCATCAGGGTGCGTTGTTTCATGTCAAATCTCCGGGTGGTTCATCAAAGTTGAAAGTCCATCAAAGCAACCGGACAAAACCTTTTTCTGTCTGGTTGCCAGTTAGTCTGGCTGGCGCCGGGCTTCTTACAGCCGTTCGCGCCGATTTGAAGGGAATGAAGAAATCCGGAACCATTCCACCAGCCGGCGCCGCACGGATCGGCCTGCTCTCCTACACCGCGCCCAGCGGCCGCCAGCAAAAATGAAGCCAGCCGGCGCATCGCCCGCCGCCCAAGATCAAGGACAAGCCATGACTGAAATCCGCAAGGGCCAGGCGCCCCCCGTGCTGTCGCGCCAGCTGTTTCACGAGCGCTTCATGCAATCCTTCATGGACCCGGCGTTCAGGGCCGAAGAGGCCGCGCTCTCGCGCGTCGAGGCGCTTGCCTGGGACGCCTACCAGCAAGGCCGCAAGGCGCCGCTGACGCGCAAGGCCGGGCCCGGCTATGCCGACCCGGACTATGACCTGTCGGTGGAATGGCTTGACACCAGGGCCCGGCTTGAAAAGGCCCAGGCCGCGTGGCAAGACCCCGCTTGCGCCTCGCGCGTGCTGCTCATCAACGGCTCGGCGCGCAACGATGGCAGCTGCCCCGGCGAGATCTCCAAGACCTTTCGCATGACGCAGTGGGCCGAGGAAGTGCTGCAGCAGTCGCAGCTGCAAACCGACGTGCTGGACCTGAGCCTGCTGACCTCCAGCTACCACCTCAACATCCACCCCTGCAAGGGCTGCGTCTCGACCGCGATGCCGCTGTGCCACTGGCCCTGCAGCTGCTACCCGAACCATTCGCTGGGGCAAACCAGTGACTGGATGGCCGAGCTTTACGAGCGCTGGACCGCCGCCCACGCCGTCATCATCCTGACGCCGGTGTACTGGTACCAGGCCCCGAGCCCGCTCAAGCTGATGATTGACCGGCTGGTCTGCGCCGACGGCGGCAACCCCGACCCGACCTCGACCCACGGCAAAAAACCGGCCGAGGCCAAGGAACTGGAACTCAGGGGCTGGGACTATCCCAAGCACCTGGCGGGCCGCGCCTATGGCCTGGTGGTGCATGGCGATGTCGCGGGCATCGAGGGCGCGCGCCGCAGCCTGTCGGACTGGCTCGACTGGATGGGCCTGATCGACGCCGGCAGCCAGGCGCGGCTGGACCGCTATGTCGGCTACTACCAGCCCTATGCCACCAGCCATGAGGCGCTGGACGCCGACAAGGCGCTGCAGGCCGAGGTGCGCAACGTCGCCAGCGCGGTCGCCAATGCGGTGCAGGCCCTGCGCGCCGGCACCCTGTCGCAGCCCGACCGGGGCCTGGCCCGGCCCCGGCCCAAGTAAGGCGCGGCGTCACGCGACATCACGGAAAGCGCGGGTGACTTGCCGCAAAGAAGTTAACGTCCTACAGTGGCCTGAAGCCCCGCGGGCAAAAATGGCTGTTCTGCCGCCCCGTCCGCTCGCCACCCCTGATCGCCCATGCCCGCAAAAACTCCCAAATCATCGCCCTCCGACGCCCCGTCCGGCCTGACCGTGGAGGTGCCCCGGCCCAAACGCGCCCGGCGCGTCAACATGGCGGCGGTCGAGGCCGACACCCAGACCGCAATGGCCGCCGCCAGCCCCCAGTCCTCGTTTTCCTTCAAGGTGCTCACGGTCAACATCCACAAGGGCTTTACTTTTTTCAACCGCAAGTTCATCCTGCCCGAGCTGCGCGAGGCGGTGCGCACGGTGGGGGCCGATGTGGTGTTCCTGCAGGAAGTGACGGGCAACCATGCCAAGCATGGCGACAAGTTCGACAACTACCCCGACACGCCGCACTACGAGTTTCTGGCCGACACCATCTGGCCGCAGTTTGCCTATGGCCGCAACGCCGTCTACACCAACGGCCACCACGGCAACGCGGTGATGTCCAAGTTTCCCATCGTGAAGTTTGAAAACCGCGATGTCTCGATCAGCGGCCCCGAGCGGCGCGGCCTGCTGCACTGCGAGCTGCAGATTCCGGGCCGCAGCGTCAACGTGCACGCGATCTGCGTGCACCTGGGGCTGATGGAGTCGCACCGTGCCCAGCAGATCGACATGCTGTGCGAGCTGGTGCACAAGGACATTCCGGCCCACGCGCCGGTGGTGGTGGCCGGCGACTTCAACGACTGGCGCCACCGCGCCCACGACCTGCTGGAGCACAAGGCCGACCTGCACGAGGTGTTTGTGCAGGCCCACGGCAAGGCCGCGCGCACCTTTCCGGCGCGCCTGCCGCTGCTGCGGCTGGACCGCATCTATGTGCGCAACGCCATCGGCCACGCGCCGGTGGTGCTGCCGAGCAAGCCCTGGTCGCACCTGTCGGACCACGCGCCGCTGGCGGCCGAAATCGAACTCTAGAAATGTTGGCCCCCACGCTTTTCACTGCGTGTAATGCGCTGCCCCCCGAGGGGGTTGGCCTTGCTTGGGGCGGCCCGGCGCTGCGGCCCTTGGCCCCCACGCTTTTCACTGCGTGTAATGCGCTGCCCCCCGCGCGTCTTAATGCGTCTGCGACGCTGCCTGCCGGGTGAGTGCCATGAGCAAGTGGATAGGCGGCAACCAGTTTGCGCTGCTTGAAAACGGTGAGGAATATTTCCCGCGCGTGTTTGAATGCATTGCCGCGGCCGAGCGCGAGGTGGTGGTCGAGACCTTCATCCTGTTTGAAGACAAGGTCGGCCAGGCGCTGCATGCGGCGCTGCTGAGCGCGGCGGCGCGCGGCGCGCAGATCGACCTGACGGTGGACGGCTACGGCTCGCCCGAGCTGTCGGCCGGCTTCATCGCGGCGCTGGTCGACGCCGGGGTGCGGGTCCATGTGTTTGAGCCCGGCAAACGGCTCTGGGGCTGGCGCACCAACCTGTTTCGCCGCATGCACCGCAAGATCGTGGTGGTCGATGGCCAGCGCGCCTTTGTCGGCGGCATGAACTATTCGGCCGATCACCTCGGCGACTTCGGCCCGCTGGCCAAGCAGGACTACGCGGTCGAGATGACCGGCCCCATCGTCAGCGAGATTCACCAGTTTGTGCAGCGCGCGCTGGCCGCCGGCCAGCGCAATGCCGGCGCCACGCTGACCGGGCGGCTGCGCGAACGGGTGTCGGCCCAGGCCAGCAACCTGAGCCACCGGCTGCGCGGCGATGCAGCAGCAGCGGCCGACGACGAGGCGGCGGCGCAGGCCAGCGAGGGCGCGGCCGCGATTTTTGTCACGCGCGACAACCGCAAGCACACCAACGACATCGAACGCCATTACCGCATCGCCATTCGCGGCGCGCGCCAGCGCATCGTGATTGCCAACGCCTATTTTTTCCCCGGCTACCGGCTGCTCAAGGAAATGCGCAAGGCGGCGCGGCGCGGTGTCGATGTGCGGCTGATTCTGCAGGGCGAGCCCGACATGGCCATCGTCAAAACCGCCGCCAACCTGCTGTACCCGCACCTGATGGCCGCCGGCGTGCGGATTTACGAATACTGCGAGCGGCCGCTGCACGGCAAGGTGGCGCTGTCGGACGACGAATGGGCCACGGTCGGCTCCAGCAACCTCGACCCGCTGAGCCTGTCGCTCAATCTCGAAGCCAACGTCATCATCAAGGACCGCGCCTTTAACCAGCACCTGGCGGCGCGGCTGGAGCACCTGATGCAGCACAGCTGCAAGCAGATCCGCCCCGAGGATCTGGGCCAGTCCGGCATCTGGCGCAGCGTGCGCAGCTTTTTTGTGTTTCACCTGCTGCGCCGCTACCCCTCATGGGCCGGCTGGCTGCCCGCGCATGCGCCGCGCATCACGCCCGTCATAGCGCCGGCGACGGCACCGCCAGACCCGGCAGGCGCTGGCGCCGTCAAGCAGGCCGACCCCGCCTGAGCCCGTCATGGCCCACCACCCCAAAAGAACGAAATTGACCCGCAGAGCCTGGTGGCCGTGGTTCAAGCGCGGCGCCACCGCGCTGTTTTTCATCCTGGTGGCCGGCCTGCTGATCTCGCAGGCGCGCAACATCGAATGGGCCCAGGTCTTCAGCGCGCTGCGGCGCTACCCGCTGGCGTCGGCCTGGGAGGCGGTGCTGCTGGCCATCACCAGTTTCACGCTGTACAGCTGCTTTGACCTGCTGGGCCGCCGCTACACCGGCCACAGCCTGAGCGCGCCCACGGTGATGACGGTCACCTTCGTCAGCTACGCCTTCAACCTCAACCTCGGCTCGCTGGTGGGCGGGGTGGCGTTTCGCTACCGGCTCTATTCCCGGCTGGGCCTGCGCACCGGCACCATCACCCGCGTCATGTCGCTGAGCATGCTGGCCAACTGGATCGGCTACCTGCTGCTGGCCGGCCTGGTGTTCAGCCTGATGCCGCCCAGCCTGCCCGCGAGCTGGCCCATCACCCGCCTGCACCTGCGCCTGATCGGCTTGGTACTGCTGGCGATTGCCGCCGCCTACCTCGCGCTGTGCGCCTTCAAGCGAAAGCGCACCCTGCAGGTACGCGGCCACGGCATCGAGCTGCCCTCGATCGGGCTGGCCAGTTTGCAGCTGCTGATGGGGGCCAGCAACTGGCTGGTCATGTCGGGCATTATTTTTATCCTGTTTCAGCAGCGCATCGAGTTTCCGGCCGTGGTCAGCGTGCTGCTGCTGGCCGCCGTGGCCGGCGTCATCACCCACATCCCGGCCGGCCTGGGCGTGCTGGAGGCGGTGTTCGTGGCCCTGCTGTCGCACCTGATGCCCCATGCCGAGCTGCTGGCCGCGCTGGTGGCCTACCGCCTGATCTACTACGTCACCCCGCTGGGCATCGCCGCCGTGCTGTACCTGGTGATGGAACTCAAGGCCAGGCAGCTGGCGGCGTCGGCCGCTTGAATTTTTCGCGTGCTACCAAATTAATAGCGCGCCACGCACATTCTGTCGGGGCTAAAGCCTGTTTTGACCCCCATCAGACGGCCACCAGGCGCAACTCGGTAATTTCCGACGGCGCGCCAAAGCGCTTGGGCGGGCCCCAGTAGCCGGTGCCCCGGCTGGTGTAAACCCACAACTTTTGCAGCCGGTGCAGGCCCTGGGTAAACGGCTGCTGAAAGCGCACCAACAGGTTCCACGGCCAAAACTGCCCGCCATGGGTGTGGCCCGACAGCTGCAGGTCAAAGCCGGCCTGGGCCGCCGCCACCGCGCTGCGTGGCTGGTGCGCCAGCAGCAGGCGCAGGCCAGCCGGTGCGCCATTGAGGGCGGCCTGCGGGTCGCTGCGCTGCGCCGGGTCGTAGTGGCCGGCGCTGTAGTCGGTTACCCCGGCCAGCACCAGCGGCGCGCTCGCGGCGCCGGGCGTTCCGGGCGCTACAGGGTGGTGGATCACCACATGTTGATTCAGCAGCACCGTCAGCCCGAGGCGGCGCAGCTCGTCAATCCAGGGCTGCGCGCCCGAGTAATACTCATGGTTGCCGGTGACAAAATAAGTGCCGTGGCGCGACTTCAGCCCGGCCAGCGGCGCCACCTGCGCGGCCAGCTCGCTGACCTTGCCGTCCACCAGGTCGCCGGTGATCGCCACCATATCGGCATCCAGCGCATTGACCTTGTCCACGATGCGGCGCAGGTAGCGCTGCTTGATGGTCGGCCCGACATGGATGTCGCTGATCTGGGCCACGGTAAAGCCGTGCAGCGCGGCCGGCAGGCCTTCGATCGGCACCTCCACCCGCACCACCGCCGCGGTGCGCCTGGCGTTCAAAAAGCCCAGCAGCGTGACCGCCAGCGCCAGCAGCGGCACGGCCCCGGCCGAGCCGGCGCGCCAGCTTGCCAGCGCCAGCCGGCCCGGCGCCAGCGCATTGGCCAGCCACAGCAGCAGCAAGGCCGCGTCGCGCGCCAGCGTCAGCACCAGCAGCGACGAAAACAGCCCCATCAGCAGCAGCCCGACCCAGCTCAGCACATCGGCCAGCGGCGCCCTGGCCACGCGCTGCCCCAGCAGGCCCAGCGGCATCAGCAGCGCCGACAGCAACAGCCCGGCCATCAGCAGCGGCTGAGCCACCGGGTGCGCCGCCAGCCCGGGCACAAGACTTGCTCCGATGTACAGATGGAGCAGGGCAGACACCGACAGCAGCGGCAAAAAGGGCATAAAACTCCAGAAAACGGGGTGACAGCTGCTGCATATGGGTGCGGCGCGGCCCCGTTCAATGGCTGCCGGCGGCCAGCGCGGCGGCCTGGCGTTTCATCCGCTCACAAGTGCGACAATCCCTGTCACGCGAATGCCCTTTTTTCAAGCTACCCTGCAGACTCCCGTTTTCCCCCTCCCCCGGCCTGCCTTTTTTCCGGCTCCTGTTCAGCCTCACCCGTCTCTGCCCCCATGACTGTTGCCATCTCGGCCACCACCCCCGCCACCTTTGAAATCAAAAGCGCCAACCTGCCCCTGGTGGCGCTGCTGCTCAAGTCCCCCGACCTCGCCGCCCTGGCGCGCGAGCTGACGCTGCGCTTTGGCGACATCCCCGATTTTTTTGACCAGGACCCGCTGCTGATCGACCTGTCGCCGCTGCAGGCCGGCGGCCATGAAGGGGCCGAGGTCGACTTTGACGCGCTGATTCCGCTGCTGCGCAGCTACCGGCTGCTGCCGATGGCCTTCAAGGGCGGCAGCCCGGCGCAACAGGCCGCCGCGCGCCAGGCCGGCCTGCTGCCGGCGCCCGACGCCCACCCGCTCAACCCGCGGCCCGCCGCCGCTGCGCCCGCTACCCGCTTGGCCCCGCCACCGGCGCCCGCCGAGGCCGCGCCGGGCGCGCTGGTCATCGACAAGCCGCTGCGTTCGGGCCAGCAGGTGTATGCGCGCGGCCGTGACCTGGTCGTCATGGCCATGGTCAATGCCGGCGCCGAGGTGATTGCCGACGGCCACATCCATGTCTATGCGCCGCTGCGCGGCAAGGCCATGGCCGGCGCCCGCGGCAACACCGAGGCCCGCATCTTCGCGCTGGCGCTGCAGGCCGAGCTGCTGAGCATTGCCGGCGTCTACCGCACCAGCGAAACCCCGCTGCCCGCCAGCGTGCAGGGCAAGCCGACGCAGGTGCGGCTGGTGCCCGGCCCAGAAGGCGACAAATTAGTGATGCAAGCCTTGTAATCAGGCTGCAGCGAATCCGGCACCCATTCATCTTCAAAAGGACTTTTACCCCATGGCAAAAATCATAGTCGTCACCTCCGGCAAGGGCGGCGTGGGCAAAACCACCACCAGCGCCAGCTTTGCCACCGGCCTGGCCCTGCGCGGCCACAAGACCGCCGTCATCGACTTCGACGTCGGCCTGCGCAATCTTGACCTGATCATGGGCTGCGAACGCCGCGTGGTGTATGACCTGATCAACGTGATTCAGGGCGAGGCCAACCTGCACCAGGCGCTGATCAAGGACAAGCAGTGCGACAACCTCTATGTGCTGGCCGCCTCGCAAACCCGCGACAAGGAAGCGCTGAGCAAGGAAGGCGTCGAAAAAGTGCTGACCGACCTGAGCGCCATGGACTTTGAATACATCATCTGCGACTCCCCGGCCGGCATCGAAACCGGCGCGCTGATGGCCATGCATTTTGCCGACGAAGCGCTGGTGGTGACCAACCCCGAGGTCTCCTCGGTGCGCGACTCCGACCGCATCCTGGGCATGCTGTCGAGCAAGACCAAGCGCGGCATGGAAGGCGGCGACCCGATCAAGGAACACCTCTTGATCACCCGCTACAACCCGAGCCGCGTCGACCAGGGCCAGATGCTGTCGCTCGAAGACATCAAGGACATCCTGCGCATCAAGCTGATCGGCGTGATCCCCGAGTCCGAGGCTGTGCTGCAGGCCTCCAACCAGGGCGTGCCGGCCGTGCACATGGAAGGCAGCGATGTCTCGGAAGCCTACAAGGACGTGATTGCCCGCTTCATGGGCGAAGACCGGCCGCTGCGTTTTACCGACGCGCCCAAGGTCGGCTTCTTCAAACGCGTGTTTGGGGGGAAGTAAGACGCCATGGCTTCATTCCTGTCTTTTTTGCTCGGTGAAAAGAAAAAAACCGCCAGCGTCGCCAAAGAGCGGCTGCAAATCATCCTGGCGCACGAGCGCTCGGGCCGCAACAGCCACGAACCCGACTACCTGCCGGCGCTTCAGCGCGACCTGATCGCCGTGATCTCCAAATACATCCACATCAATCCCGACGACATCAAGGTCCATCTGGAGCGCCAGGACAACCTTGACGTGCTCGAAGTCAAGATCGAGCTGCCGGACAAGAAGTAGGCGCCCACCGCTACTGAATTGGTAGCTGGCGGGTCAGGCTCCGCACCGGCTTGCGCTGCATCAACCCCTTGGCGCCAGGCCGGGGCTATCATCCACTCATGATGCTTGGGACTCTGGGCGCGGCGCGCGACATCGGCCGCATCAACGAGATTGCCAGCGTGCTGATTCGCCATGGCCTGGGCGACACGGTGCGCCGCATGGGGCTGGCCGACATGCTGGAGCGCGCCGGCCATGTGCTGAAGTGGGACAGCGCCGCCGACCTGGCCCGCATTGAGCCGCCGGTGCAGGTGCGCCTGGCCATGCAGGAACTGGGCCCCACCTTCGTCAAGCTCGGGCAGATTCTGGCCGGCCGCGCCGACCTGTTTGGCCCCGAATGGATTGCCGAGTTTCAGCGCCTGCACAGCCATGTGCCCGCCGTGCCGCTGCACGCGCTGTTGCCCCAGCTGCGCGAAGACCTGGGCGGCGAGCCCGACGCCATTTTTGCCCGTTTTGACGTAGCGCCGCTGGCCGCCGGCTCGATTGCCCAGGTGCACCGCGCGCAGTTGCACGACGGCACCGAGGTCATCGTCAAGATCCGCCGCCCCGGCATCGAGGCCGTGATCGAGGCCGACCTGCGCCTGCTGGGCACGCTGGCCGGCATTGCCGAAACCCGGCTGCCGCGCCTCAAGCCCTATCACCTGCGCCAGCTGACGCTGGAGTTTGCGCGCTCGCTGCGGCGCGAGCTCGATCTGGCCGCCGAATGCCGCAGCGCCGAACGCATTGCCGCCAATTTTGCCGACGTGCCGCAGGTGGTGATTCCGCGCGTGCATTGGGCCCACACCGGCGCGCGCGTCAACACCCAGGACTTCATCAGCGGCATTGCCGGCGACCAGCTTGAGGCGCTGACGCCCGAGGCCGGCTTTGACCGCTCCCTGCTGGCGCAGCGCGGTGCCCGCGCCGTGCTCAAAATGATCGTGCAGGACGGCTACTTTCATGCCGACCCGCACCCCGGCAACGTGTTCTACCTGCCCGGCAACCAGATTGCCTTTATCGACTTTGGCATGGTCGGCCGCCTGTCGGCGCACCGGCGCGACGAGCTGCTGCAACTGCTGCTGGGCCTGGTCGAGCGCGATGCGCAGGCCGTGGCCGAGGTGCTGATGGACTGGACCAGCGACGAGCGCGGCCAGAACCTGGCGCAGCTGGAAGCCGAGATCGAGGCCTTCGTCGACCAGTACCACGGCACGCCGCTGGCGCAGCTGTCGCTGGGCCAGATGCTGGCCGACGTCACCACCATCTTGCGCGAGCACCACCTGGCACTGCCGTCTGACCTGGCGCTGCTGATCAAGGCCTTCATCACGCTAGAAGGCATGGGCCGCGGCCTGGTGCCCGGCTTTCACATGGCGACCGAAGCCCTGCCGCTGCTGCGCGAGGTGATGCAGGCACGCTACCAGCCCCAGGCCATGGCCACGCGCGGCGGGAAGGCGCTGCGCCGCGCCCTCAGCATCGCCGAACAGCTGCCGCACGACCTGTCGCGCCTGCTGCGCAACGCGCGCCGCGGCCACGTCAGCGTGGCGATCGAGCTGGCGCACCTCAAGCGCGTTGGCGACCAGATCGACCGCGCCGCCAACCGGCTGGCCATGGCCCTGGTGATTGCCGCGCTCATCATCGGCTCGTCCATCGTCATGAACGTGCAGGGCGGCCCCACCCTGTTCGGCCTGCCGGCCTTCGGCTTTTTGGGGTTTTGCGGCGCCGGTGCGGGCGGCCTGTGGCTGCTGCGCGCCATCTGGCGCAGCAGCCGGCATCCGGTTGACGAAGATTGAACGCCGGCGCGGCGCGCTCTGGTTGCTATTATTTTAATAGCTGACAAGGCACATGCCACCTGGGCTAGCGGCGTTTTAAGCCCAATTAATGGCCCTTGGTGGTGCCCCGGCGCGACTGCGTCTGGTTGCCGCTGCCAATATGCGCCTCGCGGTCAGTGCGGCTGTCGGGCGTGCGCTGGCCCTGGTTCAGCTGGGTCTCGGCCTGCTCGCCCATCTTGTTGCTGTCGTTCTCAACCTTGCCGCTGTGCGGCGCCTGTTTGTCACGCGGGTTTTGTTTGCTGGTCATGGGGGTTTCCTTGGCAGGTGGGTGGAAGAAAAAGTAGCGTTGGCCTTCGCACTTTGCCGACGCGACGGCGGCAAAGCCATGCATCGCCTGGGTCCATTGTGGAAACAAGCCGCCAGCCGCCGTGTCAGACAGCGCCGCCGCCCCCTGCGCGACAAAGTAAGGTCGTAAACCGCGCCAACCGCCTGGCAATGCTTGTTTGATCCTTGAACCGGCCAAAAAAAGCAGCACCCGCCGTTGGGCAAGTGCTGCGTTGAGGTTGAAGCCGCCCGGCCGGGCCGGGCAAGCCTCGGGGGCGTGCCTAACGGCTCAGCGGCTCAGCGTGCCGCCCTGAACCGCAGCGCCGGCCTTGACATTGGCATCCACGCTGGCGCCGGCACCCATCGCCCGGGGCGCCCCGGCATTGCCGCTGTAGCCGCCACTGCCCGCGGCACCCACGCCAGCCGCGCCCTGCACCCCGCTGTTGACCGCGCCAGCCACGCCCCCCGTTACCCGCTTGCCAGACCGCACGGCCGCGCCGCCCATCGCCTGGCCGGTGTCACGCACACCGCCCAGCACGCGGGCTGCCCCGCTGGTCACGCCGCCAACCGCGCCGTTGACCGCGCCCGAGGCATTCACAGCGCCGCCGGCCTGCACATCCGCAGCGGCAGCGCCACCAGCGCCGGTCATGGCGACGGCCCCCAGGGCCGCAGCGCGCTGCTCGGCCGTGACCGCGCTGTTCGCGCCCGAACGCACACCCCCCTCAACGCCGGCATTGACGCCCACCTGGGCGCCGGCATTGGCATTGGCATTGGCATTGGCACCCACATTAGCGCCGGCATCGGCGTTGGCCGAACCCTTCACCGCAGTCACCGGCGTGCTGCCTGCACTGCCGCCCGTTGCCAGGCCCGCAACACCGTTCAGGCCCACCCCGGCGCCCAGCACACCCCCCAGCAGCGGGCCGGCGGCCACCGTCACGCCGGCATCGCCGCGCAAGGCAGCGCCAAGGCCCGGCACGCCCGCCTGC
>NZ_JANOAL010000303.1:0-33375 GCF_031411155.1 Polaromonas sp. | reverse complement strand
CCGCCATCATCGTTGCCTACGTGGGGCGCCTGCACCCGGTGGGCATGGTGTTCTCGGCCATTCTGATGAGCATGTTTTACATCGGCGGCGAGATGGCGCAGTCGCGCCTGGGGTTGACCAAGTCGCTGACGGGCGTGTTCCAGGGCCTGCTGCTGTTCAGCTTGCTGGCCTGTGACACCCTGGTGAATTACCGGTTGCGTTTTGGCCGCTCGGGAGCAAAGTAATGGAATCCTATTCGCTGCTGATCGCCGCCACGCTGAATGCCGGCACGGTGTTGGCGCTGGCTTCGCTGGGTTTGCTGATCAATGAAAAGGTCGGCATTGTCAACCTCGGCGCAGAGGGCATGATGCTGTGCGCCGCGATCGCCGGCTTCGCCACCGTCGTGCACACCGGCAACGACTGGCTGGGTTTCTTGGCGGGCATCGTCGTGGGTGCCGTGCTCGCCGCGATTTTTGGCCTGCTCGTCATCTGGCTCAATACCAACCAGTTTGCCACCGGCCTGGCGCTGACGCTGTTTGCCACCGGCTTCTCGGCCTTTGTGGGAACTTCGTATGTGCAGGCCAAGATTCCCGAGCGCGCGAGCTTCGGCATTCCGGTGCTGGCCGATATTCCCCTGATCGGGCCGGCGCTGTTTCGCCACCATCCGCTGGTCTACCTGACCGTTGTGCTGGCGCTCGCCATGATCTGGTTCATGTACCGCACCCGCAGCGGCCTGGTGATGCGCAGCGTGGGGGAGAGCCCGGAGTCGGCGCATGCGCTGGGTTACCCGGTGCGCCGTATCCGGCTGCTGGCCGTGGTCGTGGGCGGCGCCCTGTGCGGCCTGGCCGGTGCCTACATCGCCGTGATCTACACACCGCTGTGGGTCGAAGGCATGGTGGCGGGCAAGGGCTGGATCGCGCTGGCGCTCACCACTTTTGCCACCTGGCGCCCGGCCCGGGTGTTGCTGGGCGCCTACCTGTTCGGTGGTGTCACCATGCTGCAATTTCATCTGCAGGGCGTGGGCGTGGAAGTGCCCAGCCAGTTCCTGAGCATGCTGCCCTATGTCGCGACCATCGTGGTGCTGGCCCTGATCTCGCGCAACCCGGCCTGGATTCGCATCAACATGCCGGCATCGCTTGGTAAACCTTTTTATCCCGGCTCATGAATATGGCCCCCACACTCGTCACTTCGTGTACTTCGCTGCCCCCCGAGGGGGCTGTTTCGGCTTGGGGCGGCCCTGCGCCGAAACGCATGGGCCCCACTGCGTGTACTTCGCTGCCCGACAGCTCATAATCTCTTTTTCGCAAGCTCTCGTAACCTCCTCAAAAAAAGGAAATGACATGACTGACCTGAAGAAACGTTCCCTGCTCCAAGTGGCCGCCCTGTCGGCGCTCGCTGCAGCGGCCCTCGTAGGTTGCGGCAAGAAGGAGGAGCCGGCGCCCACGCCCGCCCCTGCGCCCACCGCGGCCCCGGCGCCCGCCAAGCCCGAGCCGCTGAAGATCGCGTTTGCCTATGTCGGCCCGGTCGGCGACGGCGGCTGGACCTTTGCCCACGACAACGGTCGCAAAGCCGTTGAAAAAGAGTTTGGCGACAAGGTGGTGACCAGCTTCGTTGAAAAAGTCCCCGAGTCGGCCGACGCCGAGCGCGTGATCCGCGACATGGCGGGCCAGGGCAACAAGCTGATCTTCGGCACGACCTTTGGCTACATGGAACCCATGCTCAAGGTCGCCGCCGACACCAAGGGCGTGAAGTTCGAGCATGCCACCGGCTACAAGACAGCCGAGAACATGCGCACCTACGACAGCCGCACCTATGAAGGCGCCTACCTGGCGGGCGTGATCGCCGGCAAGATGAGCAAGACCGGCACGCTGGGCGTGGTCGGCTCGATCCCGATTCCGGAAGTCATCCGCAATATCAACAGCTTCACGCTGGGCGCCCAGTCGGTCAACCCCAAGATCACGACCAAGGTGGTCTGGATCAACGAGTGGTTCAATCCGCCCAAGGAAACCGAAGCTGCCACCGCGCTGATCAACGGCGGCGCCGATGTGCTGATGCAGAACACAGACTCTTCCGCCGTGCTGCAGACGGCCGAGAAAATGGGCAAGCGCGCCTTTGGCTGGGACTCCGACATGACGGCCTACGGCCCCAAGGCCCACCTCGGTTCGGCCGCCATCAACTGGGGTCCGTACTACATCAAGGCCACGCGCGATGCGCTGGAAGGCAAGTGGGCTACCGGCCAGCACTGGTGGGGCGTGAAGGAAGGCGCGATCGACATGGTGTCCATCGCGGCTGACGTGCCGGAAGAAACCAAGGCCAGGATTGCCGAGGTCAAGAAAGGCCTGACCGACGGCTCCTTCGCGATCTGGAAGGGTCCGATCATGGACAACACTGGCAAGGAATTGCTGGCCAAGGACGTGGTGGCCGATGACAAGTTTCTGGGCGGCCTGAAGTCTTACGTCAAGGGCGTGGAAGGCAAAGTCCCCGGCAACTGATGCCTGCTTGGTGATATCCAGGGTGGGCCATGGCCCACCCCCAGCTGCCTTCGGGCAGCTTTTTGTTTTTTGGAGTTGCGATGAATCTGCTGAAACCCGTGGCCCCTGACCGGCTGCCCGAACTGCTCAAGTGCATGCCCAAGGCCGAACTGCACATTCACATTGAAGGCTCGCTGGAGCCCGAGATGATTTTTGCGCTGGCCCAGCGCAATGGCTTGGCGATTCCGTACAGCAGCGTGGACGAACTGCGCCGCGCCTACGCCTTTACCAACCTGCAGAGCTTTCTGGACATCTACTACGCCGGTGCCAGCGTGCTGCTGAAAGAGCAGGACTTTTACGACATGGCACGCGCCTACCTGCAGAAGGCCGCGGCCGACAAGGTGCTGCACACCGAACTGTTCTTTGACCCGCAGACGCACACCGTGCGCGGCGTGAGCATGGAAACGGTGGTGGGCGGCCTGCACCGCGCCTGCGTCGATGCGCAGGCGGAACTCGGCATCAGTGCTTCGCTGATCATGTGTTTTTTGCGCCACCTCAGCGAAGAGGATGCGTTTGAAACGCTGGAGCAGGCGCTGCCGTTTCGCGACCAGATCATAGGCATAGGCCTGGATTCCGGCGAAGTCGGCAATCCGCCCGAAAAGTTTGCGCGGGTGTTTGCGCGCAGCCGCGAGCTGGGTTTCCATCTGGTGGCCCATGCCGGGGAGGAAGGCCCGCCGGCCTATGTCTGGACCGCGCTGGACGTGCTGAAAGTCGAGCGGATTGACCACGGTGTGCAGTCGAGCAGGGACGCCGCGCTGATGCAGCGGCTGGCCCGCGACCGCATTCCGCTGACGGTGTGCCCGCTGTCCAACCTCAAGCTCTGCGTGGTGCCCGAGCTGGCCGCGCACAACCTGCGCCAGCTGCTCGATGCCGGGCTGGTGGCCACCGTCAACTCGGATGACCCGACTTATTTTGGCGGCTACCTGAACGACAACTTCACCCAGACCTTTGCCGCGCTGGGCCTGGATGCGCAGCACGCCTACACGCTGGCGCGCAACAGCTTTGAGGCGAGCTTTATCGATGAATCGGCCAAGCGCCGCTACATCGACCAGCTGAACGAAACCTTTGCGTCGTTTCAGTAAGTCTGCCGGTTGATGCCGAAAGTAACTCAGAGCGTGAAGGCTGCTGACGCCTGGGCCATTGCCCTGGCCGGGCTGGTGGCGCTGGCCGTGGCCATGGGCATTGGCCGCTTTGCCTTCACGCCGCTGCTGCCCATGATGCTGCATGACGGCGTGGTCGATTTGCGGACTGCCAGCTGGCTGGCCAGCGCCAACTATTTTGGCTACATGCTGGGGGCCTTGCTGTGCACGCTGCAGCCCTGGCTGTGGGCGCGCTTTGGGCGTCTGCCGCTGCCGGCGTTTTCGTCGCTGGTACGGGCCGGCTTGCTGGCCACCGGCGTACTGACCCTGGCCATGGCCTGGCCGTGGGCACCGGCCTGGCCGGCGCTGCGCTTTGCGGCCGGCGTGACCAGCGCGGTGGTGTTTGTCTACACCTCGGGCTGGTGCCTGTCGCGGCTGTCCCGCCTGGGCGTGCCCGAGCTGGGCGGCGTGATTTATGCCGGGCCCGGTGCCGGCATCGTGGTCAGCGGCCTGTTTGCCAGCGGCATGGTGGCCTGGGGCTGGACGGCGGCCACTGGCTGGCTGATTTTTGGCGTGCTGGCGTTTGTGCTGGCGGCCAGCGTGTGGCGCACCCTGCGCGGCGGCGATGAGCGGCTCAGCCGGCTGGCGCCCGCGCCCGCAGGCCCGGCGGCCACCCGCAGCGCGCAGCGGCGGGGCGAGATGGCGCTGCTGACCCTCGCATACGGCCTGGCCGGTTTTGGCTACATCATCACCGCGACGTTTTTGCCGGTGATTGCGCGGGGCGCCTTGCCCGGTTCGGCCTGGCTCGACATGTTCTGGCCCATCTTTGGCCTGGGCGTGATGGCGGGCGCGCTGCTGGCCACCCGCATTTCGCCGCGCATCGACTTTCGCCTGCTGCTGCTGGGTTGCTACCTGACGCAGGCGTTCGGCATTGCCACCGGCCTTTTGAGTCCCAGCCTGGCCGGCTTTGCGCTGGGCAGCCTGTTGCTGGGCCTGCCGTTCACCGCCATCACCTTTTTTGCGATGCAGGAAGTGCGCCGCCTGCGGCCTGCCACGGCGGCCAGCTTCATGGGCCTGCTGACGGCCACCTATGGCATCGGGCAGATTCTGGGCCCGCCCCTGGTCGCGCTGCTGCTCAGGCGCAGCCAAAACCCGGGCCAGGCGTTCACGCTGGCGCTGGAAATTGCGGCCGCCGCCTTGCTGGCGGGGGCGGCGCTGTATGGCTGGCTGGCGAGGGCGCATCCGGTGCTGCGCGCCCCGGACCCGCTAAAATAGACGGTTCACCCGCGCGCTGTCCCGGCGCGTCGTGTTTTTTTGATTTCCGGGGCCATGTAGAGGACTACCATGTACAAAAACCTCGCTGCCACTGTCATGTCGACGCGCGTGGCCGCCTGTTTTATTTCTTGCGCTTTGCCGCTTTCGCCTCCCGGTTGCACCAGGAGTGCCGCATGAGCTACCAGGTCAAGGAGATTTTTTATACCCTGCAGGGCGAGGGCGCGAATGCCGGTCGCCCCGCCGTTTTCTGCCGCTTTGCCGGCTGCAACCTCTGGTCGGGCCGCGAGCAGGACCGCGCCAGCGCCGTCTGCCAGTTTTGCGACACCGATTTTTGTCGGCACCGACGGCACCCTGGGCGGCAAGTTTGCCACGGCCGATGCGCTGGCGAACCAGATCGAAGCGCAGTGGCCGGTGGGCGACGCGGCGCACCGCTTTGTCGTGATGACGGGCGGCGAGCCGCTGCTGCAGGTGGAAAGCGCGCTGATCGCGGCGCTGCATGCGCGTGGCTTTCAGATTGCGGTGGAAACCAATGGCACGATTGCCGCGCCGGCCGGCATCGACTGGATTTGCGTCAGCCCCAAGGCCGGCGCCCCCTGGGTGCAGCGCGAGGGGCAGGAACTCAAGGTGGTGTGGCCGCAGCCCGCCTTTGATTTGCCCGAGCTGGAGGCCGCCCGCTTTACCCACCGCTACCTGCAACCCATGGACAACGCCCGCCGCGCCGACAACACCGAGGCCTGCATCGCCCTGTGCCTGCAACGCCCGGCCTGGCGCCTGAGCCTGCAAACCCACAAGATCACGGGCATCCGATGAACTACGCCCTCAGCCAGAAGTTCTTTTTTGATGCGGCCCACACGCTCAAGCGGCACATCGAAGCCGACAGCAGCCTGCGCATCCATGGCCACACCTACAACGCCGAGGTGTTCCTGAGCGGGCAACCCGACCCGCACACCGGCATGGTGGTTGATCTGGGCCTGGTGCGCCTGGAGATCGAGCAGCTTCGCAAGCAGCTGGACCACCATATGCTCGATGACATCGCGGGCCTGGGCCCGGCCACGCTGGAAAACCTGTGCCATTTCATTTTCCGGAACCTGGCGCCGCGTCTGCCCGCCTTGAGCTCGGTGCGCGTCTGGCGCGAGTCCATGGGCGATGGCTGCACGCTGAGCAAATAATCGTTATCTGGCTTCTCATATTGGCGAAGGTAGCTGCTGGGGTAATCTTGCCGCCATGAAAGCCTACCGCGCCTCCATTCTGTATTTTTCGGGTCCCGCGCAAGCCGTGTTTGAGGAAGACGGCCTGCTGGTGGTGGGACCCAACGTCCAGGGCCGGCAGCTGGTGCAAGCCATCGGCGACTACCGGCAACTCGCTGCGCGCTATCCCGATGTGGCCGTAGAGCACCTGCCGGGCCGAATCATCGCGCCAGGCTTTGTCGACCTGCACATTCACTACCCGCAGCTCGATGTCATCGGCTCGCCCGCCGAGGGCCTGCTGCCGTGGCTGGAAAACTACACCTTTCCGCATGAAAAACGCTTCTCGGCCCCCGAATACAGTGCACAGGCAGCTATGTTTTTTATAGCAGAGCTGCTGCGCAACGGCGTCACCACGGCGCTGGCGTTTGCCACCTCGCACCCCGAGTCGGTCAACGCGCTGCTGGGCCAGGCGCAGCAGCAGAGCCTGCGCCTGATCGCCGGCAAGGTGCTGATGGACCAGAACTCGCCCGATGGCGTGCGCGATGAAACGGAGCAAGGCCTGATCGACACCGAGGCCTTGATCAACCAGTGGCACGGCGTGGACCGGCTCGGTTACGCCATCACGCCGCGCTTTGTGCCGAGTTGCAGCGCGGCCCAGCTGCGCGGCGCGGGCGAACTGGCCAGCAAATACCCCGACGTCTGGATTCAGTCCCACGTGGCTGAAAACAAGGACGAAATTGCCTGGGTGCGCCAGTTGTACCCCGAGGCACGCAGCTACCTCAGCGTGTACCAGCAGTTTGGCCTGCTGCGCCCGCGCGCGGTGTATGCGCACTGCATTCACATCGACGACGAAGACCGCGCCCTGATGCGCGACACCGGCGCGGCGGCGGCCATCAGCCCGACCAGCAACCTGTTTCTGGGCAGCGGTTTTTTTGACTACGCCGGCGCGGACCGCGTCGGCTTTATGTATGGCCTGGCCAGTGACGTGGGTGGCGGCACCTCGTTCAGCCCGTTTCACACCATGCTCGCGGCCTATTACGTGGGCCGCGAGGGGCAGACCAAGCCCGGCCTGTCGCTGGGGCCGCAGCAACTGTGGTGGCAGCACACGGCTGGCGCGGCCAGGGCGCTGGGCCTGGAGGGCGTGGTCGGCAACCTGCTGCCCGGTTGCGAGGCCGACTTTGTGGTGCTCAACCCGCAAGCCACGCCGCTGCTGGCGCGCAAGACCGCGCAGGCCGGCAGCCTCGATGAGTTGCTGTTTGCGCTGATCGTGCTGGGCGACGACCGGGTCATCGAGAAAACCGTGATTTCGCAGGCCCAAACCGCCTGATTTACGGTTTTAGCGGTCAAATCGGCCTCTGGCCCACGAATAAAGGGCGTAGATAGCTATCAAAATGATAGTGGAAGTCGGGCGGAGGCGTCTGGCAGGGCTTGCCTACAATCTAGCCACACCCAAGGAACCTCCCGAATGAGCATCAAAAGCGACAAATGGATACGCCGCATGGCAGAGAGCACCGGCATGATCGAGCCCTTCGAGCCGGGCCAGATCCGCGAGGCCGATGGCAAGAAAATCATCAGCTACGGCACCAGCAGCTACGGCTACGACATCCGCTGCGCGCCCGAGTTCAAGGTCTTCACCAACATCCACAGCACGGTGGTGGACCCGAAGAACTTCGATGAAAAAAGCTTTGTCGACTTTCACGGCGACAGCTGCATCATCCCGCCCAACAGCTTTGCGCTGGCCCGCACCCTGGAGTACTTTCGCATCCCGCGCAACGTGCTGACCATCTGCCTGGGCAAAAGCACCTATGCCCGTTGCGGCATCATCGTCAACGTCACGCCGTTCGAGCCCGAGTGGGAAGGCTATGTGACGCTGGAATTTTCCAACACCACGCCGCTGCCCGCCAAGATTTACGCCGGCGAGGGCTGCGCCCAGGTGCTGTTCTTCGAGAGCGACAAGGACGACGTCTGCGAAACCAGCTACAAGGACCGCGGCGGCAAGTACCAGGGGCAGATCGGGGTGACGCTGCCCAAGGCTTGATCTGGCAGGTCAATGCAGCTCGTCACGAAAGTCTCTCTGAGGGTGTTAACATGGTAATACCACTTTTCAGGAGCCTGCCATGCCCATTGTGTCCGTCAAGCTTGCCGAAGCCACCAAGGAGCGCGTGAATCGCCTCGCCGCGAGTCAGGGCACAACGGCGCATGCCCTGATGGTCGGCGCCATCGAGTCGGCGCTGGACAGCCAGGAAAAACACGGAGCGTTTGTGGAAGCCGCCCTGCGCTCGCGCGACCACATGCTGGCAAGTGCTCAAGCCTTCGATGGCGACGAATTCGCAGCCTACATTCGCGCAAAAGTGCGTGGACAAAAAGTCAAGCGACCGCGTCCCAAATCAATCAAGTCGCTGGCCCAGCAAAAAGCGTGACCCGATTGCTCATCAGTGATGGGGCCGCAGCTGACCTTGAACGGCTCTGCGACTTTTTGCTGGAAAGCCTGCCTGAAGAGGCCGTGCGCACTGCGGACATCATCTTGGATGCGCTCGAGATCCTCAAGAATCATCCCGCTATTGGACGTCCGGTAAGCCAGGGGCTGAAGGAACTGGTTATTTCACGGGGTCGTACCGGCTATCTCGCGCTTTATCTTTACGATGAGGACGCCGATATGGTTGCCGTGCTGGCACTGCGGCACCAGAGGGAAGTGGGATACCGCATACCGTAAACACCGGAAACGATTGAAACGTCGTGTTACATTTTGACCTCATTCATAAAGGGAGGCTCAAATGTCTTTTCGCTTCTATTCCATCGCGCTCGCCTGTGTTGCCATGACCGGCTGCGCATCCATCACCAACGACACGACCAACCCGGTTCGTTTTGAAACCTTCAATGCCGCCGGCGTTGAAATCAAGGATGCCGAATGCAAACTTGAAAACGACTACGGCCAGCAAATCGTGAAGACGCCCGCCACGGTCAATGTGCGCCGCTCCTCCAAGGACCTGCAGGTGACCTGCGTCAAGCCCGGCGAGAAAGACGGTCGCGGTGTGGCGATTTCACGCGCCAACGCGGGCATGGCCGGCAACATTATTTTTGGCGGCGGTATTGGCGCCATCATTGACCACAACAAGGGCACCGCCTACACCTATCCGCAGTGGGTGCAGGTGGTGATGGGCAAGCTGCTCACGTTTGACCGCCGGGCCGATGTGGATGGCCAGCCCAACCGCGGTGCGGCTGTAATTGTGCCCGTGGCCCAGAAGTAAGCCTCGCGATGCACACCAACAGTTGAGTCCAGCTGTTCGATGACGCCATCCAGACCACCTCGCCGCAGCCATGTAAAAGCTGCCGGCCCGGTGGTTTTTTTACGCGCTCGGGAGTTTGACGTGGCGGGCTGCTGCCCCTTGCCGGCGCTTTTCAAGCAGTTCAAACAGCATCATGCCGGCCAGCATGGCCGCCACAAAAATGACCGCCTTGGCCTCGCCCATGCCCAGCGCCACCAGCCCGGGGCCGGGGCAAAAGCCGGCCACGCCCCAGCCCGCGCCGAAGAGGGTGCTGCCCATCACCAGGTGGCGGTCGATGTGGCGGGCGCCGGGCAGTTTCATCTCGGCGCCCAGCAGCGAACGGCTCCGGTTTTTTGCAAGGAAGAAGGCGAAGAAGCCCACCGCGACGGCCCCGGCCATGACCAGCGCCAGCGAAGGGTCCCAGGCGCCGGCCAGATCCAGAAAGCCCAGAACCTTGGCCGGATTGGCCATGCCCGAGACGATGAGCCCCAAGCCGAACACCAGACCCGCGAGAAGAGAGGTAAAAACCAGCATGGCCTTGCTCCTCAAGCAGTCAACAGATGGCGCAGCACAAACACGGTCGCGAAACCGGCGGCCATGAAGGTGGCGGTGGCGACCAGTGAACGCGGCGACAGCCGCGACAGGCCGCAGACGCCGTGGCCGCTGGTGCAGCCCGAGCCGTAGCGGGTGCCGACGCCGACCAGCAGGCCGGCTGCCAGCAAGGCCCCGGTGCCGGCGTCAATCTGCACCGTGGGCAGGGTCGAAAACAGCGCATACAGCAAGGGTGCGGCCACCAGCCCGCCAATAAACGCGACGCGCCAGGCCAGGTCGCCGCGCACCGGCTTGAGCAGGCCGCCCAGCACGCCGCTAATGCCGGCGATGCGCCCATTGAGCAGCGCGAACATGGCGCTAGCCAAACCAATCAGCAGGCCGCCCAGCAGGGCGGACCAGGGGGTAAAAGCGTTCCAGTCGAGGGTCATTTGGTATCTCCTTCAGGGCAATTCAGGGCAGTAAAGGCGGTACAGCAGCGCCAGAATCTCCAGCGTGGCCGGGCTGGCCACGCTGTAATAAATGTTCTTGCCGTCGCGCCGGGTGTTGACCACGCCCTGGTTGCGCAGTACAGCGAGTTGCTGCGACAGCGTGGGCTGGCGGATGCCGAGCTGCTCTTCGAGTTCGCTGACGCAACGCTCGCCCTGCGACAACTGGCACAGCAGCAGCAGCCGGTCTTCATTGGCCAGCAGTTTCAGCACGCCGACCGCTTGCGCCGCGCCGCCGCGCAGCAGTTCGGGGTTGATGACGGGATGGGGGATGTCCATGGACCTCGCTTGTTGGTAAAAATGGAAAGTTGACAATAATATATCAATTTATATAATATAAGTCAAACGATTAAAACGACAGAAAAAACAGGAATCAGTTCATGACCGCCCGAATCTCCACCCAGGCTTTTTTTGACCCCGGCACCTGGACCGTCACTTACGTGGTGGCCGATGTCGCCAGCCGCCGTGCGGCCATCATCGACCCGGTGCTGGACTACGACTTCAAGTCGGGGCACACCAGCACAGCCTCGGCCGACCGGGTGCGGGCCTACCTGGCGGAGCAAGGACTGCAGGTCGACTGGATTCTGGAGACGCACGCCCATGCCGACCACCTGTCGGGTGCTCACTACCTGAAGCAGCGGGTGGGCGGGCGCATTGCCATCGGCGAAAACATCCGCGTGGTCCAATCCACCTTCAAGGCCGTGTTCAACCTGGAGCGCGCTTTTCTGCCCGACGGCAGCCAGTTCGACCATCTGTTCAAGGATGGCGAGACCTTCATGATTGGCGATGTGCGGGCGACGGCGCTGCTGGTGCCGGGCCACACCCCGGCCGACATGGCCTACCAGGTCGAGGGCGCGGTGTTTGTCGGTGACACCCTGTTCATGCCCGACGTGGGCACGGCGCGCGCCGACTTTCCGGGCGGCGATGCGCACGTGCTGTACCGCTCCATCCGCAAACTGCTGGCCCTGCCTGCGGAGACCACGGTGTTCGTCTGCCACGACTACCCGCCCGCTTCACGCGCGCCGCAGTGGCAAACCACCGTGGGAGAGCAGCGGGCCGGCAACATCCATGTGCATGACGGTGTGTCGGAAGAGGCCTTTGTTGCCATGCGTACCGCCAGAGACGCCACGCTGGACATGCCGACGCTCATATTGCCGGCGATTCAGGTCAATGTGCGCGCCGGCCACATGCCACCGCCCGAGGACAACGGCATCCGCTACCTGAAAATTCCGGTCAACGCGTTGCAGCCGCAAGCCGCGCGGGAGCCAACGTCGTCGTGACGGCCATGCGCTTTGCTTGACCTGCAGCAAGAACACGGGGCGTGGCGGTGCTAAGCTAATTGCTTGAGGCTGGCCGGCCCGTTTTATTGCAAGGAATCCGATGAGCGTACGCAATCTCGAAGCCCTGTTTCAGCCCGCTTCGGTGGCCGTCATCGGCGCCTCCGACCGCGAGGGCAGCGTCGGTTCGGTGGTGCTGCGCAACCTCAAGCGCGGCGGTTTCAAGGGGCCGCTCTGGCCGGTCAACCGCCGCCATGCCCGCGTCGATGGCGCTCAGGCCTGGCCCGATGTCCAGTCGCTGCCGCAGGCCCCTGACCTGGCCGTGATCTGCACCCCGGCCAGCACGGTGCCGGGCCTGATTGCCGAACTCGGCCGCAAGGGCACGCGCGCCGCCATCGTGCTGACGGCGGGCCTGAAGCAGTCGGCCGAGACCGGCAAGGCGGGCGGACCCTCGCTGGAGCAGGCCATGCTGGACGCGGCGCGGCCACACCTGCTGCGCATTTTGGGGCCCAACTGCATAGGCGCGCTGGTGCCCGGTGCCCAACTCAATGCCAGCTTCGCGCCCGGCAACGCCGAGCCGGGCCAGCTGGCCTTTGTCACCCAGTCGGGTGCGCTGGCCACCGCCATGCTGGACTGGGCCAACAGCCGTGGCATAGGCTTTTCACACTTCATTTCGCTGGGCGACAGCGCCGACGTGGATTTTGGTGACGTGCTCGACTACCTGGCCTGCGACTCCGGCACCCGCGCCATCCTGATGTACATGGAATCGGTCAAGGCCGCGCGCAAGTTCATGTCGGCGGCGCGCGCCGCGTCCCGCAACAAGCCGGTGATCGTGGTCAAGGCCGGGCGCGCGCCCGACGGCGCCCGGGCCGCCGCCTCGCACACCGGCGCCCTGGCCGGTTCCGACGTGGTGTTCGACGCCGCCGTCAGGCGCGCCGGCATGCTGCGGGTCGATACCCTGGACGCGCTGTTTGATGCCGCCGAAACCCTGGCCCATGCGCGGCCCTGGCAGGGTGAGCGGCTGGCCATCCTGACCAACGGCGGCGGCGCTGGCGTGCTGGCGGCCGATGCGCTGGCGCTCGGTGGCGGCAGGCTGGCCGTGCTGGGCGAGTCAAGCCTCGTCGCACTGGACCAATGCCTGCCCGCCGCCTGGTCGCACGGCAACCCGATCGACATCATTGGCGACGCGCCGGTCGGCCGCTACCAGGACGCGCTGCGGGTGCTGCTGGCGGCGCCCGATGTGGATGCGGTGCTGTTCATGCATGCGCCCACCGCCATCGTGCCCGCCCGCGAGATTGCGCAGGCCTGCCTGCCGCTGATGCAGGAATCGGCCAAACCGGTGCTGACCTGCTGGCTGGGCGGCGCGGCGGTGGCGGCGGCGCGCACGGACTGCACGGCGGCCGGCATCGCCAGCTACAGCACGCCCGAACGCGCCTCGGCGGCCTGGCTGCAAACTGTCAACCATGCGCGCAACCAGCAAGCCCTGCAGCAGCTCGCCGGCGCGGCGCTGGACGACCTCACGCCGGACCAACAGACGGCGCAAGCGCTGCATGCGCAGGCGCTGCTTGACGGCCGCGAGTGGCTGGACGCGGCGCCGGCCCAGGCGCTGCTGCAGGCCTATGGCATCCCGACCGTCGCCACGGTCAAAGTCGCTGACGTCGACGCCGCGGTGGCCGCCGCCAGCCAGATTGGCTTTCCGGTCGCGTTGAAGATTATTTCGCCGCAGATCGTCCACAAGTCCGACGTTGGCGGTGTCGCGCTCGGGCTGGCGTCGGCCGATGCGGTGCGCGCCGCCGCCGTGAAGATGCAGCAGCAGGTGGCGCGCCTGCTGCCGCAGGCCGTGGTACTGGGCTTTACCGTGCAGGCCATGGCCGAGCGGCCCGGTGCCCACGAGCTGATCGTCGGCATTGCCACCGACGCGGTGTTTGGCCCGGTGCTGCTGCTGGGCGAAGGCGGCACGGCGGTCGAGCTGCGCAAGAACCATGCGGTGGCGCTGCCGCCGCTCAATGCCAGCCTGGCGCGCGACCTGGTGGCGCGCAGCCGGCTCGGCCCGCTGCTGGCGGGCTACCGGGGCCGCCCCGCGGCCGACGGCGCCGCGCTGCAGGCTACCCTGCTGAAGGTGTCGCAAATGGCCTGCGACCTGGCGTGGCTGGGCGAACTCGACATCAACCCGCTGCTGGTCGACGAGCACGGCGTGCTGGCGCTCGATGCGCGCGTCAGGCTGCGGCCGGTGCCGGTGGGCGAGGTCAGCCGGCTGGCGATTCGCCCTTACCCGTCGGCGCTGGAGGAACAGGTGGCGCTGGCCGGCAGCCATCTGTTGTTGCGGCCGATACGCCCCGAAGACGGCCAGCGCCTGATGGACTTTTACGCCAGGGCGACACCGGCCGACATGCGGCTGCGCTTTTTCATGGTGCGGCGCGAGGTGCCGCATTCGGAGCTGGCGCGCTACAGCCAGATTGACTATGACCGCGAAATGACCTTTATCGCGCAGGCCCCGTCAGCGTCGGGTGCACCCGCCATGGTGGCCGAGGTCCGGGCCTTGTGCGACCCCGACAACCTGCAGGCAGAGTTCGCGATCCAGGTGGCCTCAAGCTGGCAGGGCAAGGGCCTGGGCCGGCTGCTGCTGGACAAGATGATTCGCTACCTGACGGCGCGTGGCACCAAGGAAGTGTTGGGCCAGTGCCTGCATGACAACAAGGGCATGGCGGCGCTGGCGCGCCAGGCGGGCTTCGAGGTCTCGGCCGGGCCGTCATCGGACACCATGGCGCTGCGCCTGCTGCTGGGCTGACTCTCCACCCCAGCCCGGAGTGACGAAGCCGCTCCACCCCGGCTGGCGGTGCTTGCTGCCGGGGGAAATCCGCGGCCCTGAGCGGACGCGTTTTTATCCTACAAATTGACGGGTAAAGCACCGCATGGTGTTTTAAATTGCCCGTTTAGCATGGAGCCAGACCGAGCAAATCCACCCAGACAGAGCAAAGAGAGAGTGACCATGTTTTCCGATCATTTACGAAGAATAGACGTGGTGTCTTTTAAAACCCTGTTCGGTGTGGCGGCGGGTCTGGTTATTGTTTGCCAGCTGATAGCCATGATGCTGGTGGTGGACGGCCAGGTCGCCAGGGCGAACGCGCGGGACGCGCTGCGGGTTTCCGATCAGCGGGCGGTTGTGCAGTGCATGGAAAGCAGCCTGGGGGTGGCGCGGCACAGCTGCATGTTGCAGGTGCAGGCCCTTTCCAGCCCCGCGCAAAAACCCGCTACCGGGCAAGACCCGCAGGCCCTGGCCAGCGCCATGCCCAACGACAACGCGGTCCGGCCGGCCGCGCCCCCGTTCGAGGGTTTCATGCCAGCCTCTTTTGCCACGCGCTAACAGCAGCGTTCCATCTCACGGGCTGATCAGCGCACCGGTTTTGCCGTCAAATTTCACGCTGCGCACCTCCCCATTCTGGCCCGGAAATTGATCAAACATGGCACGCACCAAATAGGACACCACGGCGGGCAGATCGTCGCTGGCGCCTTCGTACAGCGCGCGGGATTCAAACACCGCGCGCGGCTTGCCGGGCGGGCTTTCCTTGGCATCGAACAGGCGCAGCTGCAGGCTGCTGACCTGCAGCATGCGGCTTACCTGGCGATCGCCCACATAGCGCGGGCCAAACGGGTCGGGCGCCCAGAAGCCCGGAAACACCCGGCCTGCCGCATCGCGGTGCGGCGGCACAAACATCCGGTGATCCTGGTATACCGGTTGCAGCCAGCTTTGCGCCTCGCTGCGATGGCTGACGGACACCTCGGCCTGAATGCGCCCCACCTGGCCGGCCGGCGCGCGCCTGAGACCCTGTTTTTCAAGGGCTGCAGCCACTTGGCCCTCGTAAGTGGCCTGCTCCAGTTCGTGGCCGCTGTCGACCGGCGAGCGAAAGCTGAAGGCGGCGCCCGCGGCATCGGCAGGCCACTGGTTAAACCGGGTGACCCGCGTCAGGATGGGGCCGGCGCAGCCGCCCAGCAGCGCTGTCAGCAGCAACACCATGCCCAGCCGGCTCCAGTGCCGGCTCCACCGCCGCAGCGCGAAAAGCGAAGGTTGCCTGAGCGCGGAAATGTCCATAAATCAGGGATACATCGGGGTTCAATTTTGTTCCGCGCAGCCGGGCCCTCTCAAGTAAAGTCGAAGCTTGGGGCGGCGGGCTTTGGGTACATTACACACCCAGCAACCAAGGGGCGATCATGAAATGGGAAGGCAATCGGGAATCCGACAACGTCGAAGACCGGCGCGCTGACGGCGGCGGGTTTGGTGGCGGCGGCATCGGCGGGCTGCTGGGTGGGCGCAGCATCGGCATTGGCACCATCGTTGTGGCCTTGCTGGGAGGCTGGATTTTCGGCATCAACCCGCTGACCCTTTTGAGCATGCTCAGCGGCGGCGGCGCGCCGACGGCCCAGGTGCAGCAGCAAACCCCGGCCCAGCGCCCGCCGGCCGATGACCGCATGGCCAGGTTTGTCGCCACCGTGCTGGCCGACACCGAAGATGTCTGGAAAGAGGTCTTTACCAAGGGCGGCGCCACCTACCAGGAGCCGCGCCTGGTGCTGTTTCGCGGCGCGACGCAAACCGCCTGCGGCCAGGGCCAGGCCGCGATGGGGCCGTTTTACTGCCCCGGCGACCAGAAGGTCTATATCGACCTCGGGTTTTACGAAACCCTGACCAAGCGCCTGGGTGCGCCCGGCGACTTTGCCCAGGCCTACGTGATCGCGCACGAGGTCGGCCACCATGTGCAAAACCTGCTCGGCATCAGCGGCAAGATGGACCAGATGCGCGGCCGCGTCAGCAAGGCCGAGTACAACGCCCTGAGCGTGCGGCTGGAGTTGCAGGCCGACTGCTTCGCCGGCCTGTGGGCCCAGAAGGCGCAGACCTCGCGGCAAATTCTGGAACAGGGCGATGTCGAGGAAGCGATGAACGCGGCCGCCAAAATTGGCGACGACGCCCTGCAGCGCGGCAGCGGCGGCGCGGTGGTGCCCGAGAGCTTTACCCACGGCACCAGTGCCCAGCGCCAGCGCTGGTTTGATACCGGCCTGAAAACCGGCAGCGTCAAGGCCTGCGACACCTTCAGTGCCCGAAATTTATAAGAAATCGGGCTCTAGCCTAGTAAGTACGTGCGAGTTGCGCTATCATATTTATAGCGTTCACGCGGCTTTGCCAGGTTGCCCGGGCGCCGAGGGGGCCCCTGACCTGGCCTTTGCAGGCGCCCAAAACAGCGATTTCGCTCAAAGTGCGACAATAGGAGGCTAAATGACCTCCTCTTTTTCCAATCTTTCGCTGGCAGAACCGCTGGCCCGCGCCGTAGCCGAAATGGGCTACGAAACCATGACACCCATCCAGGAGCAGGCCATTCCGGTCGTGCTGCAGGGCAAAGACGTGATGGGCGCCGCGCAAACCGGCACCGGCAAAACCGCTGCTTTTTCGCTGCCGCTGCTGCAGCGCATGCTGAAGCACGAAAACGCCTCGACCTCACCGGCGCGGCATCCGGTGCGGGCGCTGGTGCTGCTGCCGACGCGCGAACTGGCCGTGCAGGTGGCCCAGCAGGTCGAGTTGTATGCCAAGTACACCAACCTGCGCAGCACCGTGGTGTTTGGCGGCATGGACATGAAGCCGCAAACCGCCGAGCTGAAAAAAGGCGTTGAAGTGCTGGTGGCCACGCCGGGCCGGCTGCTGGACCACATCGAAGCCAAGAACGCGGTGCTGAACCAGGTTGAATATGTGGTACTGGACGAAGCCGACCGCATGCTGGACATCGGCTTCCTGCCCGATCTGCAGCGCATCCTGAGCTACCTGCCCAAGCAGCGCATCACACTGCTGTTTTCGGCGACTTTCTCGCCCGAGATCAAGCGCTTGGCCTCCAGTTACCTGCAAGACCCGGTGACGATCGAGGTGGCGCGCTCCAACGCCACGGCATCGACGGTCGAGCAGCATTTTTACAGCGTGAGCGCCGACGACAAGCGCCGCGCGCTGCACCAGATCCTGAAAACCCGCGGCATGAAGCAGGCCTTTGTGTTCGTCAACAGCAAGCTCGGCTGCGCGCGCCTGGCGCGCTCACTCGAGCGCGAGGGCCTGAAAACCACCGCGCTGCACGGCGACAAAAGCCAGGACGAGCGCTTGAAGGCCCTGGAAGCCTTCAAAAAGGGCGAGGTCGATTTGCTGGTGTGCACCGACGTGGCGGCCCGCGGTCTCGACATCAAGGACGTGCCGGCGGTGTTCAACTTTGACGTGCCGTTCAACGCCGAAGACTATGTGCACCGCATTGGCCGCACCGGCCGCGCCGGGGCCTCGGGCCTGGCGGTGAGCTTTGTCGCCAGCAGCGACCAGCGCCTGGTGGCCGACATTGAAAAGCTGATCAAGACCAAAATCGAGATCGAGCCGATCGAGTTTGACGAAGACCAGCCGCGTATCAGCCAGCAGGGCCGCATCAACGACGGCCACCGCATGTACCGCGAGGCAGAAGCGGGCGCCGGGCGCGATGGCAATGGCGCAGCGCCGCGTGAGCGGCAGGACCGGGGTGGCGAGCGCCGTGAGCGCCGCGAACACACGCCCTATCGCCAGCCCGCCGCGCCGCGCGATCCGTTTTTTGACCAGCCCTACGAGGCCGCAACGGCTTCCGATGCGCAGCCGGGCTGGGAAGCGGCCGCCAAGGCCAATCCGGCGCGCAGCGGTGTATCTGCCAACATCAAGCCCAAGAAAAAAGTCGCCGCGCTGTTCAAAATCGGCGAATAAGCAGCCTGTCGACGGCTTGCCAGGGCATGACAACTTCATGCTGCTTGGGCATCAAAAATCAGTCAACTAAACTCGACCGTGTTCAAAACACTTGAGAGTAAAAATGTGCATTGTCTGTAACCCCGGCCTGTTCAGTTTTTTAAAACAGGGCGCAAGCTCTCGCAGGGAGTTTTTCAAGGTTGGCGGTGCGTTGGGGTCCGCTGCGCTGTTGCCGCAAAGTGTTTTTGCGGCGGGTGACGTTGCCGATACGATCTTTATCAATGCAGCCGTTGTCACCATGAATCCGGCGCAGCCTGAGGCCCAGGCGATTGCGGTTCGGGCCGGGCGCATCGTTGCGGTTGGCACTACAAACGACATCACAAAACTCAAAGGCAGCGCTACTCAGGTGGTTGACCTGGCAGGCAAGACTTTGTTGCCTGGTTTTGTTGACCCGCACATGCACTACACCTTCGCATTTTTGGACAGCTGGCTTGACTTGGGGCCGTTTGCCAACCGTTCGATGACCGACGTCAAAAGCAAGCTGGTCGCAGGCATTGCCGCAGCCAAACCCGGTGAGTGGGTGATGGGGCAGCTTTTTGACCCCACCATCACGCCGGGTGAGATGGCGGTCTCCATCAAGGCGCTGGACGAACTGTCTGCGACGCTGCCGATTTTCATCCTTGAAGCCAATGGTCATATTGCCCATGCCAACACTGCTGCATTCAAGGCGGCAGGCGTTACCAAAGACACCCCCAGCCCAGCCCATGGGCGATATGTTCAGGATGCGCAGGGCAATCTGACGGGTGATATCCAGGAAACCGCTGCTATCAGCGCGTTTGCCAAAGCTGCGCCGCACATATCAGGCGCGCAGTACGTGGCGAATGTGGGCAAACTCTTCGCCCTGGCTGCTTCAAAAGGCTGCACCACACTGCATGACTGCGGCATCGGCAGCATCGACCCCGAGGGCGACCTGGGCGTGCTGCGCGCCGCCATGGCGCAAAACCCGCCCATTCGCATGTCCGCTTATCTGGTGTCAACGGCCATGGAAACATGGAAAAAAATGGGCCTGAAGCCCGACAACAGCAGCGAGCATTTACGCATCAATGGCGTCAAGGCGTGGGTTGACGGGACCAACCAGGGCGGCTCGGGTTTTCAGCGTGAACCCTATCTGATACCTGCCTGGAAGACCGGTATGCCCAACTACAGCCAGACTGACCTCAATGCGGTGGTGCGGGCTGCGCACGACGCCGGTTGGCAGGTGGGTATTCATGCCAACGGCGACGCAGGCATTGATATGGCATTGAATGCGTATGCTGCGGCACAAACGCAAAACCCAAAACGCGATATGCGGCACCGCATCGAGCATTCCACGGTGTGTCATCCGCAGCAGCTTGAGCAAATGAAAAAGCTGGGTGTGTCGCCCAGCTTTTTAATCGGCCATGTGTACTACTACGGCGCTGTGTTTCGTGACCGTATTTTCGGCGCTCAAAGAGCCAACCTGATTGACCCTTGCCGGACAGCACTTGAAAAAGGCTTGAGAATTTCGCTGCACTCAGACTACAACTGCCAGCCGATAGAGCCGCTTCGCTACATTCACAACGCCGTGACCCGCAACATTCGCAACACAAACCAGCAACTCAATCCGGCTGAAACCATCACGGTCATGCAAGCCATCCGGGCTGTCACGCTGGATGCAGCCTGGCAATGCCAGATGGATGACATCGTGGGTTCCATCGAAAACGGCAAATGCGCTGACTTTGTCATCCTGGACAAAGACCCCCGGCAAGTCCCGCCCATGGAGATTTTGAACATCACGGTAAGTGCCACCTGGATGAACGGTATCAGGCGCTATGCTGCCTAGCTTCTTGCTTGCCGTGCTGCGTGAATCCTGCCAAGCCAGCACCTAGCGCTTGACCTCGCCAAACGAGTTGATCACGTTGACATCTACAAACAGACTGCCGGTATGGCTGTCGGGTTTGTAGGTCACGAAATAGCCCCCCAGGTCAAAGTCACGCAGCGTCTCCAGGCTTTTAACCAGTGAAGCTGGTGTCGGATTAGCCCCTGCACGCTTGAGGCCTTCAACCATGACTTTGGCCTCGATAAAGGCCTCCAGACCGTAAAAACTGGGCGTACCTCGTCCCAGTTCCGTCAGTGCCTGCACATATTCAGACACAACCTTGATACGCACGCCGTTTGGAATAGGCACCACCTGCGTGATGGCCAGGCCATTGGCTTTTTCACCCAGCTGTTTGGTGATGGTGGAGGTGTCTACCGGGGAGAAGGTGTAAAGCGCGCCGCGAAAGCTTGTTTTTTTGACTTCCATCAAAACGGGAAGGGCGGCTTGCGACAGCATGGTCATGAAAATGGCTTGCGGCTCATCCGTGTTGGCCAGACGGGCTGACTCGGCTGCGTCAGTACCTGTCGGGTCAACCTTGAATGTTTTGGCATTGATGCCTGCATCTTTCAACGCAACAAGCAGGGTGTTTTTGACGCTTTCACCAAAAGGGTTGGTGGTGTAGATCACACTGACTTTGGTGATGTTCACTGTCTTGACGTGATTGACCAGCTTGCGGGCTTCGTCTGCGTAGCTGGCCCTGACGGGAAAGGCGTAACGGTTCAGCGGTGTGCGCAGCGCGTCAGTACCTGATGTCAGCCCAATCGCAGGCACCTTCAGTTCCAGCAGCACGGGCAGGGCGGCGGCGACTGTGGGCACACCAAACAAGCCTAAAAATGCAGTAGGGTTGCGGTCGATGCTTATTTTCTTTAAATTTTCAACCGTCGTGGCAGGTGTGTAAACGTCGTCGAGTGTGATCAGCTCAATTTTTTTGCCACCCACGCCGCCTGCGGCGTTGACCTTGTTGATGTAGGCATCACCGCCATCACGCTTGGCTTCCCCATAACTTTTAAGAGGCCCGCTGAGCGCCAGTGAACGGCCGACAACAATCGTGTCTGCCGCGTGGGCGGTAAATGCAGTTGACTGCAAAACAGCCAACAGGCATACGGTAAAAAAGTAACGGAATCTCGGGCTGGCGATGAATATGAACATGAAGCATCCTGTGTGTATTAGTTTTGACCCGCTGATTCCTGCAGTCGGTTTTCACTCGTTTTCGGAAATATCAGGGTTATCGCCTGAATTGGTGCGGGTTGTGACTCACTCCAGGAGACCCAAAGCATGTAGTATTTTTTCAGGTGTCACGGGCTGCGACCAGACCTGCGCATGCAATGGCCTGAGCGCATCGTTAATGGCGTTGACAACGGCGCCCGGTGCGCCAGCCGTGCCTGCTTCACCCGCGCCTTTGGCCCCCAGCATGGAACTGCGGGTGGGCGTCTCAATATGGGCAATGGTGATGTCTGGCATTTCCCCGGCCATCGGCACCAGGTAGTCGGCCATGCTGCCGTTTTGCAAAAGACCAGCCGCGTCGTACAGGCATTCTTCAAACAGCGCGCCGCCTATGCCCTGAACAATCGCGCCGCGTATCTGCTCGTCTACCAGCATGGGGTTGATGACGCGTCCACAGTCTTCAACCGCCCAGTGTTTGAGCAGCTTGACAAAACCAGTCTCGCTGTCCACTTCAACATACGACGCTTGCACGCCATTGGTAAAAATAAACGGGTAGTCGCGTTGTGCGTAGTGGCGCGTCACCATCAGCTCGGGTGTAAAGCCCGCCGGCAGGGTGTCTGGCCTGAAGTAAGCCACGCGGCCCAGCTCGGCAAACGGTAGCAGCGCCTCGTCAGTTGCTGCATCAACCACTACACCCTTTTTGAGCGCCAGGGTGCTTGTATCGCGTTTGAGAATAGCGCCTGCTACTTTCAAGATATTTGTGCGCAGCGCCAGGCCTGCCTGCAACACGGCCTCACCACCAATGCCTGCGCCGCGTGACGCCCAGGTACCGCCGCCGTAGGGCGTGGTTTGGGTGTCACCCGTGACGATGCGCACCTGGCTCATTGGCAGGCCCACCGCATCAGCGGTGATCTGCGAAAAAATCGCTTCAGTGCCCTGGCCTTGTTCGCCTACGCTGACCATCACCGTCACCGCACCGCTGGGCTCCAGCCGGGCAGTCGCGCCGTCTTGCGCTGAAATGCGTGCACCGCCCACACCGTAAAACGCTGCGCCGGGGTTGGTCAGCTCAATCAGCGTGGCAAAGCCGATGCCCCTGTAGATGCCCTTGGCGCGCAGCGCAGCTTGCTCGGCCAGCAGGGCCGGGTAGTCCATCAGTGTTTCCATTTTCCTCAAACAGGCCTCGTGCGACAGCACTTCCAGCTTGATCCCCGATGCGCCTGTGGCTGGGTAGCCGTCGTCTGGCATGACGTTGCGTTTGCGTAGTTCCAGCGGGTCCATCCCCAGCTTTGCGGCAACCAGATCAACCAGGCCTTCTGTTACGGCACAAGCCACCGGGTGCCCCACACCCCGGTATTGGCAGGTGGGTGTTTTGTTTAAAAACACGACATTGAGTTTGGCCCGGTAGGCTTTGTGTTTGTAGGGGCCACCGGTCAGGTTGACCACCTGGTTGCCTTCAATGCCACTGGTACGCGGGAACATCGAATACGGGCCAATGCCCGTGGTGTCGTCAATCTCAAAAGCCAGTATCTCGCCTTGTGCTGTTGCGGCAATGCGGCCTTTGATGTGGTGTTCGCGTGCATGAATGTCGCTGGTAAATGATTCCAGCCTGTCCGCTACAAACTTGACCGGGCGCTTTAACAAAATGGAGATGGCTACTGTCGCAAAGTCGTCCGGGTAAGCATGCACCTTGATGCCAAACGAGCCGCCCACGTCCTTGCAAATCACACGCACCGAGCTTTCAGGCAAATCAAACTGGCGGGCGTACAGGTCTTGCATCATGTGCGGTGCCTGCTGCGAGTGGTACACCGTCAGTTGGCCTGATGCCGGGTTGTAGTCGGCAATCTGGCAGCGAGTTTCCAGCGTCACGCCGGTGTGGCGACCAAAGTCGAAGGTGGCCTCGGCTATCACGTCAGCGCGCGCAAAGGCTTCGTCTACACCGCCTGTGTCCAGGCTGCGGGTAAAGCACAGGTTGTCGCCTAGCTCGGGGTGAATGATGGGCGTGTCCGGATGCAGCGCCGTTTTCATGTCAACGGCGGCGGGTAAATCTTCCCACGTCACTTGCACGTATTGCAAGGCATCTTCTGCTTCTGCGCGCGTCTTGGCCACCACAGCCACAACGGGCTCGCCTTGCCAGCAGGCGCGGTCTAGTGCCATGGGGTATTGCGGTGCAGACTTGATGCCCGCCAAATGACTCAGCGTGGCTACCCAGGGCTTGCAGATGCTGGCCAGGTCTTTGCCGTCATACACCGCCAGCACGCCGGGCATCATGCGTGCAAAGTCGCGCTCGATGCTGGTGATGCGGCAATGCGCCACGGGCGAGCGCCAGAACACCACATGCGCCATGCGCGGCAGTTCAAGGTCGTCAACATACTGGCCACGGCCTTGAGCCAGGCGCTCGATGTTGGGTCTGGGAATAGCTTGGCCGATGTGACTGGCATCTTGAAGCGGTGCGGCCAGAGGTGCGGCTACCGGGGTTGGCCGGGCTTCAGCGTCAACATGCTTGAGAAAATAGCTTTCAGGTGCGTTCATGGTTGGGCTCCTTGGGCGGCTTTGATGCGCTCCGCCAGCACATCACAAATGGCATCCACAATCGCCTGGTAGCCTGTACAGCGGCAGTAGTTGCCTGAAATCCATTCACGTACTTCTTCACGGTTGGCGAGTGGCCGTTGCTCAACCAGTTCATGCGCTGCCAACAACATGCCTGACGTGCAAAACCCGCATTGCAGCGCATTGCGCTTGATGAACGCTGCTTGCAATTGAGCCAAAGCACCGCTACCCGTCAGGCCTTCAACAGTGTTGACGCTGCGGCCATCCGCTTGTACGGCCAGCACCAGGCAGCCCCGAACTATTTGCCCATCCAGTTGCACCGTGCATGCGCCACACACGCCATGCTCGCAGCCCAGGTGGGAACCCTTGAGTTCAGCGCCATCGCGCAAAAAATCAACCAGATGGGTGCGCGCTTGCACCTCGCGCTCCATGCTCTGCCCATTGAGCATGATGCGGATGGTTTGGGTTTGCGGTAAATCCATAGTGGTTTGCATCACGCGGGTTCTTTCTGCGCTGATGGGTTAAGGGGGGTGTTTGGCGTGTTGGCTGGTGTGTCGATGGATGGCATCCAGCCTGACAAGGCGCGCTTGAGCAGCACACCTGCCAGTTGACGTTTGGCCGCTTCGCTGTGGGTCAAGTCAGGGATGGGGGCAAGCTCACTGCGCAGCATGTCAACGGCTTGTGTGATGGTCTGTACGCTCAGACTCTGACCTTCCAGCACCTGCTCAGCCCTGAATGAACGCATCGGCGTGCTGCCGACACCAATCCACGCCAGCCGCACATCTGACAATATGCTGTCGGTCAGACTGGCAGTGGCTGCCAGCCCCACCACAGCGTAGTCGCCATGGCGGCGTGCCAGCTCACTGAAAGATATTTTTTGATTCGCTTGAGCCACGGGTATGTCACACGCGACGATGACTTCGTCCGGTGCCAGTTCGGTGGTGTACAGCCCGGTAAAAAAATCATCGGCTGCAATGCGCCGCTCCCCGCGCAAGCTGCGCACCACAATCACACCGTTCAAAGCCAGCAGGCAGGCAGGCCACTCTGCAGCCGGATCACCGTAGGCAATAGAACCGCCAAAGGTGCCCAGGTTGCGTATGGCACGGTGTGCAATGTGTGGCGCTGCCGCAGTCAGCAGCGGCGCGTACTGGGCAACCAGGCTGGAGGTTTCGATCTCGGTATGCGTGACCATCGCTCCAATACGCAGGTTTCGTCCTTCAAGGCTTAAACCCTTGAGCTCGCTCACGGCTTGCATGTCAATCAGCAGAGCAGGCTCCGACAGGCGCATGTTCAGCGTGGCCAGCAGGGTTTGACCACCGGCCAGCAGCCGCGCTTCATCGCCATGCGTCTCCAGCAAAGCAAGGACTTCATGGAGTTGCTGAGGTCTCAAGTAGGAAAAAGCAGGCGCTTTCATAAAAAGGGTCTTTGCAATGTGTTTTGAAAAAATCGATCAACGCAACCAGTGGGCACCCATCCAGACACCGATGCTGGTGGCTACGACGCCTGCAAAAAACCAGACCAAGCGTGCAGTTTCACTGCCCATGGAGGGCTCCTGAAATGGCTGCGAGACCTGGATCTGGCGGCCAGATATCGAATTCGCTGGCGTCGTCGTTGGCACGGTTTCTGGTGCGCCGTGATCGCCCGTCAGGACGGTTCTCAGATTTACAAAAAACTTGTCGGCCAACTGCTTGGACGATGCGTCTATCAAGCGCCCGCCAATCTGGCCCAGCTTGCCAGCCACGGTAGCCTGCGCGGTGTAATCAAGCTGCGTTGCGTCACCACTCGGTGTGAGGGTAATGACGGAACTGCCTTTTGCAAAACCCGCACTGCCGCCAGAACCCTCGAAATTCAGTGTGTAGCCCTGCATTGGGCGGATATCAGTCATCTTGACCTTGCCCGCAAATCTGGCACGTACCGGGCCCATACGCAGTAGCACACGGGCATGCATTTCTTCAGGCGATATCTGCGCCACTTCCTCGCAGCCTGGAATGCACTGCCGCAAAATTTCCGGGTTGTTAAGTGCTTGCCATACTTGCTGGGGGGTGGCGGGAATCGTCACGCTGCCTTGGAGTTCCATGTCACATGCCTTGAATGGTTGGTGCCTAAAACGGACTATTTGCTTGCTCTTTTGAGGTCGGGTTTTTCCGGATGTCGAATTATTGACCAAGCGTTAAATTAGTGTCACTACTATTGACCAACTGTTCAATGCCATCCATCCGGAAAAACCCTGAAACATCCCGTGCAGTAAAAACTGATGCGGACAGCACCCGCAGGCGGCTGACTCCTGCCGATCGGGAGCGTCAGATCGTTGCGGGCGCAGTGTCTTTCTTTTCAGAGCACGGGCTGAACGGTCAATTGCGTGACTTGGCCAGGCAACTGGGCATTACCCATACGCTGCTTTATCACTACTTTCCAACCAAGCAGGCCTTGATTGAGCGGGTCTATGCGGAAATGTTTGAAGGCCGCTGGAAGCCCGAATGGGAAACGCTGCTGGACGACAAAGCGCTGGATGTCGAAACCAAATTGACGCGCTTTTACAGCGACTACGCCAAGGTCATTCTTCAGTCCGACTGGGTGCGGATTTTTGTTTTTTCGGGTCTGAGCGACCGTTACATCACTGACCGCTATTTTTCACTCCTCAGGGAGAAGCTGTTCCCGCGTCTGGTGCGTGAGACGCGCAAGTACCGCGGTTTGGTCAGCAGAAGCAAGCCGACTGGGCGTGAACTTGAGCTGTTGCTGGGCCTGCATGGCAATATTTTTTACATGGGTATCCGGCGCTGGATTTACGGCCAGGCGGTGCACGATGTGCAAAGCGTGGTGATGGATGATGATGTCGAGCATTACATCCATGACAAAGTGCTGGCTTACCTGCTTTCGGTTGGCCCGGTGCTGGATCGCAAGCCCACAAAAATGAAAGTTTGAGCATGGCACTGTCACTGAACCATTACTCGATTCGCACCACTGATCTGAATGCTACCTGCGCGTTTTATACGCAGGTGCTGGGTTTGTCATCCGGGCCCAGGCCCGATTTTCCCTTTCCAGGCATCTGGATGTACAACGGCAGCCATGACAACGTTGCCAATGCGGTTGTACACATCATCGGTATTGATAAAAACGACCCCGAAGGCTTGAAAAAGTATTTGGGTGACAGGGACGAGTCATCACTGCATGGCACGGGCGCGGTCGATCACATTGCCTTTTTTGCCACCGGACTTGCCGACATGCTCAAGCATCTTGCATCCATCGGCATTCCTTGTCGTGAACGCACCACCCCATCAATTGGTCTGCACCAGCTGTTTCTTGATGACCCTTGCGGGCTGGTGGTGGAACTCAATTACCCGGCAGCTGAAAAAGCAGCGCTGGACGCTGTGGTGCCCAAGGACTAAAAGCAATGGCACGTATCGTGGTCATTGGCGGCTCGTTGGGTGGTCTTTTGGTTGCCAACATGCTTTGGCGTGCTGGCCATGATGTTCACGTGCTTGAAAAAGCCAGCGCATCGCTCGATGGCCGTGGCGCAGGCATCGTGACACACAAGCCGTTGATGGCGGCCCTTGTGCGTTGCGGTTTGGCCGTTGATGCATCCCTTGGTGAAACGTTGGGTGTAGGGGTCAAGGAACGGGTAGTTTTAGGCAAAGATGGCGCAGTGATTGCCCAGGCTGACATGGCCCAGATACTCACGTCCTGGAGTCGCTTGTACGCGTTGCTTTACTCGGCCTTTGAATCGGCTTTGGACTCTGCCCGCTATCTGCAAGGTGCTGCTGTGTCGCACGTCAGTCAAAGCAACGCTGGTGTTACGGTGCAATTGGATGATGGCCGTGTGTTTGAGGCTGACCTGGCCATTGCGTCAGACGGCATTCGCTCAGTTGTTCGCGCCCAATACATGCCCGAAGTCCAGGCTCAATACGCTGGTTACGTGGCGTGGCGTGGCGTGTGTGACGAGTCAGTGCTGTCGCAGCGCACCCTTGGCAGTGTGTTTGACACCTTTGGGTTTGGCCTGCCGCCAGGCGAGCAACTGATTGGCTACCCTGTCGCTGGTGCAGGCAATGCGATTGCGCGCGGTCAGCGGCGTTACAACTACGTCTGGTACCGGCCTGCCAGCGAAGCGGTGCTCAAAGACTTGATGACCGATGCCGACGGCCATTACTTCCCGCATGGCATATCGCCCAACAAAGTGGCCTGGCAGCACGTGGCCAAAGCCCGACAGGCCGCGCGCGAATTGCTGGCCCCACAGTTTGCCGAGATGCTGGAAAAAACAGCGCAGCCGTTTTTGCAGCCCATTTATGACTGCGCTAGTCCCCAAATAGCTTTTGGTCGCGTTGCATTGATGGGGGACGCTGCCTTTGTAGCGCGCCCGCACGTGGGCATGGGTGTTACCAAGGCCGCTGAAGATGCCTGTGCCCTGACTGACTGCATTGCAACGCATGGTGCTACGCCTGCTGCACTGCAAGCATTCGAGCAAAAACGCCTGACGCCTTGTATGGCCGTTGTCGAGCGCGCCCGCATGCTTGGCGCGTACATGCAGGCAGGCAACCAGACCCTGGCGCGTGATGCACGTACCGTGATGCTGCAAACCGCTATTGATTTGTCTGGGGAACACCAGACAAAGCGTGCAGAGTCCGCAGAGTTTTCAGTGTGATTTTTTTGAGATTTATTCATACAAACAGGAGACAACCATGACGAAATTGACAACTACTTTTAATGCCAGCCGCCGCTCTATCATTGTGGGCGGTGCCGCTGTGGCCGTAGCGCCAGCCCTGCTAAACGTAGCGCGTGCGCAAAACAAAACTATCAAAATTGGCTTTCCCGTACCACTCACAGGTGCTTTTTCTGCCGAAGCACAAGACCAGGTGCGCGCTGCTGAAATCGCCATCAAGGAGTTCAACGATTCAGGTGGCTTCAACGGCATGAAAGCCGAGCTGCTGGTGCGTGATGACAAGCTCAACCCAGGCGAGGCGGCCACCCGCACGCTGGAGCTGATTGAAAAAGACAAGGTGAACTTTGTGGTGGGTTCCTTGTCGGCTGCCACGCAGTTGTCCATCAACGCTGTGTGCCGCGACCGCAAGATTATTTTCAATTCCATCAGCCAGTCTGATGCGATCAACGAGGCCAAGGACTGGAGCCTGTACACCTTTCACGAGGCGCTGAATCCACATTTGACAGCGGGCGCTGTGGCACGCTATGCCTTCCCGAAATTCGGTAAAAAAATTGTGTACCTGACGGCTGACTACGCCTACGGCCATGAGATGGTGCGCGGCTTTCAGCGCGCTGGACAGGCGCTCGGTGCGCAAACGCTGGCTGACATTCGGCATCCGCTGGGCGCGGCTGACTACTCGGCCTTCCTGCCACGCATTCAGTCTTTAAAGCCCGACGTGCTGGTGCTGTGCAACTTTGGCCGCGACCTGGTGAATGCGGCCAAGCAGGTCACAGACTTTGGCCTGAAAGCCAACACCAAAGTGATTGCGCCCGTGCTGCTGTACACGGCCCGCCAGGCGGGTGGTGCAGACGCGTTTGAAGGCATTTTGGGCGGCACGTCGTACTACTGGGGCATGGAAGACAAGATCCCCGCTGCCAAAGCATTTAACGACAAGTTCCGCAAGGCCTATAGCGGCTCTGTGCCATCGGACTACGGCGCGCTGGGTTATGCCGGTGTGCGCAGTGTGCTGCAGGCAGTGCGCGATGCCAAGTCAGTCGACTCAATCAAGGTCAGCATTGCGCTGCGCCAGTTGCGCTACAACTGGTACAAGGGCGAGCAGTTCTACCGCAAGTGTGACCACCAGTCGATTCAATCGGTGGTGATTGTCGAGTCCAAGTCCAAAAACATGAAAGACAAATACGACGTCTTCAATGTCTTGTCAGTCGAGGCGCCAGATGAGAAAAACCTGCGTACCTGCGACGAGATGGGGCACAAGATCAGCACCTGATCGCGCCAGCCGATTCACTACACATCAACAATAATCTGCATGGCCGATATCACTCTGGAATTGTTTGCGCTACAGCTCATGACAGGCATTGCGCTGGGGGCTGTGTATGCACTCCTGGCCATTGGCCTGTCATTGATTTTTGGCATGCTGACTGTGGTTAATTTTGCGCATGGCGCGTTCTTCATGGTGGGCGCCTTCTTTGGTGTCTATGCCATGGGTTTGACGGGCAGCTTCTGGTTCAGTCTGGTGCTGGTTCCCATTGCCACTGGCGCGCTTGGCTTGCTGTGTGAGCGATTTTTGGTGCGTCCACTGTATGGGCGCGGCATTGACTACCCTCTGCTGCTCACGTTTGGCTTGTCGTATGTGCTGATTGAAGCGATGCGGATTATTTTCGGTATTGAGGGCTTGCCAACGTCAACACCAGCCGAGTTGAAGGGCTCCGTCAACCTGGGCTTTGGGCATTTCCCGCTGTACAGGTTGTTTTTGATTGCGGCTACCGCCGTCATCGTGCTGGGTTTGTGGCTGTTCATTGAAAAAACACGTTACGGGCTGATTATTCGTGCGGGCTCACGTGACCCGGAGATCGTCAAGGTGCTGGGTATCGACATTTCCAAAGTCTGGCTGCTGGTATTTGGAATTGGTACTGCCATTGCCGGGCTGTCGGGTTTGCTGGCAGCACCAACCCGCGCTGTTAATCCTGAAATGGGTATCCCAATTCTGGCTGAATCATTTGTGGTGACGGTGGTGGGCGGCATGGGCTCACTGCCGGGCGCGGTGATCGCTGGCTTGCTGGTGGGCATTGTGTTTGCCATGACGTCGCTGTTCGCGCCTGAATATGCAGAAATGTCCATCTTTGTGCTGATGGCGGTGGTTCTGCTGATCCGGCCGCAAGGCTTTTTCGGCAAAGCCGGTTTGATGAGCTGAGCATGAATACTTTTATCAATAACGCGATCGAGCGCATTCGCCAACATCGCATGGCCGCATCGCTGCTTTTTCTGCTTGTGTTTCCTTTTTTGATGCCCTATGAGACGCTGGCCATCAATATTCTGATTTTTGGCTTGTATGCCGTGGGCTTTAATTTGCTGTTTGGCTACACCGGCATGCTGTCATTTGGTCATGCCGCATTTTTGGGTGTGGGCAGCTATTTGGCAGGCATTGTGGTGGTGCATGCGGGCTGGCCTTGGTGGGCAGCCATTGGCGTGGGCGTGATTTCTTCTTGTTTTGCAGGTTTGGTCATTGGTTTCCTGGCCATCCGTACGCGGGGCATTTACTTTTCAATGGTCACGCTGGCGCTGGCGCAAATTGTGTATTACGGTTTTTACAAGGCCGAACGCTGGACGGGCGGTGAAAACGGTTTGCGCGGTGTGCGGGTAGAGGCCATTACTTTGCCTGGTATCAGCATTGATTTTTTGAACCCACTCAATAAATACTATGTCATTTTGGTGTTTGTGGCACTCGCTTTGTGGTTTGTGTCGCGGCTGCTTGATTCACCGTTCGGCGCAGTGATAGAGGCGATTCGTGAAAACGAAAAACGCGCCGCCGCTTGCGGTTACGACGTGGCGCGCAGCAAGCTGCTGGTGTTTGTCTTGTCTGCGGGTATTTGCGGCTTGGCGGGTGCGCTGCGGGCCCTGCATTTGTCTATCGTGCCCATTGATTCGCTGCACTACCTGCAATCAGGCCAGGCCGTCATGATGTGCCTGCTGGGCGGCATGGGTACATTCCTGGGGCCGTTTATCGGCGCGGCAGTGTTTTTGTATCTTGAAGATGTGGTCACCAATGTCACCCGTTACTGGATGGGTGTGGTGGGTATTATTTTCATGATTTTTGTTTTGTTTTTCCCCAAAGGTGTGTGGGGTACGGCGTTGGACTGGGTGGCGCGCTGGCAACGCAAGTCGAAGTCTGGTCAGAACGATAAAAAGGCTGAGTCATGAGCAAGACACCCATCCTTCGGGTCACTGCGGTATCGCGTTACTTCGGTAAATTTCAGGCGCTGCACAACATCACCACCAGCTTTCAGGCGGGGGAATTAACGGCCATCATTGGGCCAAACGGCGCGGGTAAAAGCACGTTCTTCAACGTCATCAGCGGCGGTATTGCGCCCAGCAACGGCACTGTAGAGTTTGAAGGACGTGACATCTCCCACATGGCCCAGCACGACTACGCACGCGCAGGTATTGCCAAAAGCTTTCAGATCACCAACGTCTTCAAGCACCTGAGCGCGCATGAAAATGTGCGTGTTGCGCTGCAAATGCAAACCTCGCGCTATCAAATCTTGCGCGCACGCGGTGCCTATGCCGAGCTCGGCGACCAGGCAGATGCACTGCTTGCCCGAGTTGGCTTGACAAGTAGCCGGAGCAAGCTGGCAGGTGACTTGGCCCACGGCCAGCAACGCTCGCTTGAAGTGGCCATGGCGCTGGCGTGCGAGCCCAAGTTGCTGCTGATGGACGAGCCCACGGCGGGTATGTCGCCCCAAGAAACCGTGGTGATGATGGATTTGATCACTCAGCTGTCAAGCGAGCGCACCATCATTTTGGTTGAGCACAAAATGAAGCTGGTGATGGGCTTGTGCAAGCGGCTGCTGGTGCTGCACCACGGTGAGTTACTGGCCGAAGGCAGTCCTGACGACATCCGCAGCAATGCAGAAGTCAAACGTGTCTATCTGGGACAGAATTAAAAAGGCGAGAGATCAGCATGCTCAAGGTAGAACAACTCAACGCCTGGTACGACCACAGCCACGTGGTGCAGGGCTTGAATTTTGAAGTCAGGCAGGGCGAAATTGTCACGCTGATGGGTCGTAACGGCGCTGGCAAAACCACCACGCTGCGCACGCTGATGGGCTTGGTCAGCAAGCATGGCGGCAAAGCGATTTTTGATGGTCAAGACCTGATGCCGCTTGCAACCCACGAACGTTTTCACTTGGGCCTGGCCTATGTCCCTGAAGACAGGCGCATCGTGCCGAGTTTGACAGTGCTTGAAAATCTGCAACTCGGCTTGACCGCCAGTAAAAATCGCGGCGATATGCAAGCCATGATCGACGAGATTGCACAAACCTTTCCCCGACTCAAAGAACGCTTGCATCAAGACGGTACATCGATGTCTGGCGGTGAGCAGCAAATGCTGGCGATTGCGCGCGCCATGATGGCGCGGCCCCGCATGATTCTGCTTGATGAGCCGTCTGAAGGCATCATGCCTATTTTGGTAGACGAGATGTTTGAGCTGTTCGCCAGCATGCGGCAAAAGGGCATCACGATTTTGCTGGTGGAGCAAAACGTGGAAAGGGCGCTAAAGATTTCAGACCGCGCCTATATTGTTGATCAGGGCCAGATTGTTCATCATGGCAATGCCGCCGATCTGCTGGCTAATACCGAGATTCAAGAAAAATACTGCGCGGTATAGATGACGCGTTGTTCAAACTTGGCTATCCAGGTTTTCGTCAGCGCTGGCTGACACGTGCCTTGGCCACCGTCTGGTGGTGTCTTGCGCCGCATGTC
>NZ_JANOAL010000302.1:0-6747 GCF_031411155.1 Polaromonas sp. | reverse complement strand
AAACCGCCGGGTCGCCGCCTGTTGCAGGGCAATTGTGCGCAGAAACGCACACTACAAAGGAATTTGGTCGGGGTGAGAGGATTCGAACCTCCGGCCTCTACGTCCCGAACGTAGCGCTCTACCAGGCTAAGCTACACCCCGCCACGACCAAAGTTATAGCTCAGAAGCGCCGTTCCAGCAATTGGGAGGCCAGTTGCTGCAAGGCGTGGCTATAGGGGTTTTGCGTCAGCGCAGGCAAAGCATCGAGCGCGCGTTGCGCTTCCGCAGCGGCCGCGGCGCGTGTCGCGTCCAGGGCGCCGGTCTGCTGCACGATCGAAATTATCCGGGGCATCTGTTCGGTGCCGCCGGTTTCGATGGCCTGCTCGATCATCAGACGCTCTGCCTCGGTGGCGCGCTGCATGGCAATGATCAGAGGCAGCGTCACCTTGCCTTCGCGCAGATCGTCGCCCAGGTTTTTCCCCATTTCCGACACATCGCCATCGTAATCCAGCACGTCATCGATCACCTGGAAAGCGGTGCCCAGCGCCTGGCCAAAATCCGCACAACTCTGTTCAACGGCCGGAGAGGCCTGTGCCAGCAACGCTGCCAGACGGGCGCTGGCCTCAAACAATTTGGCCGTCTTGGAACGGATCACCCGCAGGTAACCGTCCTCGGACAGTGTGGCGTCATGCATGTTCATCAATTGCAGGACCTCGCCCTCGGCAATCACATTGGTGGCTTCCGCCAGGGTTTGCATGATGCGCATGTCACCCGCCTCCACCATCATCTGGAAGGCGCGGGAATAGAGGAAATCCCCGACCAGCACACTGGCCGGATTGCCGAAGGCCTCATTGGCGGTCGCCCGGCCGCGGCGCAGCGTGGATTCGTCCACCACGTCATCATGCAGCAGGGTGGCGGTATGAATAAACTCCACCACGGCCGCCAGGTTGTAGCGCTGGTCACCGGTGTAGCCCAGGGCGCCGCACAGCAGCAGCAGCAGGGCTGGCCGCAGTCGCTTGCCCCCGGCCGCCACAATGTAGTGCGATACCTGACTCACCAGCGGCACCTCGGACTTCAGGCGACGCTCGATCACCGCGTCCATTTCGCGCATGTCGTCGGCAATCAGGGCAAGGGCAGCGGCGGTGCTGGAGGAGTTGGCAGACAAAAGGGCGGTCCCGACGTTAAGTTTTGGCCGATTATAGGAAGCCCGCGACCAAGCCCAAGTCACAAGCAGCCCGGAAAAACCGTTCCAAGCGCTCGCTTGGCTATTTTTGGCTGCCGTGCTAGAATCAAAGGCTCTGTGGAAATCCGTCCGCAGAACTCAATTTACGAGGTCTCACATGTACGCGGTCATAAAAACCGGCGGCAAACAATACAAAGTTGCTGCTGGAGAAAAAATTAAAGTAGAACAGATTGCTGCGGACGTAGGCCAAGAGATCGTTATTGACCAGGTATTGGCTGTCGGCGAAGGCAGTGCAATCAAGGTTGGTACGCCCTTGGTGTCCGGCGCGACTGTTACAGTCACGGTGCTGTCTCATGGCAGGCACGACAAAGTGCGCATTTTCAAAATGCGCCGTCGCAAGCACTACCAAAAACGCCAGGGTCACCGGCAAAACTTCACTGAACTGCAAATCGGCGCCATCGTCGCTTAAGCAGGCAAGTACCAGGAGTATTGAAAAATGGCACAGAAAAAAGGCGGCGGCTCTACGCGAAACGGGCGTGATTCACAGCCCAAAATGCTGGGCGTCAAGAAATTTGGCGGCGAAGTGATCAACGCAGGCAGCATTATTGTGCGTCAGCGTGGCACCAAGTTCCACCCAGGCGTCAATGTCGGCATCGGCAAAGACCACACCCTGTTTGCACTGGTTGACGGTGCAGTTTCCTTCTCGGTCAAGGGTTCGCTGAACAAGCACACCGTCCATGTGACGCCAGCCTAAGCTGATCACTGCGATAAGTCACTTCGACTGACGCGAAGCCCCGACCTGTCGGGGCTTTTTTGTTTGTAAACTACCTTTCCACGCTTCCCGCATTCAACGCCAACGGCGCTGCCCACCATGAAATTTGTTGACGAAGCCTATATTGACATTGCCGCCGGCGATGGCGGGAGCGGCTGCGTCTCGTTCAGCCATGAAAAGTACAAGGAATTCGGCGGTCCCAACGGTGGCGACGGCGGACGCGGCGGCCACGTATATGCGGTAGCCGACGTCAACCTGAACACGTTGGTGGATTTCCGTTTTTCGCGTCGCCACGAAGCCCGCAACGGCGAACACGGCATGGGCTCGGACATGTTTGGAGCCAAGGGAGACGACATCATCCTCAAGATGCCGGTCGGCACCATCCTGACCGATGCGGAAACCGGCGAGGTTCTTTTTGAACTGCTGGTGCCGGGCGAGCAGATCCTGATCGCCAAAGGCGGCGATGGCGGTTTTGGCAACCTGCGCTTCAAAAGTTCCACCAACCGGGCGCCGCGCAGCAAAACACCGGGCTGGCCCGGCGACCGGAAAAGCCTCAAGCTCGAACTGAAGGTGCTGGCCGACGTTGGCCTGCTGGGCATGCCCAATGCGGGTAAATCCACCTTCATCACGGCGGTCTCCAATGCCAGGCCACGCATTGCCGACTACCCTTTCACCACCCTGCACCCCAATCTGGGCGTGGTGCGGGTGGGTCCCGAGCAAAGTTTTGTGGTGGCCGATCTGCCCGGTCTGATTGAGGGCGCCTCCGAAGGCGCCGGCCTCGGCCACCTGTTTTTGCGGCACCTGCAGCGCACCCGCCTGCTGCTGCATATCGTTGATCTGGCTCCGTTTGATGAGGGCGTTGACCCGGTCGCCCAGGCCAAGGCGATTGTGGACGAACTCAAGAAATACGACGAAGCGCTGTATAAAAAACCGCGCTGGCTGGTCCTCAACAAGCTCGACATGGTGGACGGCGACAAGCGCGCAGCGATCGTCAAGGATTTTGTCAAGCGCTTCAAGTTCAAGGGCCCGGTGTTCGAGATTTCGGCGCTGACCCGGGAAGGCTGCGAGCAACTGGTCAAGACCATTTATCAGCATGTCAAGCAAGTGCAAAAGAGCGAGCAGCCCGTGAAAGACATCGACCCGCGGTTTGTCGAGCTTCCACCCGAATAAGCGAGGCCGGGCCCCGGCTGGCGCCCCATCACGGTCGCTATAAAAATAATAGCTGCTTGCGCCTGTATTCATTGGGCTAGAGCCTAAAATGTACTAAAAATGCTAGAAAACACCGGTTCCACTCTGCTGCGCAACGCCAGGCGCATTGTCGTCAAGGTGGGCTCCAGTCTGGTCACCAATGAAGGCAGGGGGTTGGACGCCGAGGCCATCGGCCAGTGGTGCGAACAGCTGGCCGCCCTGGCCAGGGACGGCCGGGAAGTGATCATGGTGAGCAGCGGGGCCATCGCCGAAGGCATGAAGCGGCTCGGCTGGACGGCTCGCCCGAAAGCCATTCACGAGTTGCAGGCGGCAGCGGCCGTCGGCCAGATGGGGCTGGCGCAGGTGTATGAATCCAAACTGCGCGAAAACGGCATCGGCAGCGCGCAGGTGCTGCTTACCCATGCCGACCTGGCCGACCGCGAGCGCTACCTCAACGCGCGCTCTACCCTGCTGACCCTGCTGCAACTGGGCGTGGTGCCGGTCATCAACGAAAACGACACCGTGGTCAACGACGAGATCAAGTTTGGCGACAACGACACCCTGGGCGCGCTGGTGGCCAACCTGGTCGAAGCCGACGCGCTGGTCATCCTGACCGATCAAAAAGGCCTTTACACCGCCGATCCGCGCAAAGACCCGGCCGCCCAATTTGTGCATGAGGCCAAGGCCGGCGATGCCGCGCTGGAAGCCATGGCGGGCGGTGCCGGCTCCAGCATCGGCAAGGGCGGCATGATCACCAAGATTCTGGCGGCCAAACGCGCGGCCGGCTCGGGTGCCTCCACCGTGATTGCCTGGGGCCGCGAGCCGCAGGCGCTGATCCGCCTGACGCAGGGCGAGGCCATTGGCACACTGCTGGTGGCGCAAACCCAGAAAAACCAGGCCCGCAAGCAATGGATGGCCGACCATCTGCAGCTGCGCGGCGCCATCACGGTTGACGCCGGGGCGGCCAGTAAGGTGACCGGTGAAGGCAAGAGCCTGCTGCCGATTGGCATGACCGCCGTGCAGGGGGACTTTTCGCGCGGCGACGTGATTGCCATCCAGAGCATTGACGGCGCAGAAATTGCCCGCGGACTGGCCAATTATTCAAGCGCCGAGGCGCGGCTGATCTGCCGCAAGGCATCATCAGAATTTGAAAAACTGCTGGGTTACACGGGCGAGCCTGAAATGATTCACCGCACCAACCTGGTCCTCAGCCGCTAGGCGAAGCGGCGCGCCGGCACATTTATCGTTTGAGGTTCGGGCTTTTCAGCTGCTGGACCAGGGCCTGGACCGAGGTGGCCGGCGCCGTATTGTCGCAAGCACCGGCCTGTGCAAAGCGCAAGGCATGGCTGGCCGATCGGTTGCCAAACAGCGGACGCCATTCGGGGCTGTCTACCGGGCTCCAGTGGCCATCCGCCGAGTACCGGGCATAGGTCTTGACCTCGGCAGTCGAGCAGCGAATGGCCTCGTACAAGACGTTTCTGGCGCCGCTGGCGCTGGTGGCCACCATCACATAGCGCACCAGGCTGTCACTTCCGGAAATGCTTACGGCCGCCGGGTCTACCCCAAATACCAGGGACGAGCCGGGCGAAGCCTCAAACGTGACCAGCTTGCCGAAGTCGAAGGCGGGCGGTGGCGGCGCCTCGGACTCCTTCCACTCGGGAATATCGACAATCCGTTGCGCCCAGGCGCCAGGGCTGATGCCGAGCGCAAGCGCCAGGCAAGCGGTCAAAACCGGTTTAAATGTCATGTTTTGGTGACCGGGGTATCCGCGCCAAAACTGGTCTGCGGGTCCGGCTCAAAGGTGGCGCCAGGCGGCAACTCAAACAGCGTACCGGTTCTGCCCGCATAAGGGCGAGCCGCGTCATTGCCGGGCCGATGCTCAGCCTCGTTGCCGGGGCCAGTTGCGTGCTGGTCTCGCTGGTGCAGGCCGCTGCGCAAATAACGGTTGCGATGGTCGCTGCGCGGCTCAAACCGGGCATCAAAGCGCGGCACAAAGCGCGACAGTTCTGTCAGCGCCATCTCATAGACGCCACGCTTGAACTCCACCACCACATCCAGCGGCACCCAGTAATCGTTCCAGCGCCAGGCATCAAACTCGGGATGGTCTGTGGCGCGCAGGTTCAAATCCCAGTCGTGACCAACCAGTTGCAGCAGAAACCAGATTTGTTTCTGGCCTTTGTAATGTCCGCGCGCATCGCGGCGGATGAACCGGTCAGGCACCTCATAGCGCAACCAGTCTCGGGTTCGGGCCAGCACATGGACGTGCTGCGGCATCAGTCCCACTTCTTCGTGCAATTCGCGGAACATGGCCTGCTCGGGATTTTCGCCCCGGTCAATGCCACCCTGCGGAAATTGCCACGAGTGGGTGCGGATACGTTTGCCCCAAAATACCTGACTTCTCTGGTTGAGCAAGATGATGCCGACGTTGGGCCTAAAGCCGTCCCGGTCAAGCATAATCAAACCTCAAATTTTTTAAACTGAGTCCATTATGCACAGCCCGGGCGCTATCGCCAAACTGTGCGGCTAAAAGCCCGACTCAGCCCTCCCCCAACTCGAATTTCCAGAAAACGCCCCATGAAAGCCTCGCAGTTCTTCATTTCCACCCTCAAGGAAGCGCCTGCCGATGCAGAAATCGTCAGCCACCAACTGATGACGCGCGCCGGCATGATCAAGAAACTCGGGACCGGCATTTACAGCTACATGCCCATGGGCCTGCGCGTGATCCGCAAGGTGGAGGCCATTGTTCGCGAGGAAATGAACCGCGCCGGTGCGATTGAAATGACCATGCCGGTGATTCAGCCGGCCGAACTCTGGCAGGAAACCGGCCGCTTTAAAAAAATGGGCCCGGAACTGCTGCGCATCAGGGACCGGCACGGCCGCGATTTTGTGGTGCAACCGACCAGCGAAGAGGTCATCACCGACGTGATGCGGCAGGACATCAAAAGCTACAAACAGCTACCCAAAAACCTGTACCAGATTCAGACCAAATTCCGCGACGAGCGCCGTCCGCGTTTTGGCCTGATGCGCGGGCGCGAGTTCATCATGAAAGACGCTTACAGCTTTGACCGCGACCAGACCGCCGCCAAAGCCAGCTACCAGGTCATGGCGCAGACCTACCGCCGGATTTTTGACCGCTTTGGCCTGACCTACCGGGCGGTTGCCGCCGACAGCGGTGCCATCGGCGGCGATTTGAGCGAAGAGTTCCAGGTGATTGCCGCCACCGGTGAAGACGCCATCGTGTACTGCCCCACCAGCGACTACGCAGCCAACATGGAGAAAGCCGAAGCGCTGGCACCGCAGGGCGTGCCCAAAGCCGCCTCGCAGGCGATGACCAAGACGGCGACTCCGGGCAAGGCCACCTGCGCCGATGTGGCCGAGCTGCTGGGCATTCCGCTGGAAACCACCGTCAAGTCACTGGTGCTGGCCACCGACCAGATCAACGAGGCTGGCGAGGTCACCAAGACCCAGGTCTGGCTGCTGCTGCTGCGCGGTGACCACGACATGAACGAAGTCAAGGTCGGCAAGGTGCCCGGCCTCACTAACTTTCGCTTCGCCACGCTTCCCGAGATTGAAGACCACTTTGGCTGCAAACCCGGTTACCTCGGGCCGCTGAACCTGCAAAAAC
>NZ_JANOAL010000301.1:0-4668 GCF_031411155.1 Polaromonas sp. | reverse complement strand
GGCCGAGGGCGGCCAGTACCGCGAGTGGAAGGACTTTTGCGTGCTGTACCGCGCCAACCACATGGCCAAGCCGTTTGAGAAGGCGTTTCGGCGCGCCAGCATCCCGTACAAGGTGTCGGGCGGGCAAAGCTTTTTTGACCGGGCCGAGATCAAGGACCTGTGCAGCTGGATGGTGCTGCTGGTCAACAACGACAACAACCAGGCCTTCATCCGCGCCATCAAGACGCCCAAGCGCGGCATTGGCCACACTACGCTAGCGGCGCTCAGCGGCTTTGCCGACACCAGCAAGCTCAGCCTGTTCGAGGCGCTGTTCAGCCACTCGCTGGGTTCGGTGCTGCCGGCCAAGGCGGTCGGTTCGCTGCAGGAGTTTGGGCGCTACCTGAACGACCTCGAGTACCGCGCCCGGCGCACCGTGGGCGCCGAGGATGCGCGCGTGTTCCTGACCGACTGGCTGAAGGAAATTGACTACGAACAGCACTTGTACGACGGCGAGGACAGTGAAAAAATTGCCGCCGCGCGCTGGACCAATGTGATGGATTTTTGCGACTGGGTGGCGCTGCGCTGCGGCGGGCAGATTGATGACGTGGCCGGCGCAGCCAGCGCCAAAGAAACCAAAACCATGCTGGAAGTGGTGCAGACGATCGCGCTGCTGTCGACCATCTCCGAGCGCGAGGGCGACCAGAACGTGGTGACGCTGTCGACCCTGCACGCGGCCAAGGGGCTGGAGTGGCCGCATGTGGTGCTGGCCGGCTGCAACGAGGGGCTGCTGCCCTTCAAGCTCGACGATGACGACGGCAGCGATGCCAGCAAGACCGAGAACATTGCGCTGCGCCTGCAGGAAGAACGCCGGCTGATGTATGTGGGCATTACCCGCGCCCAGCGCACCCTGGCGGTCAACTGGCTGCGCCGCCGCAAGAAAAACCGCGATACGATTGCCGGCATTCCCAGCCGTTTTATTGCCGAGATGGCACTGGACCAGGCCACGGTGAAGGAAGACCCGCGCGAAAAAATCAAGGCCCTGCGCGCGGAATTTGCCAAGAAGGCGGCCGACGCCAAGGCCGCCACGCTGGCCTTTGAGGCGCTGAACCGCTAGCCGGCCTGGCTCACCCGTTTTTTTCTACCCCGCCCATGATTTTCAACCGCCTCCGATTTGCTATATTTTTAATAGCTGCATACACGCTTGTTACCTGGGCTAACGCCCAAAACAAGCCGCAAAACAAGCCCCAGGACAAGCCCCAGGCCCGGTGCCCGGCCGCGCAGGAGATGAAGGCCGAGCAGCTGCACGGCCAGTGGGCCGTGCGCTTTACCAAGCCGCCCGCCGGCCTGCCGGCCCGCGCCACGATGCGGCTGCAGCGCCACGCCGAGTTTTCGGAGAGCCTGGCCGGCTCGGTCAGCCGCGACCTGGGCGCGGCCGCGGGCAGCCCGGCCATTGCGGGCCACGCCGCCCAGGCGCAACTGGCCGGCGACCTGGACGAAGGCCTGCTGCTGCTTGACGAGTCGTCGGACGGCGTCAGCATCACCGGCACCTGGAACGGCGAAATGGTGGCCGGCTCGTGCGGCAAGGTCTACCAGGGCAGCTGGAAAGACACCAGCCGCAGCGCGCCGCCCGACGCGCCCGACGTGCCTTTTACGCTAACCCGCCTGCCCTGATCGGCGGCTAGCCCTTTTCACACCATGACAGCTTACCGACTCCGCCTTGCCGGCGCCCTGATGGCGGCGGCGGGCCTGGCGCAGGCGCAGACCGCCGCCCCGGCCGGCAGCCGACCGTCCAGCCAGGGCTGGCAGGCCTGCCAGGCCCTGAAGACCGAGCCCGCCGCACAACTGGCCTGCTTTCAGGCCTGGGCCGACTCGCAGTCGGCCAACACGCCACCCGCCAGCGCCAGCAGCGCCGCGCCGCCGGCCAGCGTTACCACCGCCCCTGCCAATCCGGCCACCGGCCAGCCCGCCGCCCAGGTGCTGCTGCTGCCGGCGCTCAACACCGACGCCCCCGACGGCAAGCCGGTGGGCTGCCGCAACAACAACTACTCCGACCTGTCGAAATTCTGGGAGCTGCAGCGCGGCACCGACTGCGACACCTTTGCGATTCGCGGTTACCGGCCAATTTCGCTGTCGGTCGTGGCCTCCGACAGCGTCAACCAGCAACCCTCGTCGCCCGCCACCGGCCACACCGCGCTGACCAGCCAGACCTACCGCCGCACCGAGAACAAGATCCAGCTGTCGGTGCGCACCAAGGTGGCCAAGGGCCTGCTGAAAAGCGGGCCGGATGACGAGGACGACCAGGACTCGCTGTGGTTTGGCTACACCCAGCAAAGTTACTGGCAGCTGTTCAATTCCGCCCTGTCACGCCCGTTTCGCAGCACCGACCACGAACCCGAGGTCATTTACATCTACCCGCACCAGATTCCGCTGGCCGGCGGCTGGAACTACCGGCTGTCGGGCCTGGGGCTGGTGCACCAGTCCAACGGCCAGGCGCTGCCGCTGTCGCGCAGCTGGAACCGCGTCTACCTGATGGGCGCGGCCGAGAAAGTGCTGGGCCCGGAGTCCAGCCTGGCGCTGCAGGGCCGGGCTTGGCGCCGCCTGCGCGAAAAATCGGGCGATGACGACAACCCCGGCATTGAAAACTATGTGGGCCGCGCCGAACTGGCGGGCCGCTGGCAACTGAGCCGCAGCAACAGCCTGGGCCTGACGCTGCGGCATTCGCTGAAAAAGGAAGCGCGCGGCTCGGCCCGGCTTGACTGGACCCTGGCGCCCGCCTCGTCACCCAGCTACACCGGCCTGCGCTACCACCTGCAACTGTTCAGCGGCTATGGCGACAGCCTGCTGGACTACAACCGCAAGCGCAATGTCTTGAGCCTGGGCCTGAGCCTGGTCGACTGGTAACCGGCACCAGGCCGCTCACGGCGCCGGCTCGCCGTGCGCGCTGACCAGGCAATCGTGAAAAGCCTGCACCGCGCGCGACGGCCGGGGCGAATGCCTGAGCAGGCTGACAAAGTTGCAGGGGTAGCAAAACAGCGCGGGCCGCAGCGCCCGCATCTGGCCGCGCCGCTCGAACAGCTCGGCATAGTGATCGGGCAGAAAGCCCAGAAACTTGCCCGACAGAATCAGCGTGGCAATCGCCTCCTGGTCAAAGCCGGTGGCCTTGCGCGGCAGGTTGGCGCTGTGGCTCAGCGCCATGTTGGGCGAGTGGTAGCCCAGCCCGGCAAAGTCGTGGGCGCGCAGGCCGTCCCAGCCCAGCGCCGCGCAGTCGGCGCCAAACAGCGGATGCCGGGCGCCGCAGTACAGCAGCATGGTTTCACTGAACAAATCGGCGTAGCGCAGGCTGGGCGAGTTGCGGTGGGCCGGAATGATGCCGACCTGGTAGGCGCCGTCGATCACGCCGCGCTCGATGGCGTTGATCGACGCCACATGCAGTTGCAGGTGCACCTCGGGCGCCTGCTCGGCAAAGCGCGCAATCGCCTCGCCGATGCGGGCCCGCGGGTTGCTGGCGGTCTTGTCGAACACCGCCAGCGCCAGCTGCCCGCCCATGCGCGAGTGAATGTCGTCGATGCTGTTGCGAAAGCCGGCCACCGACGCCAGCAGGCGCAAGGTCTCTTCGTAGACCCGCTGGCCCTCGGGCGTCAGCGCAAAACCGGCCCGGCCGCGCCGGCACAGCACCAGGCCGAGCCGGGTTTCCAGGTCCTTGACATGGCGGCTGACGGTGCTGGTGCCGATGTTGAGTTCCAGCTCGGCGGCCGTCATGCCGCCGCAGTCGACCACGCTTTTAAACACCTGTAGCAGGCGCAGGTCCATGTCGCTGAGCTGGCCCAGCACGGCGCGCTTCTTGGTGTTCACGGCATCGGGCGGATTCACTTGCATAAAACCTCAAGTAAACATTGATATTGCACTCTTTTAGAGATTAACAGAAGCCTCCAGAATCAGCAAAATCACCCCCACCCAGGAGACTTCCCCATGAACTTCGCTGACCTTGACCCCGCTGCAGCAGCCGCCGGCCCCCGCACCGATGCCGCCTGGCTGGAGGCGCACTGGATGCCCTACACCGCCAACCGCAACTTCAAGGCCAATCCGCGCATGATCGTGAGCGCCAGCGGCGCCTACCTGACGGACAGCGAGGGGCGCAAGATTTTTGATGGCCTGTCGGGCCTGTGGTGCTCGGGCCTGGGCCATGGCCGGCGCGAGATCACCGAGGCGGTGAGCCGCCAGATCGGCAAGCTCGACTATGCGCCGGCCTTCCAGTTCGGCCACCCGCTGGCCTTTGAGCTGGCCAACAAGATCAAGGAGCTGACCCCCGAAGGGCTCGACTACGTGTTCTTCACCGGTTCGGGCTCCGAGGCGGCCGACACCTCGCTAAAGATGGCGCGGGCCTACTGGCGCACCAGGGGCCAGGCCAGCAAGACGCGCCTGATCGGCCGCGAAAAGGGCTACCATGGCGTCAACTTTGGCGGCATTTCGGTCGGCGGCATTGCGGCCAACCGCAAGCTGTTTGGCCAGGGCCTGGAGGCCGACCACCTGCCGCACACCCAGCCGCCGGCCGGCTCGTTTCACCGCGGCATGCCACCGACCGGCGCCGAACTGGCCGACCGCCTGCTCGACATCATTGCGCTGCACGATGCCTCGACCATCGCCGCCGTCATCGTCGAACCGTTCTCGGGCTCGGCCGGCGTGGTGATT
>NZ_JANOAL010000300.1:0-14956 GCF_031411155.1 Polaromonas sp. | reverse complement strand
CCGAGTTTCTGGCGTTCTCATCGGCGCGCGGCAATGACCTGGTCACGCCGCTGCCCCGGCACCGCTTTGCCGGCCTCAAGCCGGGTGACCGCTGGTGCCTGTGTGCCAACCGCTGGCGCGAGGCGCTGGAGGCCGGCAAGGCACCTCCGGTGATTCTGGAGTCCACGCATGTCAGCGCCCTGCAGTTCGTCACCCTGGCCCAACTGGAAAAAAACCGGTTTCAGGGAATCCACCACTAAACGCCAGACTTTGGGTGCAAATTTCCAGGGGGCAATCGCCCCGGCACTGCTACAATGCAAGGCTTCGCGGAAGGGTGGATGAGCGGTTTAAGTCACACGCCTGGAAAGCGTGCGTGGGGTTATACCCACCGCGGGTTCGAATCCCGCCTCTTCCGCCAAAAAGTACAGTTGCCGTGAGTTTCCAGCACGGTGATAAAAACTCCTGAAAGCCCAGCCAGTCTGGGCTTTTTTGTGCCCGAATCATGCTTCATCAGATTCGTGCCGGCCAAAAAAAAGCCACCTTGCGGTGGCATTTTTTGCTGTTGAACGGCTTAGTTCAGGGCAGACTTCTTGCCGTCTTTGTAGACATACAAGGTGATGGCCGGGTTTTTCAACTCACCGTTGGGTTCGAAAGCGATGGTGGTCGTGACACCTTTGTAGTTGGTTTTGATCAACTCCGGGGTGTAGACTTTTGGATCGGTCGAATTGGCACGCTTCATGGCGTCCACCAAAACGAAGGTGGCGTCATAGGTGTATGGGCTGTAAACCTGGAACTGGCCGGGGTACTTGGCGTCGTAACGCTTTTTCCAGGCTTCGCCACCAGGCATTTTCGCCAGGGAAGCACCGCCTTCAGCGCAAACTACGTTGCCGATGGTTTTTGCGCCTGCAGCCAGTTTGGCGAGTTCAGCCGTGCAAATGCCATCACCGCCAAAGTACTTGACGTTGCCCATGCCTAGCTGTTCCATCTGACGCAACATGGGGCCGCCTTGCGGGTCCATGCCACCGAAGAAAATGGCGTCAGGATTTTTGGCTTTAATGGCGGTCAAAATGGCCATGAAGTCGGTCGCTTTGTCGGTGGTGAACTGCTCGTCCACCACGGTCATGCCTTTTGTCAGGGCCGTCTTTTTGAACACTTCGGCAACACCCTGGCCGTAAGCAGTACGGTCATCAATAATGGCGACTTTTTTCAGTTTCAGCGCGTCCGCTGCGTAGAAGGCCAGACCAGCACCCAGCGCCAGGTCATTGGCGATGATGCGGTAAGTGGTTTTGTAACCTGGCTTGGTCAGGTTGGGGTTGGTTGCTGCACCCGTGATGTGGGGAATGCCGCAATCGTTGTAAACCTTCGATGCAGGAATAGTGGTTCCCGAATTCAGGTGACCGACCACACCAGCAACTTTGGAGTCGCACAGTTTTTGTGCTGCAGCGGTGCCCTGTTTTGGATCGGCAGCGTCATCTTCTGCAAGCAGTTCAAACTTGATTTTCTTGCCGCCAATGACGACGTTCTGCGTGTTCAGGTCTTCAACAGCCATGCGCGCGCCGTTTTCATTGTCTTTTCCGTAGTGAGCCTGCGAACCCGACATAGGGGCGACGTGGCCGATCTTGACCACGACATCCTGGGCCGAGGCCATGCCGGCCAGAGTTGCGAGAGCGGCCACTACTGTCAGTTTTAATTTCATTTGCATAAAAACACTCCGATTAGGAAATTACCGTTAAAGGTTGAGAACAATTATTTTTAACTCAACGGGGCAGAACATATCGCAATTTCTGGGCCCGCACATTAGCAACGTCCCTAGGTTAATTCCGATAAGGGGGTTTACCCGATAAGCAATCTGACTAATGCGCGCCCGCAGCAGGCCCGAGGGACGCGGATTCCCGACGGGTGGCACCGATCGATTTGCTGGCGCCGGATCAGGTATTTTTTTTCTGCTCGATTTGGCTGTTCAGGCTTTCAAGTTCCATGGCCTGGCTCACAGACTGGCTGACGACGTTCTCAATCTCTTCGCGCAGACGGGGTAGCAGGCTCTGTGTCTGCTCCAGAATCAGTTGCCCCACCACTTCACGCAGGCGCCGCTCCAGGCTCAGGTCCAGCCGCTGCAACACGCGCTGCACGATCCGGGACTCCAGTCCGGCCGGCAGGTCACCCAGAGGCGTGGCCTGGGCCACAGGCTCCGCACCAGGTGTAGGCGCAGGCTGGACGATCTCGGTCAGCGTTGGAACAAAGCGCGGTGGCCCCGGAGCGCTCATCAGCCGCCCCCTGTCGGTGGTGCGGCGGCGTCATGAAGCTTGAGCGTGTAACCCCTGGCCTGGTAGTGCTTCCATCGCCTGCGGCCTGCCAGCCGCCCTTCTTCCTGCTGCGGAACCACCTCGAAAAAGCGCTCAAACCGCTCAAATCCAGCCGGCACCTCCTGCCCCAGATTCACCAGAACACCCAAGTGGGGCAGCTGTTCAAGGGATTCGGCCAGCACCACGGGCGAGCGGCTTAACACCTGCGCCTCGGCACCGGCGTGGCAGTGCGGCACAAAATCCGTGGCCGAGAAGCTCCACAGTTCCCGGTCCAGCCGGGCCAGGGTTTCTGCGGGCGCCGTCACCACCACCCGGGCACCGCTCATGTAGGCCTTGCGCAGCAATCGGCAACTGTAAATCAGCGGGTCAGCCACGTTGGTGTGAAAGGCGATTTCGGTCATGCTGGCTTCAGGCGCGCGTTTTGGCCGTCGGTTTGCTTCGTTTCACCGGCGCGGTTTTGGACGCTGGTTTGGGCGCAGCCTTGCGCGCCCCCGCCGGCTGTGCTGCGGACACCTGGCCCAGCAGGTAGTCCAGCAGCAAAGGCACCGGCCTGCCGGTCGCACCTTTGGCGGCGCCGCTTTTCCAGGCGGTTCCCGCAATGTCCAGGTGCGCCCAGGGAAAGCTGGCGGTGAAACGCTGCAAAAACTTGGCGGCGGTCACCGCGCCGCCGGCCCGGCCTGCCACATTGGCCACATCCGCAAAATTCGATTTAAGACCTTCCGCATAGTCCTCGTCCAGTGGCATCCGCCAGCACAGGTCCAGCGACGAATCGCCGGCCTCGGCCAGTGCCTGGGCCAGGTTGTCGTCGGAAGAAAACAGGCCGCTTCGCACGCCGCCCAGGGCCACCACGCAGGCGCCCGTCAGCGTCGCAATGTCCACCACGGCGCTGGGCTTGAAGCGCTCCGCATAGCTCAGCGCGTCACACAGCACGAGGCGCCCTTCCGCATCGGTGTTCAGGATTTCAATGGTTTGCCCGCTCATGCTGGTCACCACATCGCCCGGCTTGACGGCGCGGTCACTGGGCATGTTTTCGCAGGCCGGGATCAGCCCGACCACATTCAGCGTGGGCTGCAGCTCGGCCAGCGCCCGGAAAGTGCCCAGCACGCTGGCCGCGCCGCACATGTCAAACTTCATTTCATCCATCTCGGCCGCAGGCTTGATCGAGATGCCGCCGGTGTCAAAGGTAATGCCCTTGCCGACCAGCACCACGGGGGCCACCGACTTGGCCGCGCCCTCATAACGCAGCACGATAAACCGCAGCGGTTCCGCCGAGCCCTGGGCCACCGCCATGAATGCGCCCATGCCAAGTTTGGCAACCTCTTTCGGCCCCAGCACCTCGGCCTTGATGCTGCGCAGCCGGGCCAGATCTTTCGCCGCGCCCGCCAGCAGGGCGGGCGTGGCGTGGTTGGCCGGGCGATTCGCCCATTCCTTGGCAAATTCAAGGCCTTTGACCAGCGCCGCGGCCTTGTCAAAACCGGCCCTGGCGCCGGCCACATCCGGCACACCCACCACCACATGCTGCAGCTTGACCTGGCTCGCCTTGGGTTTGGTGGTGACGTAGGTATAAACCGCATCGCTGCAGGCCACCATCACGGCCCGCACTGCATCGGGGTGCAAGTCGTTCACGGCATCGAGGCAAATCACCACGCGCCTGGCATTGCTGGTTTTCAGGGCCGCCACGGCCGCCAGCAGCGCCGTGCGCAGGTTTTTCGGCCCCGCATCACCCGCACCCACCAGCAAGACCCGGGTTGCCGCAATACCGGTGGTGCGATAGGCAGCAAGCAGTTTGCCGGGCTTGGCCTCAAAGTCCCCCGCTTTAAGCGCCAGCGAAGCGAGCGCCGTCAGCGGATCATCGCCCCCGCTCAGCGCCTGCGGGATGGGCACAATCAGGGCATCGCATTTTTCGCCACAGGCGCGCGCGCGGGTCAGGGATTTGAGTTCAAAGTTCATAATTCAGGATTTGGCCGATAAAACAACAACAAGAAAACCAGGTAACCGGTAAAGGCAAATTTTCAGTCAATGTTATTCCAATCTTCGATACGCAAAGAGCTGGCCCGCAGTTTTGGCGCCACTCTGGTGGTGCTGATCACCATCGTGATGACGATCGTGCTGATCCGCACCCTGGGCCAAGCCTCACGCGGCTTCGTCGATCCCCAGGACGTGATGCTCTTCATGGCCTACTCGGCCTTGGGCCGCATGCCCACCATTTTGACCTTGTCGCTCTTTATCGCCATGGTCAGTACGCTGTCGCGCATGTACCGCGACAGTGAAATGGTGGTCTGGTTCACCAGCGGCCAGGGCCTTGCCGGTTTTCTTAAGCCCGTGTTTCGCTTTGCCTGGCCGGTGTTGCTGGTGATCTCGCTGACCGCGCTGTTTGTATGGCCGTGGGCCAACCAGCAGACCAAAAACATGCAAAGCCGTTACGAGCAGCGTGGCGACCTGGACCGGGTCGCGCCGGGCCAGTTCCAGGAGTCGTCCAGCGGCAACCGGGTGTTTTTCATTGACCGCACCACCCATGGCGAACAGACCAGCAACAATGTATTCATCGCGGCCACCGAAAAAGGCAAAAGCTCCATCACCACCGCGCGCTCCGGCCGCATTGAAACGCAGGGCGATGCCCAGTTTTTAATGCTCGAAAACGGCCAGCGGCTGGAGAACGTCATCGGGGAAAAGTCCCTCAAGATCAGCGAGTTTGAGGAGTACGGCACCAAAACCGGTGACTCCGACCCGCTGACGGCCAACGCCCCTGAAGCCAAGCTGTTGTCGACACGTGCCCTGATCAATGCACCCACGCCCAGCAATCGGGGCGAGCTGGCGTGGCGTCTGGGCCTGGCGCTGGCATCGCTCAATTTTGTCATTCTGGCGGTTGCGCTGTCCAGCGTGAACCCGCGTGGCGGGCGCAGCAGCAACATGATTTTTGTCCTGCTGACTTTTGTGGTTTACAACAACTTCATCAATCTGGGGCAAAGCTGGATTTTTGTCGGCCTGATTGGTTTCGGCAGTCTGTTGCTGGCGCTGCACGGCGGCGTGCTGATCCTTGGGCTGGGCTGGCTGGCCAAGCGGCATTACAACTGGGTGCTCAGACCTGCCGCCACTGGGGGGCGCCGCACCGCCACGGTTACCGAAAGCCGCCCATGAAAACCATACGCCGCCTGATCTATGGCGAAGTGCTGATCGCCATCGCCCTGGTTACCCTGGGCTTTCTGGCCCTGTTTTCGTTTTTTGACCTGGTCGATGAACTGCAGTACCTGGGCAAAAACAATGGGCTTTCGGCCGCCGACGATGTTTACCGCATCAGCCACGCCCTGCTTTACGTAGCCTTGCTGATTCCCAATCACCTGTATGAACTGCTCCCGATTTCGGTGCTGATAGGCACCATTTTTGTGATGGCGCGGCTGGCGCAAAGTTCCGAATACACGATTTTGCGCACCAGCGGTCTCGGTCCCTGGCGTGCGCTGCGGCTGTTGCTGGCACTGGGTGCCGTGTTTGTGCTGTTCAGCTTTGCGGTGGGTGACTATGTGGCCCCCGCCAGCGAGCGGGCCGCCCAGTTGCTCAAGGCCAGGTACCAAAGCCGGATCACCGTCGGCCAGACCGGCGCTTGGCTGAAAGAGAAACAGGCCTACAACACCTACGTGGTCAACGTCAAAACCCTGACGCCCAACAACGAAATGAAGGGCGTGCAGATCTTTGAATTCAACAGCAATGGCCTGGTGGTGTCGACCACGCAGGCGCCCGTGGCGCAGTTTGGCAAGGATGATGCCTGGCAGTTGCAACAGGCCACCCGCGCGGAGTTTGAGGTGTCGGAAAGCAAGGCCCCCGCAACGGGCAAGCCGGCTGAATCGGCCCGGGTCAACCGGACCACGCTGGACAGCTTTCGCTGGCCCACCGAGATCAGCGCTGAAATGGTGTCCGTGGCGCTGCTCAAGCCCGACCGCATGGGCACCGTGGACCTCTTTAGCTACATCCGCCATCTTGATGCGAATGGGCAGACGGCCCAGCGCTATGAGATCGAATTCTGGAAAAAGGTGTTTTACCCGCTCAGTTGCCTGGTGATGGTGATGCTGGCCCTGCCCTTTGCCTACCTGCACTTTCGCTCGGGCGGCATTGCCAGCTATGTGTTTGCCGGCGTCATGATTGGCATCAGCTTTTTCCTGCTAAACAACGTGTTTGGCTACATTGGCAACCTGCGCAACTGGCAGCCCTGGCTGGCGGCCGCCACGCCAGGGCTGCTGTACATGGCCGTCTCGCTGGGCGCGTTTGGCTGGCTGGTGTTCAAGCGCTGACCCCCAATTCGACCGCCTCACCCCAACTCATCATGACCCCATCGACTCGCGGCATCGTCCTGTTCGCCCACGGCTCGCGCGACCCACTGTGGCGCGAGCCGATGGAGGCTGTTGCCGCCCTGATACGCAGCCGTGAGCCCGAAACACGGGTCTGCTGTGCTTACCTCGAACTCTGCGCGCCTTCGCTGTCCGAAGCTGCTACCAATTTAATAGCTGCCGGCACACGTCGAATAAGGGTATTCCCGCTTTTTCTAGGGGTTGGAAAGCATGCAAGGGAGGATTTGCCGGTGCTGGTCGGGCAGATCCGCGCCGCCCATCCCGACGTGACGATTGAACTCCTGCCCAGCGCCGGCGAATTTTCCCGGTTGACGGTCCTGCTGGCGGATATTGCCTTGTCCAACCCCGTCTTTCCTTAGCGTACAAAGGGCATAATAAAGCGAACAATTAGCCTCGATCTGATATGAACCTACACCAATTTCGCTTTGTTCAAGAGGCCGTGCGGCGCAACCTGAACCTGACCGAAACCGCCCGCGCCCTGCACACCTCGCAACCCGGCGTGTCCAAAGCCATCATCGAGCTTGAGGAAGAATTGGGCGTGGAGATTTTTGCCCGCCACGGCAAGCGGCTCAAGCGCGTCACCGAACCGGGCGCGCATGTGCTTAAAAGCATAGAACTCATCATGCGCGAGGTGGGCAATTTGCGCCGCATCGGCGAGCAGTTCTCGGCCCAGGACAGCGGCACCCTGTCGATTGCCACCACCCACACCCAGGCCCGCTATGTGCTGCCGCAGCCGGTGGCCAGGCTGCGCGAAGCCTTTCCCAAGGTCAATGTCAGTCTGCACCAGGGCTCGCCCGACCAGGTGGCGCGCATGGTGATTGACGAAGTGGCCGAGATTGGCATTGCCACCGAATCGCTGACCCAGTACGACGAACTGGTGACCCTGCCCTGCTACGAATGGCAGCACAAACTGGTCTTGCCGATCGATCATCCGCTGGCTCAGAAAGAAAACATCAGCCTGGAAGACCTGGCGCTGGAGCCGCTGATTACCTACCACCCTTCGTTTACCGGCCGCACCAAGATCGACCACGCTTTTGCCGCCAAGCGCCTGCACCCGCGCATTGCGCTGGAGGCGATTGACTCCGACGTCATCAAGACCTACGTGCGGCTGGGGCTGGGCGTGGGCATTGTGGCCGAAATGGCGATCAGGGACGACGGCAGCAACAGCGACCTGGTGGCCATCCCCGCCGGTGCGCTGTTTGGCGTGAATGTGGCGCGTGTGGCCTTCAAGCGCAGCGCCTACCTGCGAAACTTTGTCTATAAATTTGCCGAGCTGCTCAGCGACAAGCTGGACCGCGCCCTGATCACCAAGGCCATGGCCGGCCGCGTCAACGACTACGAAATTTAATCCACCCCCGAAGCGTCCTGCGGCCGCCTCCCCCTTAAGGGGGCGCCGCTAGCGGCCGCTTGATCAGACAGTCGCAACCGAGAAATCCGTCCATGAGCATGAGCACAACCATTCCACGCACGCCTCACGTCAAATCCAAGCTGCCCACCGTCGGCACCACCATTTTTACCGTCATGTCCACGCTGGCCCATGAGAAAGGTGCCGTCAACCTGGGCCAGGGCTTTCCGGATTTTGCGTGCGACCCCAGGCTGGTGACGGCGGTGACGGACGCCATGGCGCAAGGCCTGAACCAGTACCCGCCCATGCCCGGCGTGCCGGCGTTGCGCCAGGCCATTGCCGCCAAGGTCGACAAGCTCCATGGCCACCACTACGACGCCAACAGCGAGATCACCATCACCGCTGGTGCCACCCAGGCCATCATCACCGTCATTCTGGCCGTGGTGCATCCCGGCGACGAAGTGATTGTGCTGGAGCCCTGCTACGACAGCTATGTGCCCAATGTCGAGCTGGCCGGCGGCACGGTGGTGCGCGTGCCGCTGACGCCCGGCAGCTTTCGCCCCGACTTTGACAAAATCGCGGCGGCCATCACGACCCAAACCCGCGCCATCATCATCAACTCGCCGCACAACCCGAGCGCCACCGTGTGGACGCAAGCCGACATGCTCAGGCTACAGGAACTGCTGGCGCCCACCGACATCCTGCTGATCAGCGACGAGGTCTACGAACACATGGTGTTCGACGCCGACCAGGGCCGCGTGCACCAGAGCGCGAGCCGCTTTGCCGGCCTGGCGGCGCGCGCCTTCATCGTCAGCAGCTTTGGCAAGACTTACCACGTCACCGGCTGGAAGGTCGGCTATGTGGCGGCGCCAGCGGCGCTGACGGCCGAGTTCCGCAAGGTGCACCAGTTCAATGTGTTCACCGTCAACACCCCGGTGCAGCACGGTCTGGCCGCCTACATGGCCGATGCGCAGCCGTATCTGAGCCTGCCCGCCTTTTACCAGCGCAAGCGCGACCTGTTCCGCGCTGGCCTGGCCAGGACCCGCTTCAAGCTGCTGCCCAGCGAGGGCAGCTACTTTCAATGCGTGGATATTTCAGAAGTCAGCGACCTGGGCGAAGCGGATTTTTGCAAATGGCTGACCAGCGAGATCGGCGTGGCGGCCATTCCGCTGTCGGCGTTTTATGGCGATGGTTTCGATCAGCGCGTGGTGCGCTTTTGCTTTGCCAAGAAGGATGAAACGCTGCATGCCGCGCTGGAACGGCTGGCCAGGCTGTAAAAAGACTGTAGGCGCCCCCTGACGATTGAATGCGCTCCCTTCCTGCTTGACGGCGCCCGGCACTGGGCAAGAATCAAGGCACATAACTAGGAGTCCTTCAATGTCCATCTCGCTCATCCTGCTCATCGTTCTGATTCTTATCCTGGTCGGTGCCCTGCCCACCTGGGGCCACAGTAGAAGCTGGGGTTACGGCCCCAGTGGCGGTATCGGCCTGGTGGTTCTCATTCTGGTCGTTTTGCTGCTGATGGGACGCATCTAGTCTGGCCGTTGGCTTAGCGTAAAAAGGGCCTTGCCGGTTGATAGTCGGCAAGGCCCTTTCTCTTGGCGTCAGCTATTGATCTGCGCCCAGGCCTTGTCCAGCCGCTTCACGCTCACCGGCTGCGGCGTGCGCAGCTCCTGCGCAAAGAAGCTGACCCGCAATTCTTCGAGCAACCAGCGAAACTCCTGCATGCGCGCATCGCTGGCGCCCTTGCGCTCGGCCACCAGACGCCAGTAGCGCTGCTCCAGCGGCCGCAGTTCGGCCATGCGGGCCGCGTCGCGCGCCGGGTCGCCGCGCCATTTTTCCAGCCGCAGCGTGATCGCCTTGAGGTAGCGCGCAAAGTGCTGCAACTGCGGGTACGGCGTCACGGTCAAAAACCGTTTGGGCACCAGGCGCTGCAATTGCTGGGCGGCATCCAGCGCCGCCTCGGCGGCGTTTTTGCTGTCCTTGATCTTGCGCTGGGCGACCCCAAACTCGGTCAGAATGCCGGCCGCCAGGCGCGCCACTTCGCTGGCAATCAGGGTCAGCCGGCCACGGCCGTCGTCCACCCGCTTTTTAAACCCGGCTTCGTCGGTCGGCAGCGGGTCCAGCAAGAAGGCACGGTCCAGCGCGACCTCGATGATTTGCGAGCGCAGCTCTTCCAGCGTGCCGCCGCCCGTGTGGTCGGCGGCGCGGCCCACCAGCATGTAGCTGGTGGCCATCTTCTGCAGATCGGGCAGGTTTTTCTCCAGGTATTTCAGCGCGTCTTTGATCTGCAGCGAAAACAGCCGCCGCAAACCTGCGCGGTGTTTGGCAGCGGCCGCATCAGGCTCGTCAAACACCTCAATCGTCACCGCATCACCCAGGTCAATCAGTGCGGGGAAACCAATCAGCGTTTGCGCGCCCTTGCGGATTTCCATCAGTTCCGGCAGCTCGCCAAAGCTCCAGCTGATGTAGCGTTCGGGGATTTTAATTGCTATCTTTTCAGGAGCTGCCTGCGCCTGTACTGATTGGGCTACAGGCCTATTTGATGCATTTTTCGGGTTGAAATCGGGGTTTTCGGCAAGCTGGGCCGCTACCGGCGCCACCAGGGTGCGCAGGCCTGCCAGCGCCTGAAACGCGCCGCGCGCCTGCGAACCCAGCTCGCCCTTGAGCGCGCCCAGGTTGCGCCCGGTGCCGAGCTGCCGGCCATGCTCGTCCAGCACCCGGAAGTTCATGAACAGGTGCGCGGGCAGCATGTCCAGCTTCATGTCGCCGCGCTTGACGTCTAGCGAAGTCGCATCGCGCACCAGTTTGAGCACCGCATCCGTCAACGAACCGGTGCCAAACTTTTCCGGCTGCAGCAGGTCCGCGGCCATGCGCGCCGCCGTCTCCGGCAGCGGCACCAGCCGCGAGCGCGGGCGCTGGTGCAAGGTCTTGATCAACGCCTGCACCTTGTCTTTGAGCATGCCGGGCACCAGCCACTCGCAGCGCTCCTCGTTGACCTGGTTCAGCGCAAACAAAGGCAGATCCACCGTCACGCCGTCTTTGGCGTCACCGGGCTCATGCAGGTAAGTCGCCAGGCAGTCCACACCGCCCAGCCGCAGGGTTTTGGGAAAGGCCTGGGTGGTGATGCCGGCGGCCTCGTGGCGCATCAGCTCTTCACGGGTCAGCAGCAAAAGCTGGGGCTGCTTTTTGACTTCGTCCTTGTACCAGGCCTCGCAGCTCGCGCCACTGCACACATTGGCCGGCAACTGCTGGTCGTAAAAGGCGTAAATCAGTTCCTCATCGACCAGCACGTCTTGCCGGCGCGCCTTGTGCTCGATGTCCTGCACCTGGGCAATCAGCTTTTCGTTGGCGGCCAGAAACGGCAGTTGGGTGTCCCAGTTGCCCGCCACCAGCGCTTCGCGGATGAAAATTTCGCGCGCCGTCACCGGATCGACCCGGCCAAAGTTGACGCGCCGGCCGTTGTAGATGGCCAGGCCGTATAAGGTGGCGCGCTCCAGTGCGGTGACCTGCGCGGCCTTTTTCTCCCAGTGCGGGTCGAGCAGCTGCTTCTTTAAAAGATGGCCGGCCACCTGCTCCACCCACTGCGGCTCGATATTGGCGATGCCGCGGCCAAACAGGCGCGTGGTTTCCACCAGCTCGGCCGCCACAATCCAGCGGCCCGGCTTTTTGCTGAGCTTGGCACCGGGATGCCGGTAAAACCGGATGCCGCGCGCGCCCAGGTACCAGTCTTCTTCCTCGTTTTTGAGGCCCAGGTTGCCGAGCAGGCCGCACAGCATGGACAAATGCAGTTGCTCGTAGCTGGCCGGTTTGCTATTTAGCTGCCAGCCTTGCTCGCCCACCACGCTGTGCAACTGCGAATGAATATCGCGCCACTCGCGCACGCGGCGGATGTTGATGTAGTTGTCGCGCAGCAGGGTTTCGTACTGGCGGTTGGTCAGCTTGTGCACCGCATCATGGCCACCGCGTGAGTCGCCCAGCCACTTCCACAGCTTCAAATACCCGACAAACTCGCTTTTTTCATCGTCAAACTTGGCATGGGCCTGGTCGGCCTGCGCCTGCTTGTCCATGGGGCGGTCGCGCACGTCCTGCACGCTGAGCGCGCTGGCAATCACCAGCACCTCATCGAGCGCGCCGCGGTCCTTGGCCTCCAGAATCATGCGGCCCACGCGCGGGTCCAGCGGCAGCTTGGCCAGCGTGCGGCCCACGGGCGTGAGTTCGTTGTCGTCATCGACCGCGCCCAGCTCGGCCAGCAGCTGGTAGCCGTCGGCCATGGCGCGCCCCTGCGGCGGTTCGATAAAGGCAAAGTTTTCAATCGCTCCCAGGTGCAGCGCTTTCATGCGCAAGATCACCGCCGCCAGCGAGCTGCGCAAAATTTCGGGGTCGGTAAAGCGCTGCCGGCCCAAAAAATCGGGCTCGTCGTACAGGCGCAGGCAAATGCCATCGGCCACGCGGCCGCAACGCCCGGCGCGCTGGTTGGCGGCCGCCTGGCTGATCGGCTCGACCATCAGCTGCTCCACCTTGCTCCTGAAACTGTAGCGCTTGACGCGCGCCGTGCCTGCGTCAATCACGTAGCGGATGCCCGGCACGGTGAGCGAGGTCTCGGCCACGTTGGTGGCCAGCACGATGCGCCGGCCGCTGTGGCCGTCAAAGATGCGGTCCTGCTCGGCCTGGCTCAGCCGGGCAAACAGCGGCAGCACTTCGGCGTTGCGGACCAGCGGCTGGTGCGCCAGGTGCTTGCGCAAATGGTCGGCGGCTTCGCGAATCTCGCGCTCGCCCGGCAAAAACACCAGGATGTCGCCGGCGCTGTGCGGGTTTTGCCAGAGCTCATCCACGCCATCGGCAATCGCATCGTTCAAATCGTAGTCACGCGACTCTTCAAAAGGCCGCCAGCGCTGCTCCACCGGAAACATGCGGCCCGACACCATGATGACCGGCGCTGGAGTTGTGTGCCCCCACGCTCCGCGCTTCGCGTCGTCGCTGCCCCCCGAGGGGGCGTCGCTTGCCTTGGGGCGGCCCGGCGGCGGCGCGCTTGGCGCGGATGCAAAATAATCTGCAAAACGCTGCGCATCAATCGTGGCCGAGGTGATCACCACTTTCAAATCAGGCCGGCGCGGCAGCAGCTGGCGCAAATAGCCCAGCAAAAAGTCGATGTTCAGGCTGCGCTCGTGCGCCTCGTCAATGATGATCGTGTCGTAGGCATTGAGCAGCGGGTCGGTCTGCGTCTCGGCCAGCAAGATGCCGTCGGTCATCAGCTTGACCGAGGCGTCGCGGCTCAGCCGGTCCTGAAACCGCACCTTGTAGCCCACCACCTCGCCGAGCGGGGTTTTGAGCTCTTCGGCAATCCGCTTGGCGACGCTGCTGGCCGCAATCCGGCGCGGCTGGGTGTGGCCAATCAGTTTGGCGCGCTGGCCGGGCGGGTAATTGAGCTTGCCCCGGCCCATGGCCAGTGCAATCTTGGGCAGCTGCGTGGTTTTGCCCGAGCCGGTTTCGCCGCAGACGATGATGACCTGGTGGCGCTGCAACGCCTCGGTGATTTCATCGCGCTTGCCCGACACCGGCAGCGACTCAGGGAATTCAATTTTCAGGGGATTGACGGACAAAACAGCAACTTCGTAGAGAATTGCGGATTATCCCAGCCCGCAAGCCGGTTTTGCCAGCGCCCGACCCGGCTGTCCCGCAATTTCGCCCTTATCTGTTCTGACCCTGCCTTTCCCTGCCCACTGCACCGCCCAAGCACCATGTCCACAGTCTTCAATTTCACCTTTGTTCCCTGGTTTCGCTCGGTGGCGCCCTACATCCACACGCACCGCGGCAAAACCTTTGTGGTGGGCATTGCCGGCGAGGCGATTGCCGCCGGCAAGCTGCAGCACATTGCGCAAGACCTGGCGCTGATCCAGAGCATGGGCGTGAAGATCGTGCTGGTGCACGGCTTTCGGCCGCAGGTCAATGAGCAGCTTTTGGCCAAGGGCCATGCGGCCAAATACTCGCACGGCATGCGCATCACCGACGAGGTCGCGCTCGACTGCGCCCAGGAGGCCGCCGGCCAGCTGCGCTACGAAATCGAGGCCGCCTTCAGCCAGGGTCTGCCCAACACGCCCATGGCCGGCGCCACGATACGGGTCATCTCGGGCAACTTCATCACGGCGCGGCCGGTCGGCATCATGGACGGGGTCGACTTCAAGCATTCGGGGCTGGTGCGCAAGGTGGATGTGGCGGGCATTACGCGGACGCTGGATTTTGGCGCCATGGTGCTGCTGTCACCATTTGGTTTTTCGCCCACGGGCGAGGCTTTTAACCTGAACATGGAAGAAGTTGCGACCTCGGTGGCGATTGCCCTGCAGGCCGACAAGCTGATCTTTTTGACCGAGACGCCGGGCATTCGCGTCCAGCCCGACCAGCCCGATGTCGAAGACAACCCGATTGACACCGAACTGCCGCTGGATGCCGCCGAGAAGCTGCTGGCCTCGGTGGCGCCGGCCCTGACACCGCTGGACACCGGGTTTTACCTGCAGCACTGCGTCAAGGCCTGCAAGGCCGGCGTGGAGCGCAGCCACATCCTGCCGTTCGCGGTCGATGGCTCGCTGCTGCTGGAAATCTATGTGCACGACGGCATAGGCACCATGGTGATTGATGAAAAGTTAGAGAGCCTGCGCGAAGCCACGCCCGACGATGTCGGCGGCATCCTGCAGCTGATTGAACCGTTTGAAAAAGACGGCACCCTGGTCAAGCGCGACCGCACCGAGATTGAGCGCGATGCCGACCACTACACCATCATCGAGCATGACGGCGTGATCTTTGCCTGCGCCGCGCTCTACCCCTATCCCGAAGCCAAAACCGCCGAAATGGCCGCGCTGACCGTGTCGCCGCAAAGCCAGGGCCAGGGCGATGGCGAAAAGGTGTTGAAGCGCATCGAGCAGCGCGCCCGTGCCGCTGGCCTGCAAAGCATCTTCGTGCTGACCACACGCACGATGCACTGGTTCATCAAG
>NZ_JANOAL010000299.1:0-7392 GCF_031411155.1 Polaromonas sp. | reverse complement strand
GAAGGCTTGCGCCGGGGTGTGGGCGGCAGGGGTGTCGAGGGTGTCGGCTTGAGGCATCGCCATGATGATAGCGGGACGGCCATGACAAACCGCCAGCGCGTGGCCGGGTTCCGCTTCGGGTGCTGATTTAGGTCGATTCAGACCAAATTACCAGTAAATTGTGGTTGTGGCCCAATCAGCATGGGCACCTCCTGCTCCTGATTTTGTAGCGCATGGGGTTTGCTCCAAGGCAGGGAAGCCTAGCGGATGCGAAGCAGCCGGTCCAGCGACAGCGTGCCGCCGCCGCGGCCCACCAGGTACAACAGCAAGCCGGCCCAGGACAGGTGCGTCGGCCAGGCGTCGGGGTAAACGAAGAGCTGAATCACCAGCGTCATGCCCAGCAGCGCAAGGGCCGACAGGCGCGTGAACAGGCCGATCATCAGCAGCAGCGGGAACAGGTGTTCGGCCCAGGCGGCCGCATGCGCTGCAATCTCCACCGGAATCAGCGGCAGCTTGTACTCGTCCCGAAACAGCGCGTAGGCGCTGTCGGTGACGGTGAGCCAGCCTTCGACCTTGGTGCGGCCGGACAGGAAAAAGATGGCGGCAATGGCCAGCCGGTCGATCAGTGCCAGCGCGTCGTGCGGCACAAGCCGGGTGAACTGGCTCGCCAACTGGTTCCAGATTCCGCGCAGGCCGGCTGGCGGGTTGCCGTCAGCCGCCGCCGGGTCAGTGGCCTCAATCGCGTCAGTGGGCTTGGTGGACAGGAGGGTGTTCATGCTGGTTCCTTGGTCATGGGAGGGTGGATTCATCCGGGCTCACCTGCGCGCGGCAAAAAGCGCCGGCTTGCAGCAGCCCGGCCATCAGTTGCGCCAGGTCGGTACTGGCTTGCCGCGCCAGTGCTTCGCTGGCCGCCAGCGCGAGCGGGCGCCCGGCCGCGCAGGCATCCAGAAACGCACAGCCGGCCGCATCGAGCGCGGTCCAGGTCACCGCGCCCGCCGGCCGGGTGAGCAGGGCGCCCTCGCCGGTCCAGACCAGCGCATCGCCGTCGTCGGCCGCATCAACCAGGCTAATCCTATTGCGTTGCCAGAGGGTGTAGATCGGGAGGCCCTCAAACCAGGCCCAGCGCGCGGCCGGATGCGGCTGCAGCACCAGTTTGCCAAGCTGCTCCAGCGGCAGGCCGGCCAGGGCTGTTGGAGCAAGCGCTGGTGCATCGGCGGCCACATGCGCCTCGGTCCAGCAGCGGTCCAGCATGGCAACACCGCTCAGGTAGGGCAGTTCGGCAGCCGGGGCAAAGTCGCGCAGAAAGCCGGGGAAACCCATGCCGTACAACAGCAGGCGGGCATCGCTGGGCGGCTGGGCGCGCACATGCACGGCCGCCGCCGCGCGAAACCAGTCCTCGCCCACCAGCCGCAGCACCGTGGGGTAATTGGCTTGCAGGGCATCAACACAGGCTTTGTGCACGGTGTTGCGGTACACCGCAAAACCCGGCTGATCAACCAGCGCGCGAAGCCGGGCCGGCGCGCCTTCTGGCGGTGCCAACAGCGCCTGAACGAAATCGTCCTGAAAGCTCGAAAGCGGGGAGTTCATGCGCAGGCCATCGAGGTTGCTTGCAGCAGCGCATGGGCCAGGTTGCGTTCGGCCAGCAGTTCGGCAAAGGGCGGCAACTGCTCATCGCGCTCAATCAGCGTGGGGCGCGGCCCCGCGCGCGCGATCAGGCGTTCATACAGGGCCCAGACTTGCGGGGCGATGGGCGCATCGTGCGAATCGATCAGCAGCGCCGGGCCCAACCGGGGGTCTTGTGCGTGGCCGGCCAGATGAATTTCCATCACCGCGTCAACGGGAAAGGCGTCGATATACGCCTCAGCCGAAAAACCCAGGTTGCGGGCACTCACATGAACGTTGTTCACATCCAGCAGCAAGCCGCAGCCGGTGCGGCGCACCAGCTCGTGCAAAAAATCAATTTCATCCCAATCGTGTCCCTGCATGTGCAGGTAATGCGAGGGGTTTTCGAGGGCGATGCGCCGCGCCAGCGCGTCTTGCGTGCGCGCGATGTTGCCGGTGATGCGCGACAGCGCCGCATGGGTGCGGGCAAAGGGCAGCAGGTCAGGCAGGTAGGTGCCGCGCCAGGCCGACCAGGCCAGATGCTCGGACACCAGAGCGGGCTCGACACGCGCGGCGAGCGCGGCCAGCCTTTCAAGGTGGGCGGCGTCCGGCGCGGCATCGGCCGCCAGCGAGAGCGACACCCCATGCAGCGACACCGGGTGCCGGGCCCGGATGGCCTCCAGCCAGGCCAGGCGCGGACCACCCGCCACCAGGTAGTTCTCCGGGTGCACTTCAAACCACAAGCCTGGCTGGTCGCAGCTGAGTGCCGCATCGTAATGCTGCGGCTTCAGGCCCAGGCCGGCGGTCAGGGTTGTGGGGGTCATGAGGTGCGCCCGAAACGGCTCAGGCCTTGATCGGATTCAGGGAGCCCATGCCCTTGGGGGTTTTGATGCCGGCGCAGGTGCCTGCGGGCACTTGCTTCCAGGCATTGCCCTGGTAGTCCATTTTGGATGTGCCGGCGCAGGTGGTGCCGGCTCCGGCGGCGCAGTCATTCTTGCCGGCCAGGGCGACGCCGAAACATTTCTCCATGGCGGGCTTGCCATCCATCGGCTTTTCCTGCGCCATGGCGGCACCGCTGGCTAGTGCGGCAAGGGCTAGGGTGGTGCTCAGTGCGAGGGTACGGGTGTTCATGAAAGTAGCTCCTGTTAAATACACAAGTTTGAAAGGCCAGACTGCGCGAAATGCGCGGACCGCGTGAACCCTGCGCACAGAGTCCATTACAGTCTGCGTAGTAGTTCGGGGGAACCTGGCCGCGGGTTACAGGTCGGAGCCCAAACGGCAAAAAATATTTTTCTCACCCATGCTGTAACCCAAAGCCCTCATGGAACGAATAGAAGAAAGAGACGCCCGGTTCGCAGACAATGAGAGCCACTTGCGCGCACTGCTGCTGCAGGGCCTGGGCGGCGATGCGGCGGCCTACCACGGCTTTCTGAAGGCGCTGAGCGCGCACTTGCGGGCTTATTACAGAAAGCGGCTTTTTCAACGACCCGATGACGTAGAGGACCTGGTGCAAGAAACACTGCTCGCGGTGCACAACCAGCGGCACACCTACCGCGCTGACCAGCCGCTGACCGCCTGGGTGCATGCGATTGCGCGCTACAAGCTGGTTGACTTGTTGCGCGCGCGGGCAGCGCGCGAGGCCATGACCGACCCGCTGGACGATGAGCTCGAGGTGTTTGCGTCCAGCGATAGCGACGCGGCGGAGGCCAAAAAAGACCTCGATAAACTGCTTGCCGGCCTGCCTGACCGACAGCGCCTGCCGATCGTGCACGTCAAGCTCGAGGGCCTGTCCGTGGTGGAGGCGGCGCAATTGACCGGCATGTCAGAGTCGGCCATCAAGATTGGCGTGCACCGGGGCTTGAAGGCGCTGGCGGCCAGAATCAGGGGAAACGCATGAAAACCGATGACCTTGTCAGCCTGCTGGCGGCCCATGCCGCGCCGGTGCCGCAGAACGCCGTGGGCCGGCGCTTTGCCGTGGCGCTGGGCTGGAGCCTGCCTGCGGCCGTCTTGCTGCTGGTCGTCGTGCTCGGGCTGCGCGCCGACCTGGCGCAGGCCGCGGGCAAGTTGATGTTCTGGATCAAGCCGGGCTTTGCGGCCGGTCTGGCGCTGGCCGCGCTGCTGGCCGCTGAACGACTGGCCCGACCTGGCATGCGACTGGGCCGCGTCTGGGCCGGGCTGGCCACGCCCGTGCTGGCGCTGTGGCTGCTGGCGGCCGTGGTGCTGCTCGACGCCGCGCCGGCGCAGCGCGCGCAGCTTGTTTTTGGTGATACCTGGAAGAGTTGTCCCGTCAACATCGCATTCATCTCGCTGCCACTGTTGGCGGCGACGCTCTGGGCCATCAAGGGCTTGGCGCCGACCCGGCTGGCCCTTGCGGGCGCCAGCGCCGGCCTGCTGGCCGGGGCATTGGGTGCGCTGGTCTATGCGCTGCACTGCCCGGAATCGACCGCGCCGTTCATGGCGGTCTGGTACCTACTGGGCATCGCGATTCCGACGTTGGCGGGGGCTCTGCTGGGGCCGCGCCTGTTGCGCTGGTAGGGCGCTCTTGATACGCCACGCGCCTGGTGCCGTCCGGCCAGCCGACGCCCGACGCCCAACGCAGCGGCGGGGTACGGCTTGGCGGGCCAGAGGCCCAAGCCACACCTGCGCTGGAGGCTCCTGATTTTGTAGCGTTTTGAGCTTGTTGCCCGGCGCGTCTTAACGCGGCGCGGCCACGGCGGCCCGCAACGCCGCCCAGGCGGCTTCGCAGGCCTGCAGCCAGTCGATCCAGTAGCGGGTCATAAAGTCGCTGGCGTCCCGGCCGTGGTGCTCGCCGGCGGCGGGTTTGAAGCAGTCCTGGCGGCGGGCGGCTTCGGGTGAGGGCTTGAAGTCCTGGCCGGCTTTCCAGGGGGTGGCCAGCCGGTCGTATTGGGCCCGGCTGGCAGGCGCGCCCAGCACCTCATAAGCCTGCGCCAGTGCCTTGAAGTGGGCCTCGGCGTTTTTCTCGGTGCTGACATCGGGATGGTATTTGCGGGCCAGGCGGCGGTAGGCGTGTTTGATTTGCTCGGGCGTGGCGTCGCGCGCCAAGCCAATCACCCGGTAATAGTCATTGAACGGATCCTTGAATTTCATGAAAAGCCTTCAGGAGGAACGGCACCTCAGCATGACCTTAGCAACAAAAGCAGCATGGCCGTGTAAGCCATGCGCGCAGGCCGGGGTGGTGCTATGTCCCGGCGGGCGGCTGGTAGGAGACGGCCTACAGGCAGGTGCTGTGCCTTGCCCGTTGCGTCCACGCCGCTATCGGCGCATCATGGCTTGAAAGGGGCTGACAAAGGCCATTCGGCCCCTCATCCCAGTGAGCCTTCAGAACTCTCAAAGAGTTGCTGGTGCGTTCACGCAACCCAGAAAGAACCCCCCCCATGCAAGTTTTTTTGAACACAGACCCCCATGTTGACGGGCGCCACAAGATGGCCGCCCACCTGACCACGGTGGTGAAGGAGGCGCTGGGCCGTTTTGGCGAGCAGATTACCCGGGTCGAGGCGCACCTGGCCGACGCGAACAGCCATGTCAAGGCCACGCCGGACGAGATTCAATGCACGCTGGAGGCGCGGCTGGTGGGGCTGGAGCCGGTGGTGGTGAAGGAGCGCGCCGGCAATGCCCATCAGGCGATTCACGGCGCGGTCGGCAAGCTCAAGCGCGCGGTGGGCACCGTGCTGGAGAAACACGACCCGCGCCGCAACGCCCCGCTGGCCGAGGCGGTGGTCAATGTCGCATCGACCGGGGATGACATCGCGCCGCCGTAAAACGGCCGATGGTCATCTCACTCCCCGGCCAGCCGGCGCAACTGCGCCCTCAGGCTGTCCATTTCTTGCAGCAGCTGCAGCGCCAGCGCCACGCCCGCCAGGTTCACGCCCAGGTCGCGCTGTAGCCGCACGGCGACCCGCGCCTGGTGCAGGTGCAGGCCGGTAAAGCGCCACTCGCCGGGCGCGGGGCCGTCGGGCTCCAGCACGCCTTCGTTGACCAGCTCAACAATCATGTCGGTTTGCGCGGCGCAGGCGCGGCAGACTTCGTCCAGCGTCAGCTCGGTCTGGTCTTCCAGAATGAAGCTGCTCAGGTAGGTGGCGGTGGGGGTGGTCGTGCTGCTCATGGCTGGCCTCCGGGTTGCTGCAGGCTGGCGCGCGGGTTGAAGCTGTTGAAGGCTGCGGCCAGGTCTGCGTAGGCTTTTTTGCCGGCCTCGCTGTCGGCGCCGGGCAGGGCCAGTTGCAGCACAAAATAAAAGTCGCCGGGCGCCCGGCCGCCGCTTCGGCCCGGCAGGCCGCGCCCCTTGAGCCGCAGCTTGCGCCCGCCAGCCGAGCCCGGCGGGATCTTGATTTCAACCCGGCCGGTGGGCGTGGGCGCTTCCACTTCGGCGCCCAGTGCGGCCTCCCACGGCGCCACCGGCAGGCTCATGTAAACGTCGTGGCCGTCGGCACGGTACAGCGGGTGCGGCAAAAACTCCACGTCCAGGTACAAATCGCCCGGGCTGCCCTGGCCGATGCCGGGCGAGCCCTGCGCGGCCAGGCGAATGTGCTGGCCGGCGCGTATGCCTTTGGGAATCACAAACTCGATGCTGCGGTCCGTCAACCGCCCGCCGCCCAGCGGGTCTGGCATGCGCAGCTGCAGGCTGCGCGTGGCGCCGTTGTACGAGTCTTCGATCGAGATCTGGATTTTGGCGTGCCGGTCCTGGCCGTGCATGTCAAAACTGGCGTGGCTGGCGTGGCTGGCGTGGCTGGCGCGGCCAGCACCCCCTGGTTCGCCCGGCCCGCCGCGCATGCCGCGAAACAGCTCCTCAAAAAACGCGCTGTGGTCGGCGCTGTCTGCCTGGTCAAACCCCGGCGCGCCGCTGGCTTGCCGTTGGCTCCATTGCGGCGGCGGACGAAAGTCCTGCCCGGCCTGCCAGTTGGCACCGAGCTCGTCGTAGGCGGCGCGTTTTTCGGGGTCGCGCAATACCTCGTAGGCCTCGGCCAGCTCCTTGAACTGCGCCTCGGCGTTTTTCTCCTTGCTGACATCGGGATGGTATTTGCGCGCCAGCTTGCGGTGGGCGCGCTTGATGTCGTCAGGCGCCGCACCGCGCGCCACGCCCAGGGTTTTGTAGTAGTCCTTGAATTCCATGCGGGGCTTTCGGGAAGAAGGTTTTTTCGTCCCTGAAACGGTAGCGCAAAACCGTTTCGCGGTCTGTAGGCCACGGGCGCATGTGGGGCGTGCGCGCGCTGCAAGGCCCTGCATTTGCTATGATTTTAATAGCTACAAGTGCACGTATTGCCTGGGCTAGAGGCCGAATTGACCAATAAAACGGCAAAAAAGCCGGCCTACAGCTCCACCAGCGTCTTGAAGCCGCCCCAGAACATGCGCTTGGCGTCAAACGGCATGGTCTTCGGGTTCATCTGGTCCATGATGCGCGGGTCTTTCATGACCTTGGCGTTGACCTTGTCGCGGTGCTTGCGCGACTTGTAGACAATCCACGAAAACACCACGGTCTCGCCTTCCTTGAGCTTGACGCTTTGCGGGAACGAGGTGGTTTTGCCGGGCTTGACGTCGTCGGCAATGCATTCAAAGTACTCCAGCGCGCCGTGCTCACGCCAGACCTTGCCCGCCTTGCGCGCCATGCGGCGGTAGGCGTCGATGTTTTTCGTGGGAACGGGGACCACGAAGCCGTCTACGTAGTGAGCCATGCGAAGTCTCCTTGTGGCCGGTCAGGGCCGGTGGGTTCAGGCGGGTTCGGGTCGATGCAGCCTGCGGGACGGAAAAAGTGCGCTCGCCAGCATCATGCCAAAGCAGCGCCATGCCGTCCAGTGT
>NZ_JANOAL010000298.1:0-18550 GCF_031411155.1 Polaromonas sp. | reverse complement strand
AAGGCGTGCGGCGCCAGCAGGCCGACCAGATGGCCGAAGAACAAAAACAGGATGCCGACGTGAAACAGGTTGCTGCCCCAGCGCAGCAAGCCGCTGCACAGCAACTGCGAGGAGTCGCTTTTCCAGGTGTACTGGTCGCGGTCAAAGCGGATCAGGCTACCGAGCAGAAACACCGTGAGGCAAATGTAGGGGTAGACGCCAAAAAGAAAACCGTGCAGCGTGGTCATGCTTGTACTCCTTGGCCGGTCCGTGGCTTGCGAACGATGTGAATGGGTTGCGGCTGGTCGGGGCGGGCCTGGCCTTTGGAGGAGCAGCCGTCAAACACAACGGGCTCTTCCCAGATCGCGTCCATCGGCTCCTCGGCGGCGATCTGTACCGGCTGGGCTTTTTCTCCGGCCAGTTCCAGCAGCGCGCCCAGCACGCAGGCGTAGGCGCTGCCGCGTTGCTGCAAGGCGGCAAAAATCGCGTTGAAAATATGCGCCATCTCGGCCAGAAACTCGCGCGCCTCGCGCGGTGGCTGCGTCGAGGTAAATTCGAGCACCACCGGCAGAAAATCAGGCATCTCGCCCTCGGCCAGAAACAGCCCGGCCTTTTCATAGGTTTGCGCCAGGTCGATCATGGCCGGCCCGCGGTCACGCGAGTCCCCGTGCACATGCTCAAACAGGTGCAGCGAAGTCGCCCGGCCGCGGTCGAACAGCTCGACATAGGCGGCCTCGGACTCCAGCGGCGCGGCCCGTCCCAGCGAGTCCATCAACGCGTCGAGTTCGGCCAGGCGCGGCGGCGGCAGGGCGCGCTCGCCGTGCAGCGCTTCGCGCAGTGCGTCCAGGTTGCCGCGCAGTTCGGCATCGGGGTAACCCAGCAGGCGTGCCAGCACGCGCAGGCTCCTCGACGCCACCGGAGGATGGTTAAAAAGTGTCATGATTCAGATCTCCGCCTTGATGGGAATGGTGCGCCTACGGCTGCCGCCAAACAGGCTGACGTCGCTGGCCCCGTCAGAGCAGCCGTTGCCAAAGGTGAAACCGCAACCGCCGCGCATGTCGAAGGTGTTTTCGGCGTACTCGCGGTGGGTGCCGGGAATCACGAAGCGGTCTTCGTAGTTGGCAATGGCCATGATGTGGTACATCTCTTCGACCTCGGCCACGGTGAGGCCGGCTTGCTCCAGCACGGCCAGGTTCTGCACCTGGTCCACATGCTTGCTGCGCTGGTAAGAGCGCATGGCCAGCATGCGTTGCAGCGCCCGGATGACCGGCGCGGTGTCGCCCGCCGTCAGCAAATTGGCCAGGTACTGAACCGGGATGCGCATCTGCGCGATGTCGGGCAGCTCGCCATTGATGCCGATCTGCCCGGCGTTGGCGGCCGAGGTGATGGGCGACAGCGGCGGCACATACCAGACCATGGGCAGCGTGCGGTACTCGGGGTGCAGCGGCAGCGCGACTTTCCACTCCACCGCCATCTTGTAGACCGGACTGCGGCGGGCGCCTTCCAGCCAGGCCTCGGGAATGCCGTCCAGCCGCGCCTGCGCGATCACCTGCGGATCATGCGGGTTCAAAAAGATGTCGAGCTGGGCCTGATACAGGTCCTTCTCGTCTTCGACGCTGGCGGCTTCCTGGATCCGGTCCGCGTCATACAGCACCACACCGAGGTAGCGAATCCGGCCGACGCAGGTCTCGCTGCACACCGTCGGCTGGCCGGCTTCGATGCGCGGGTAGCAAAAGGTGCATTTCTCGGCCTTGCCGCTTTTCCAGTTGTAGTAGATTTTCTTGTACGGGCAGCCGGAAACGCACATGCGCCAGCCGCGGCACTTGTCCTGGTCGATCAGCACGATGCCGTCTTCCTCACGCTTGTAGATCGAGCCCGAGGGGCAGGAGGCGACGCAGGCCGGATTCAGGCAATGCTCGCACAGGCGCGGCAAATACATCATGAAGGTGTTTTCGAACTGGCCGACCATGTCTTTCTGGATTTGGTCAAAGTTCGCCAGATTCGCATCCTTGCTGCGCTTTGAAAACTCGCCGCCCAGGATTTCTTCCCAGTTCGGGCCCCATTCAATCTTCTCCATGCGCTTGCCGGTGATCAGGCTGCGCGGCCGCGCGGTCGGCGTGGCCTGCATCTCGGGAGCCGACTGCAGGTGGTCGTAGTCGAAGGTGAAGGGCTCGTAATAGTCGTCAATCTGCGGCATGTTCGGATTGGCGAAGAGGCGCATCAGCAGCTTCCACTTGCCGCCCTGGCGCGGCTCGATGGAGCCGTCGGCCTTGCGCACCCAGCCGCCGTTCCACTTGTCCTGGTTTTCCCACTCCTTGGGGTAGCCAATGCCGGGCTTGGTTTCAACGTTGTTGAACCACGCGTATTCCATGCCGGGCCGGCTGGTCCAGACGTTCTTGCAGGTGACCGAACAGGTGTGACAGCCAATGCACTTGTCCAGATTGAGCACCATGCCGATTTGTGCGCGTATCTTCATGCTGCTTCTCCCAGTTTCTGCACGGCCTCGGCGCGCTCGTCATCGCGCGGGGTGTCGAGCCAGTCCACCTTGTCCATCTTGCGCACCACTACGAACTCGTCGCGGTTGGTGCCTATGGTTCCGTAGTAGTTAAAGCCATACGACAGCTGCGCGTAGCCGCCAATCATGTGGGTGGGTTTGAGCACGATGCGGGTCACCGAGTTGTGAATGCCGCCGCGCTGGCCGGTGATCTCGGAGCCGGGTGTGTTGACAATTTTCTCCTGCGCGTGGTACATCATCACCATGCCGGGCTTGACGCGCTGGCTGACGACCGCCCGCGCGGCAATGGCGCCGTTGACGTTGTAGAGCTCGACCCAGTCGTTGTCCTCCACGCCGATGAGCTTGGCGTCGTCTTCGCTGATCCAGATAATGGGGCCGCCCCGGCTCAGAGTCAGCATCAGCAGGTTGTCGGTGTAGGTCGAGTGAATGCCCCACTTCTGGTGCGGCGTGATGAAGTTGAGCAGTATCTCGGTGTTGCCATTGGTACGGATGCCATGCACACCGGCCGTCGCCTTCAGGTTCACCGGCGGCCGGTAGCTGGCCAGCCCCTCGCCAAAAGCCAGCATCCAGGGGTGGTCCTGGTAGAACTGCTGGCGACCGGTCAGCGTGCGCCAGGGGATGTACTCATGCACGTTGGTATAGCCTGCGTTGTAGGAGACGGTTTCGGACTCGATGCCGCTCCAGGTCGGCGAGCTGATGATCTTGCGCGGCTGTGCCTGGATGTCGCGGAAGCGAATCTTCTCGTCTTCCCGGTGGATGGCCAGATGTGTGTGGTCGCGGCCGGTCTGCTTGCCCAGCGCGGCCCAGGCCTTTACGGCGACGTGGCCATTGGATTCCGGCGCCAGCTGCAGCACCATTTCGCAGGCGTCGATGTCGCTGTGGATGCGCGGCATGCCCTGGGTCACGCCCGGCTCAGTGACCAGTCCGTTCAGCTCACCGAGTTGCCGCACCTCGGTCTCGGTGTTCCAGGCAATGCCCTTGCCGCCGTTGCCGATCTTGTTGAGCAGCGGGCCAACCGCCGTGAAGCGCTTGTAGACGTTGGGGTAGTCGCGCTCGACCACCTGCATTTGCGGCGCCGTCTTGCCAGGCACCAGCTCGCACTCGCCGCGCTTCCAGTCCTTGACTTCAAAGGGCTGGGCCAGCTCGCCGGGGGAGTCGTGCATCAGCGGCGTCAGCACCATTTCTTTCTCGACGCCGAGGTGGCCCTCGCACAGTTCGCTGAAACGCTTGGCGAAGCCCTTGTAGATTTCCCAGTCGCTCTTCGATTGCCACACCGGGTCCACCGCGGTGGACAGCGGATGGATGAAAGGGTGCATGTCGCTGGTGTTCAGGTCATTCTTTTCGTACCAGGTCGCAGTCGGCAGCACGATGTCGGAGTACAGGCAGGTGGTGCTCATGCGGAAATCGAGCGTGACCAGCAGATCCAGCTTGCCCTCGGGCGCCTTGTCGTGCCAGACCACTTCCTCGGGTTTTCCGTCTTCGGCGCCCAAATCCTTGCCTTGCACGCCGTTGCTGGTGCCGAGTAGATGTTTAAGGAAGAACTCGAGGCCCTTGCCCGACGAACCAATGATGTTGGAGCGCCAGACGAACATGTTGCGCGGCCAGTTGTCGGGGTGGTCCGGGTCTTCGCAGCTCATCCTGAGCGAGCCGTCCTTCAGCGACTTGACGACATAGTCTTTCGCATCCATTCCCTGGGTCTGCGCGTCTTTGACCACCTGCATCGGGTTGGTCTGCAGCTGCGGCGCGCTCGGCAGCCAGCCCATGCGCTCGGCGCGCACGTTGTAGTCGATCATGCTGCCGCCATAAAGCTTTTTGTCAGCCAGCGGCGACAGCACCTCGTCAACCCCTAGCTTCTCGTAGCGCCACTGATTGGTGTGGGCATAAAAGAAGCTGGTTGAATTCATCTGCCGTGGCGGGCGAATCCAGTCGAGCGCGAAGGCCAGTGGTGTCCATCCGGTTTGCGGGCGCAGCTTTTCCTGGCCCACGTAGTGCGCCCAGCCGCCGCCACTCTTGCCGATGCAGCCACACATCATCAGCATGTTGATGACGCTGCGGTAGTTCATGTCGCTGTGGTACCAGTGGTTCATGCCGGCGCCGATGATGACCATGGAGCGGCCTTCGGTCTTCTCGGCGTTCTCGGCAAACTGCCGCGCCACGGTGATCACCTGATCGCGCGGAACGCCGGTGATCTGCTCCTGCCATGCCGGCGTGTAGGGCGTGTTGTCATTGAAATCGGATGCGGCCAGTTCGCCGGGCAGCCCGCGCGAAATGCCGTATTGCGCCGCCTGCAGGTCAAACACCGTGGCCACCAGCGCAGAGCGTTCCTCGCCGGCCTTGCCGAGCGCGATGCGCTGCACCGGCACTGTTCGCACCAGTACATCGCCCTGCTCGTTGTTCGGAAAGTGCTCATGGTGAATGCCGCCAAAGTAGGGGAAGCCGACCTTGGCGCGGCTGCTGCCGGCCTCATCGCCCTCCAGCACCGACAGCCGCAGCCTCACCTCGTCGCCCCGGCGTGCCTCCTTGGCCTCGAGGTTCCATTGCCCGGCGTCGGCGCGGCCGTCGGGGCCCCAGCGAAAGCCGATGGCACCGTGCGGCAGCACCACCTTGCCCTGGGCATCGAAGGCGACGGTTTTCCACTCCGGGTTGTTCGCTTGGCCCAGCCTTCCGTTGAAGTCGGATGCGCGCACATAGCGGTCCGGCACCATCACGGTGTCGCCGTTTTCAAGCGGGTGTTCCTTGAGCATCACCAGCATCGGCAGGTCGGTGTAGCGGCGCGCGTACTCGTCGAAGTAGGCCGAGCGCGGCCTGCCGTTGCCGCCGAAATAGAAGTCTTTCAGGATGACGTGCCCCATGGCCATGGCCAGCGCCGCATCGGTGCCCTGCTTGGGGTGTAGCCACAGGTCGGAGAGCTTGGCGACTTCCGAATAGTCGGGCGTGATGGCGACGGTCTTGGTGCCCTTGTAGCGCACCTCGGTGAAAAAGTGCGCGTCGGGCGTGCGCGTCTGCGGCACGTTGGAGCCCCAGGCGATGATGAAGCCGGAGTTGTACCAGTCGGCCGATTCGGGCACGTCGGTCTGCTCACCCCAGACCTGCGGACTGGCCGGCGGCAGGTCACAGTACCAGTCGTAAAAACTCATGCAGACGCCGCCAATCAGCGACAGGTAGCGCGACCCGGAAGCGTAGCTGACCATGGACATGGCCGGGATCGGCGAGAAGCCGATGATGCGGTCGGCACCGTGCTGTTTGATGGTGTAGACGTTGGAGGCAGCAATAATTTCATTGACCTCGTCCCAGCTTGAGCGAACGAAGCCGCCCAGGCCCCGCACGCTCTGGTAGTCGCGTCGCTTGGCGTCGTCCTGCACCACGGCGGCCCAGGTCTCGACCGGCGCCAGCGTCAGGCGCGCGTCGCGCCAGTGCTTGAGCAGTCGCGCCCGCACCATCGGGTACTTGACGCGGTTGGCGCTGTACAGGTACCAGCTGTAACTGGCGCCGCGCGAGCAGCCGCGCGGCTCATGGTTGGGCATGTCCCAGCGCGTGCGCGGGTAGTCGGTCTGCTGGGTTTCCCAGGTGACGATGCCGCCCTTGACATAGATCTTCCAGGAGCAGGAGCCGGTGCAGTTCACGCCGTGCGTGCTGCGCACGATCTTGTCGTGTGCCCAGCGGTTGCGGTAGGCATCCTCCCAGGTGCGGTCTTCCGCCGTGGTGACGCCCAGATTGCCGGAAAACGATTCCCTGGGGTTGGAAAAATGGCTTAGCCGATCCAAAAAATGACTCATTTGACTCTCCGGTAGGACGGTTAAAAGCGGTTGACGCGGTGCACCAGGGCGCTGTCAGGGGTTCTTGATCTCGGCGCCAGCGCGCAGGTAGAACCACCAGTTCAGGATCAGGCACAGGGCATAGAAGATGGCAAAGCCGTACATCGCGTTTTGCGGCGTGCCGGCCTTGATCTGCGCGCCTATGACCACCGGCGCGATAAAGGCGCCGTAGGCCGCAATGGCCGAGGTCCAGCCCAGCACCGGGCCGGCCTGCTGGCGGTCAAAGATGACGCCAATGGTGCGAAAGGTCGAGCCGTTGCCAATGCCGCTGGCGGCAAACAGCAGCACGAACAGCGCCATGAACATCAGGAAATACTGCTCGGGCGTGGCCGACTGGTAGGCCAGCAGCATGACGTAGCCCACGGCGACGGACGCCGCCACCATGACGGCGGAAATGGTCTGGGTCACGATGGAACCGCCGACCTTGTCCGCGATCCAGCCACCCACCGGCCGGATCAGCGCGCCCACAAAAGGGCCAATCCAGGCATAGGCCAGCACCGCCGGTGCATTCGGGTTGTTCTGCGTATGCTGCATCACGCCCGCCGCATCCACCACATGGCTGACGCCGAAAATCACCTTCATCGACAGCGGCAAGGCCATCGAGAAGCCGATGAAGGAGCCGAAGGTGACGATGTACAGAATCGTCATCGACCAGGTGTGCTTGTTGCGAAAGATGGCGAACTGCTTGGCGACGTTTTCCTTCATGGGGCCAAAAGCCGTAACCTTGAGCACCATCAGCGTGCTGACCACGATCAGCGGCATCGCCAGCCACATGTTCAGCACGCCCAGGCCGCTGGGCTTGGGCAGGTAGAGGTACAGGCCAATGCCGGCCGGCACAAACGACAGCGTGTAGAGCCAGATGATCTTGAGGAAAGCCGGCATCGTGCCCCCAATGGCGGGCGACACCGTGGTCAGATTGTTCATGCCAAAAAAGCAGATCACCGACAGCGGCACCAGCGACAGCAGCCAGGTGAAGCCGGCGTTCTGGATCCAGGTCGGCGCGCCGGCGGCAATCTTGCCGAAGATCCAGCCGCTTTCCTTCAGCAGCGTCATCGGCTCACCGCCCAAACTGCCGAACACGCTCACCGTCATGACCAGTGGAATCACGACCTGCATCGCGGTCACGCCGAAGTTGCCCAGGCCCGCGTTGAGGCCCAGCGCCGTGCCCTGTAGCCGCTTGGGGAAAAACGTGCTGATGTTGGACATGGAACTGGCAAAGTTGCCGCCGCCCACGCCCGACCACAGTGCCATCAGCTGGAAGGACCAGAGCGGCCACTCGGGGTGCTGCAGCACGATGCCGGTGCCTATGGCCGGCGCCAGCAGCATCGAGGTGGTCAGGAAGATGGTGTTACGGCCACCAGATAACCGGATCAGAAAGGACGCCGGGATGCGCATGGTGGCGCCGGCCAGACCCGCGATGGCGGTCAGCGTGAACAGCTCGGCCTGGCTGAACGGGTAGCCCAGGTTCAGCATCTGCACGGTGATGATGCCCCACATGCCCCAGACGGCAAAGCCGCACAGCAGGCTGGGCACCGAGATCCAGAGGTTTCGGTAGGCGATGCGCTTGCCGGTGCTTTCCCAGAACTGCTCGTCCTCGGGGCGCCAGTCGCTGACATCGACAGGGGAAGGGGTGGGGGTGTTCATGAACTTGCTTTCCGGAAAGGGTGGGGTTCAGGCCTGCGCGCCGGCGGCGTGGCGGCCCATGACTTCGGTGCGCCGCACTTCGGTCCAGTACATCCAGATCAGCGACACCAAAACCACGCCGTACATGAACATGAAGGCGCTGGAGCGGATGCCGGTCAGGTCCATCAGCCCGCCGAAGATGATGGGCAGCACAAAGCCGCCCAGGCCGCCCGCCAGGCCGACGATGCCACTGATGGCGCCGATGTTGGCGCCGTAGTCGTCGCTGATGTACTTGAAAACACTGGCCTTGCCAAAGGCCCAGGCGACGCCCAGGATGAACATCAGTGCGGTGAAAGAATAGACATTCAGGCCCAGATGAAAGCTTGCCGGGCCATTGACCGTGAGGATGGTGAAGTCGGTTTGCGGATAGGACAGCAGGAACAGGCAGACCCAGCTGACCCACATCACCCACCAGGTCACGCTGTGCGCGCCGTATTTGTCCGACAGCAGCCCCCCCACGGCGCGCAGCACGCCGCCCGGCAGCGAGAAGCAGGCGGCCAGCAGGGCCGCCACGCGGATGTCCAGGCCAAACTCGCCGACGTAGTACTGCACCATCCACAGCGACAGCGCGACGTAGCCGCCAAACACAATGCTGTAGTACTGGCAGTACTTGAGCACCTTGGGATCTTTCAGCGACCTGAGCTGGTCGCTGAACTTGACGTGGCTGGGCACGAGGTGCGATGGGTCGCTGTGGCTGAACAGCCAGAACAGCACCAGCGCGCCCAGCATGATGACCGCATAGACCTGCGGCACCATGGCCCAGCCAAAGGCCACCAGCAGCACCGGCGCCACGAACTTGTTGACGGCGGCGCCCGAATTGCCGGCGCCATAAACCCCCATCGCCATGCCCTGGCGGTGCTTGGGGAACCAGCGCGCCACATAAGGCGTGCCGACCGAGAAGGAGCCACCGGCCAGCCCCACGAACAAGCCGATCAGGAGGAAGTGCCAGTACACGGTCGCATAGCTCATGAGCCAGATCGCCGGCACGGTGGTGGCCATCAGCAGGGCCATGACGATGCGCCCGCCGTAGCGGTCGGTCCAGATACCCAGCGGAACGCGGATCAGCGAACCGGTCAGCACCGGCGTGGCCGCCAGCAGGCCAAACTCCGTCGCGTTGAGGTTGAGCATCTTCTTGATCGGGATGCCGATGACGCCGAACATCATCCACACCATGAAGCAAACGGTGAACGCCAGCGTACTGACAATCAGCACCGACCATGCTTTTCTTGAGTTACCGAGTTCCGAGGCCATGTTCTTTCTCCAGACACATGGCAAGACTGTCGCCCTTTAGAGGGGTTTTGAACATTCTCCTTTGGAACAGGGCGCTGCCGTCCAGGCGGCGTGTCGCGCGGCGTCGCCCTCGTTCCGAAGAACTAGGCGCGGCTCAAACTCGCCCGGAGTTGATCTGCGTCAACCCAGCGCCTGGCCAGCGGCGTACACAGCGGCCTGCACCCGCGAGCTCAGTTGCAGCTTGCGAAGAATGTGCTGCACATGAATCTTCACCGTGGTCTCGGCGATGTCCAGCTTGCGTGCAATCACCTTGTTGCTGTCGCCGTGCGCAATCAGCGTCAGCACCTCGCGCTCACGCGCCGACAACAGCGCGATGCCTGGCTTTTCCTGCGCCTCGGGCAACTGAGCGGCGCCAGCCCGGTCTGGCTGCGTGGCGGGTGCTTCGCCTGGCGCCGACGCAGGCGCCTTGGCTCGAAAGGCAGTGACCAGTTTGGTCATCATTTCCGGGCTGACCACCGACTCGCCATCGAGCACCATCAGGATGGATTCGGACAGTCGGTCCAGCTCCACGGTTTTCAGCAGGTAGCCGTCCGCACCCGCCTGCAATGCCGCCGCCAGATCGTCCTCGTTCTCGCTCACCGTCAGCATCAGGATGCGCATGCCAGGCGCAGCGTCCTTCAAGGTGGCAATGGCATCGACGCCCCGAACCCCGGGCAAATGGTTGTCGAGCAGGACCAGCGCCGGCGGGTTGCGTTCGACGCAGCGCTGCGCCTCCCCGACATCACCGGCCTCGCCGGTCACCTCGAAACGCGGGTCCTGCGACAGCAGCGCGACCAGGCCGCGGCGAAACAGCGTGTGGTCGTCCACAACCAGCAGGCTGTGCGGTTTCATCGGCTGCTTGCCTCCATCGTCGGCACGGGCACGGGCTCGGCCGTCGGCGCCATGACCTGCGGGTCCTTGGGCGCGCCGCTGGCCACCACCGGATGCGGCGGCAGGGTCAGGGTCAGGGTCGTACCCTGCCCCGGTCTGGATGCCAGTTCCAGTTCCGCGCCTATGCGCCCGGCCCGCTCGCGCATGATTTTCAGGCCCACATGCGACTCGCCGGGCGGCCTGATGGGGTCGAAGCCGGCGCCGTCATCGCGCACCACGAAACGCCAGCGCGCGCCCTTGGCCACCTCCAGCGTGACCTGGGAGGCGCCGGCATGCTTGCGCACATTGGACAAGGCCTCCTGCACCACATGCAGCACCTGAACCTGCACGTCGGGCGGCAGCGGCAAACCCTCGCCATGCACCCGCAGCCGCACCGGCAGGCCGGCCTGGCCCTGGAACTTCTGCAGGGTTTCCTGCAGCGCCTGCTCGATGTCGTCGGAGTTGGTGCGGGTGCGAAAATGCACCAGCAGTTCGCGCACATCGCCAATGCTCTCGCGCAGGCCCAGGTCCAGTTCGTCCAGCGCCTTGTTCACCTGCGGCGGCTGACCCTGCAGCACCGCCGTTCGCAGCAGTTGCACCTGGATTTTCAGAAAGGCCAGCGACTGCGCAATCGAGTCGTGCAGATTGCGCGCCAGCAGGGCCCGCTCCTCGGCCACGGCCGCTTCCCGGTCCAGCGCGGCGGCACGCAGCCCCTCCAGCGAACTGGCCAGGTGGCTGGCCAGCGCATCGAGCAGCTCGATTTCCTCGGTGCTCAGCAATACCGGCGTGCGAAAGAACAGATTGAATTCGCCCAGCAGACGGTGTTGCAGGCGTATGGGTACGCTGACCACGCTTTCGTAGCCGACCTTGGCACAGTGGCGCACCGGTGCATCGTCGTGGCTGATGATGGGAATCACGCGGGTGCGGGCGTCCGGCTTCAGGTTGCCGCAGGCACAGGCGCCGGCCAGCAGGCTGCGCTCTTCCTCCACCAGGTCTTGCGGAAAACAGCTGGACGCCAGCATCAGGTAGCGCCGGCTGGCATCGTCGGACCAGCGAACCGCCGCGGCATCGGCCTTCATCAGGCCGCGCACCCGCTGGGCAAAGCCGCGTGCCAGCTCGTCAATGCTGCCGGCCTGCGCCAGAAAGGCACTGACCTGGTACAGGGCCTCCAGCCGGGCTCGCTGCGCCTCGATGCGATGGGTCTTGGCCTCTACCTTGGACTCCAATCCTTCGTAAAGCGACTGCAAATTGGCGGCCATGCGGTTGAAGCCGGCCGCGAGCTGGCCGAACTCGTCGATGGTGTCCACCTCGATCCGCGTCTTGAAGGCGCCGGCCTCGAGATCGCGCAGGCCCTGGCGCACCCGCCCGAGCGGGCTGATGACATACAGGTAACCGGTGTAAAGCATCACCACCGCGCCGCCTATGGCAATCGCCATCATCAGCAGCTGAAACAGGTTCAGGATGGCGGTCAGCCGCGACAGTTGCCGCTCGATCACCAGCACCAGCCGGTCGCTGGCCTCCACAAACTCGCCAGCGACCCGCAGCGAAACCTGCGCCGTCGGGGCCGGCTCGGCCAGCCAGAGCTGGCGCTGGTCCAGCCACAGGGCCTCGACAGCGGCAAAACGCTCGCGCACCGGGTCATCCCACGGCAAAAACAATGGCCGCGAAGGGTCGCCCTGGCGCAAGATGGCCAGGCTGTCATCAAAGCGGGCCACCAGGCTCTGCAGTTCGGTGCGCTCCACCCCGGCCTGCACCGCGCTGGCCAGCCGCCAGGTCTGCATGCGCATGCGCCCGGCCTCGTTGACGGCTGCCGCGCCGCCCTCAAGCCGCCAGGTCACCCACAAGGTCAGCCCGATGGAGACCAGGGCGACGATCAGCAGGCTGGCGCCAATGCGGATCAGCTTCTTGGACAGCGAGGCAGTCTGCTGCACGGCCCTAGCCCCTGGCTTCGCCCGCCGGAGGGCGCGCGGCGCGCGGCGCCATGCATTGCTGACACAGCATGCCGGCCAGCCGGTGCAGCGCCTGCCAGCCGCTGGCGGGCCAGTCGGGTTGCTTCAGGCCCTTGACGATGCCATCGACCTTGTGCGCGGCCTGCAGCAGCTGGGCCAGCGTGCTGTCGCTGAGGTTGGGCAACACGCGCTCATACAGCTTTTCCTTGACGCCCCAGACCCGGTTTTCGCGCAGCGCCATGGGCATGGGACGTCCGGCGCCAATCGCGTCCTTCACCCGTTTCAGGCTGCGAATGTCTTCGCTCAGGGCCCAGTGCACCAGCACTTCGGACTCGCCCTCGGCCTGCAGCCCGTCGATCATGCGCGCCACCCGCAGCGCCTGGCCGGCCAGCACCGCCTCCGACAGCTTGAATACGTCGTAACGCGCCACATTGAGCACCGCGTTTTCAACCTGCTCGAAGCTCAGCACGCCGTCGCCGCCCGTGGCCTGCGCCGGGTAAAGCAGGCCCAGCTTCTGGATCTCCTGGTGCGCCGCCAGCAGGTTGCCTTCAACCCGGTCGGCAAAAAACTGCAGCGTGCGCTGGCCCTCCTCGCCGCCGGCCACGCGCTGGCCCTGCTGCTGCAGGCGCAGCGCAATCCAGGCCGGCAGGTTGCGCCGGTCTATCGGGTCGAACTTGACGCTGACGCCAAAACTGTCGAGCGCGCCAAACCAGGCACCCTTGGCGGTTGCGCTGTCGAGCCGGGGCAGCATGACAATCGTGAGGGTGGAGTCATCGCCCTGGGCCCGTTCGGCAATCTGCTGCAGCGCGACCGAGCCGTCCTTGCCCGGCTTGCCGCTGGGAATGCGGATTTCCACGATCTGCTTGTCGGCGAACAGGCTCAGCGAACCGCCGCTGGCCAGCACTTCGCTCCAGTCAAAATGCGCGCCCGCCACGCTGTGCACGGTGCGTTCGGTGTAGCCCTGGGCGCGCGCCGCCGTGCGCAGCGCGTCGGCAAACTCCTGCAGCAGCAGCGGTTCGTCGCCATGCAGGGTGTAAAGGCTTTTCAGGCCGCGCTTGAGGTGCTCCTGGAGTTGGGCGGGGGCCAGATTCATGACCCCAGTTTAGCGCCGGGGCGCCACCCGGACCGTTCAGAGTTTGCTGGTCGACAGCAGCAGGCTGGTTTCGGTGTTGGCGATGCCCTCCAGCAGGCGTATGCGGCCCAGCACCCGGTCAAAGGCTTCCAGGCTGTCGGCCTGCAGCTCGGCCACCATGTCCCAGCGGCCATTGGTAGTGTGCAGCGCGCTCACCGCCGGGTCGCCGCGCAGCGCCGCCAGCACGGTGGCGGTGCGGTTGCCCTCCACCGCGACGGTCATGAAGGCGCGAATACGGTGCCCCTCGACCTGGGGCTTCAGGCGCACCGTGTAACCGACGATGGTGCCGTTGGCCTCGAGTTTGGCCAGCCGGTTTTGCACCGTGCCGCGCGAGACGCGAAGCACCTTGGCCAACGAGGCGACGGAGGCGCGCGCATCATCGCGCAACAAAGACAGCAATTGACGGTCGGTATCATCCACGCCCTCATTTTATTGTCATAACGCCAGCCAATGCTGGCGATTTAATCAAACACCATTGCAAATTAGGCAACTTGCTGACTTTTATTTGACCGGACGAATGCAGACAATTTCAACAGAAGGTTTGGGCACGGTCGCCCAAGCCGGCATCGCAAGTCCGGGAGCCCCTCATGGTTGACTACATTGGCATTGAAAGCATTCAGAGAATCGTCGCTCAGCGCGGCGCCGCCGCCTTCATTGAAGGCCTGGCGGCCGAGATCGAGCTCGACTACCGGCGCTGGAACGACTTTGACAAGTCGGCGCGCCACGCCATCCACTCGCCCGACGGCGTGATCGAGCTGATGCCGACCAGCGACGGCCACCAGTACTCCTTCAAGTACGTGAACGGCCACCCGAAAAACACCGAACTCGGCCTGCTGACCGTCACCGCCTTTGGCGTGCTGGCCGATGTCGACACCGGCTACCCGCTGCTGCTGTCCGAGCTGACCATTACCACCGCGCTGCGCACGGCGGCCATGTCGGCGCTGGCCGCCAAATGGATGGCGCGCCCGGACAGCCGCGTCATGGCCCTGATTGGCAACGGCGCGCAAAGCGAGTTCCAGGCCATCGCCTTTCACCACATGCTGGGCATACGCGAGCTGCGTCTTTTTGACATTGATGCGGCGGCCAGCGACAAGCTGGCGCGCAACCTGCAAGCGATGGCGCTGCCCGGCCTGCGCGTGAGCCTTTGCCGCTCCGCGGCCGAGGCTGTGCAAGGCGCCGACATCGTCACCACCATCACCGCCGACAAGCGCAACGCCGTCATCCTGACGCCGGAAATGATCCGGCCCGGCATGCACCTCAATGCCGTCGGCGGCGACTGCCCGGGCAAGACCGAGCTGCATGCCGACATCCTGCTGCGCCAGGACGCCCGCGTGGTGGTCGAGTTCGAGCCGCAATCACGCATCGAGGGCGAGATCCAGCAGATGCCGGCCGACTTTGGCGTGGCGGAATTTGCCGATGTGCTCAAGGGCACGGCCCAGGGACGCGCCAGCGCGGCCGAGGTGACGATTTTTGACTCGGTCGGTTTTGCCCTGGAGGACTATTCGGCGCTGCGCTACCTGCACAAGCTGCAGCTGCAGAACCCGCGCAACCGCCAGCAGATAGACCTGGTGCCACACCTGGACAACCCCAAGAACCTGTTCGGGTTGCTGGCGCCGGCCGCTGCCCAATCCGGCACCCAGGCCAGGCCGGCCGCTGCGGCCCAAGCCCGCAACACCTCGACCGAACTGGCAGGATGATGATGCGCACGGTTGACCTGATTGGCGCCCCCACCGACATCGGCGCGGGCAGCCGCGGCGCTTCCATGGGCCCGGAAGCCCTGCGCGTTGCCGGCATCCGCGAGGCGCTGCAGCAACGCGGGCTGGCGGTGCACGACACCGGCAACCTGAGCGGCCCGACCAACCCCTGGCTGCCGCCGGCCCAGGGCTACCGGCACCTGGCCGAGGTGGCGGCCTGGAACCACGCCGTGCACGAGGCCATGTACCAGAGCCTGCGCGCCGGCCATCTGCCGGTGCTGCTGGGCGGTGACCACTGCCTGGGCATAGGCTCGATCAGCGCGGTGGCGCGCCATTGCCGCGACAGCGGCAAGAAACTGCGCGTGCTGTGGCTGGACGCCCACACCGACTTCAACACCAACACCCTGACGCCCACCGGCAATGTGCACGGCATGCCGGTGGCGGTGCTGTGCGGCCACGGCCCGGCCGAGCTGACCGGCATAGGCGGCGTGGTGCCGGCCATGCAGCCGTCGGTGATCCGCCAGATCGGCATCCGCAGCGTCGACGAGGGCGAAAAACGCTTTGTGCGCCAGCAGGGCCTGGAAGTGTTCGACATGCGCTACATCGACGAGCGCGGCATGCGGCACACCATGGAACAGGCGCTGGCCGGCATGGAGGCTGACACCCATCTGCATGTGAGCTTTGACGTCGATTTTCTGGACCCGTCGATTGCGCCCGGCGTGGACACCGCCATCAAGGGCGGGCCGAGCTACCGCGAGGCCCAGCTGTGCATGGAAATGATGGCCGACACCGGGCGGCTGGGCTCGCTCGACGTGATGGAACTCAATCCGGCGCTGGACGTGCGCAACGGCACGGCCGAAGTGGCGGTGGACCTCATCGAGAGCCTGTTCGGCAAGAGCACGCTGATGCGGGCCTGATGCCGGTCCGTGCCGGCGTTCATTTCGCGGAACCCTGTTTAACATTCATGATGCTATTAAATCAATAGCAATACATGCACATAAACATTGGGCAAGAGCCTGATTTGACCCTATTTTTGCCCTGATACCCTTCTTTTTTCACCTCACATCGGCATAAGGCACCCATGAGCATCCCTTCCTTTCAGGCGCCTGGCGCGGTCGTGATGATTCGTCCGCACCGCTTTCACCCCAATCCGGAAACCGCGCACGACAACAGCTTTCAGTCCAGCGCTGACCACCACGGCACCGCCGGGGTGGCGGCCGCGGCCCATGCGGAAGTCAGCGCCGCCGCAGCACGGCTGCAGGCGGCCGGCGTGCGGGTTCACCTGTTCGAGGACGATGGCGGACGCGACACACCGGACTCGGTGTTTCCGAACAACTGGTTTTCCACGCATGGCGGCGGCCATGTGGCCCTGTATCCGATGTACTCGGCCAACCGCCGCCGGGAACGCCGCAGCGACGTGATCGACCTGCTCAAGGCCGGTTACCGCGTGCAGGACGTCATCGACTATTCCGGGCTGGAGCACGACGGCCTGTTTCTGGAAGGCACCGGCGCCATGGTGCTGGACCACATTGAGCGCGTGGCCTACACGGCGCTGTCCAGGCGCGCTAGCGAGGTGATGCTGGAGCGCTTTTGCACCCATTTCAACTTCGAGCCGCTGGTGTTCCGTACCGCCGACGACGACGGGCGCCCGACCTACCACACCAATGTCATGATGTGCATTGGCACCGAGTTCGCCATGGTGGGTTTTGACCTGATTCCCGACGCGGCGCGCCGGGCAGAAGTGCGGCGGCGCCTGGAGGGCAGCGGCCGCACCGTCATCGCGCTGGACAACCGGCAAATCGCCTGCTTCGCCGGCAACGCCATGGAACTGACGGGCAGCCAGGGCCGGCTGCTGGCGCTTTCCAGCCGGGCGGCAGCCAGCCTCACGCCGGCCCAGACAAGCGTCATCGAACAATTTGTGCCGCTGCTGCCGCTCGCGGTACCGACGATAGAGCTGGCCGGCGGCTCGGTGCGCTGCATGCTGGCCGGCATTCACCTGGCCAGGCGCGACGGCGCCTGCAACGGCGTCACCAGCGCGCAGGCCTGCCCGGCCTAGAGTTCGGTCACCGCAGCCAGCCGGCGCATGACCTGCTGCACGATGTCGCTTTGCATGTCGCGGTACAGCAGGTTTTCCTCGGCCTCCTTGGCCAGCACCGCCGACTCATTGAAGCTGATGTCGCGCTGCTGGGTGATTTCGGTCTCGGGAATCAGCTCCTTGCCCGCCGGCGTGCGCAGCTTGAAGCGAAAACGCGTGCGCAGCTGAAACTCGCGCACCTGGCCCGAGGCATTGCGGCTCAGCACCACTTTCTCGCGCTGTTCGCCCAGCACATCGAGAATGACCTGGGCCTCATTGAGCTGGCGGCCGTCGGAGAGAACCCGCACCTTGCCGCCCGATTGCAGCGAGCGCTTGAGCTCCACGCCCAGTGGCGAGCTTTCCGGCAGGCCGCTGTAGAGCGTGGTGAAGGCGAAATTCGGCGCCTTGCGCAGCGCAAACCCGCAGCCGGCCAGGCCCATGGCGGACCCGGAACATACTAGAAATGCGCGACGCTGCATGGTGTGCCTTGTTACCTGGTTTCGAAGCGGACTCAGACCACGATATTGACCAGCCGGCCCGGCACGACTATGACTTTTTTGGCGGGCGCACCGCCCGACTGCTTGATGAAGGCCTCGGTGGCCAGCGCCGCCGCCTCGATCGCCGCCCTGTCGGCGCCGGCAGGCACCGTGACCGCGCCGCGCAGCTTGCCGTTGATCTGCAGCACCAGTTCGATCTCGTCCTGCTGCAGCGCGCCGCTGTCCACTTCGGGCCAGGGCGCATCTAACAGGTCGCCATATTTAGCGTTGAACCCAAGATCAATCCACAACGTATGCGCTATGTGGGGACACGCAGGGTACAGCACCCTTATCAGAATACTGTATGCCTCCGCCAGCACTTTGCACCGCACGTCGAGTGTGTCTTCGTCTGTACATATCACACCGGGTACTAAGTCATACGCACCCGACGGCATACCGTCCAAGGTTTTCATCATCTTCATGCAAGCAGAAACCACAGTGTTGTACTGCATTCGCTCGTAGTCGTAATTAGCCTGTTGCAAATGCAAATGCATTTCCCGTCGGATGGCTTTGAGATTGGGGTCACGAAGCGCGTGCAAGACTGTTTCGGCTGTGTTGTGTGCAATTGGAAAAGCGTGTTTTTCCCGAACAGCCAAGTCCCACACACGGCGCAAAAAGCGGTAACTGCCTTCCACACCCGCGTCGTTCCACTCCAGCGTGGCCTCGGGTGGCGCGGTGAACATGGTGTACAGGCGCGCGGTGTCGGCGCCGTATTTTTCGATCAGGTCCTGCGGGTCGACACCGTTGTTCTTGCTCTTGCTCATGGTGCCCACGCCTTCGTAGTTCACCAGCAGGCCGTCGGTCTTGCGTCTGGCCTGGCTCACCTTGCCCGAGCCGTCGTGAAGGTCTTCCACCTCGGTCGGCCAGAAGTATTCGATGCCGCCCCTGTCGTTCTTGTGCGAGTAAATATGGTTGAGCACCATGCCCTGGGTCAGCAGCCTGGTGAAGGGTTCATCGACCTTGATCAGGTTCAGGTCGCGCATCACCTTGGTCCAGAAACGCGCGTAGAGCAGGTGCAGGATCGCGTGCTCGAT
>NZ_JANOAL010000297.1:0-7915 GCF_031411155.1 Polaromonas sp. | reverse complement strand
CTCGGCCGAACGCGCCGCCGCCAGCATGGCGGCGCAGCCGACGTGGTAGCGCTCGCCGGCCTCGGTCAGCGTCAGGCGCCGGGTGGAGCGGTGCAGCAGCGCCAGCCCCAGCGCCTGTTCGAGCTGGCGCAGGTGCTGGCTCACGGCCGAGGGGGTCATGCCCAGCCGCCGCGCCGCCGCCGTTAAAGAGCCGGCCGCCACGACCTCGGCAAAGATCGCCATGCGCTTGAGTTGGTCCATGGGTTAGAGGCTTATTAGTTAGCTGAGCTTCACAGTGTTAGCCAATTAAGCCCTCTATTCAGTAATTTGTGAAGGAATCAAACTAGAGACTTCTTTAATCCCCAGGAGTTTTTGATGAACATCGCACTGATTGGCGCCACCGGTTTTGTCGGCTCGGCCATCCTTCCCGAACTGCTGAGCCGGGGCCACCAGGTCACCGTGCTGGCGCGCACGCCGTCCAGACTGGCTCCGCAAACCGGCTTGACGGTGCTGGCGGCCGATGTGCTCAACGCTGCCCAAGTGGCCCAGGCCGTGGCCGGCGCCGATGCCGTGATCAGCGCCTACAACCCGGGCTGGAGCGAGCCGAAAATTTATGAGCTGTTTTTGCAGGGCACGCAGGCGATTGTGGACGGCGTGAAAGCGGCCGGCGTCAGGCGCCTGCTGCTGGTGGGCGGCGCCGGCAGCCTGTTGGTGGCGCCCGACCTGCAACTGGTGGACACGCCGCAGTTTCCGGCCGAGTACAAGCAGGGCGCGCTGGCGGCACGCGAAGCCCTCAACCGTATCAAAGGGGAAACCACGCTGGACTGGAGCTTTGTCTCGCCCCCGATTGGCCTGGCACCGGGCGTGCGCACGGGTCAATACCGGCTCGGCGCCGACGAGCTGCTACCCGGCCAGGGCGAGCAGCCGGCCGGTATTTCGGTGCCGGACCTGGCCGTGGCCATTGTCGATGAGATCGAGCAGCCGAAGCACCTGCAGCGCCGCTTTACCGTGGCGAATTAGGGAAGATCAAAAAGAAACAGGCCTCCAGCCCATACACAACGAGCGCATACAGCTATCAAAAAGATAGCTATACGCCCCGGGCCGCCTGCAGCACATCGCGCGTCTTGATCGCTTCGCGGCGGGCCGCTTCGGTGTAATCGTCGCCCGAGGAGGCATACAGAATCGCGCGCGAGGAATTCACGATGATGGGCGCGTCCGGCCGCCAGCCGGCCTTGACCGTCGCCACCGCATCGCCGCCCTGCGCGCCGACGCCGGGAATCAGCAGCGGCAAGGTCGGCGCCACGCTGCGCACGCGCTCGATTTCTGCCGGGTAGGTGGCACCGACCACCAGGCCGAGCTGGCCGTTGAGGTTCCACGGGCCTTGCGCCAGCCGAGCCACATGTTCATACAGCAGCGGCTGGCCATCGACCGAGGCCAGCCGCTGGTTCTGCAAATCGTCGCCGCCGGGATTCGAAGTGCGGCACAGCAAGAACGCGCCCTTGCCTTGGTACTTGAGGTAAGGCGCGACCGAGTCAAAGCCCATGAAGGGCGAGAGCGTGACCGCGTCGGCGCCGTAGCGCTCGAAGGCCTCGATCGCGTACTGCTCGGCCGTGCTGCCGATGTCGCCGCGCTTGGCGTCCAGAATGATGGCCACCTGCGGCGCGGTCTTGCGCATGTGGTCCATCAGGCGCTCGAGCTGGCCTTCGGCGCGGTGGGCGGCAAAGTAGGCAATTTGCGGCTTGAAGGCAATCACCAGATCGGCCACGCTGTCGACAATGGCGGCGCAAAAGTCGTAAATCTTGCTGGCATCGCCCTTGAGCTTGCCGGGAAAGCGGGCCGGCTCCGGGTCCAGGCCGACGCACAGCAGGGAATGGTTCTGGCGTTCCGCAGCGCCCAGCATGTCGATGAAAGTCATGCGGCTATTGTAAGAAACTCCGCTATCCCGACTGCCGGCACAGGCGCGGCCAAAACGGGACAATGCCTGCTCACCGGCCTGACCGCCTTCCCGCCTCTTTCCCGCTTCCTTCCGGCTTCCTTCCGGCTTCCTTCCCCGCCCGTGCCCCATGCAACTCAATCGCCACCAACTGCTGCTGCTTGCCTTTCTGACCCTGGTCTGGGGCCTCAACTGGCCGGTGATGAAACTCGGCGTCACGGCCTACCCGCCGCTGACCTTTCGCGCCCTGTGCATCTGGATCGGCCTGCCGGTGCTGGCGCTGCTGATGCTGGCGCGCCGCACGCCGTTTCGGGTGCCGCGCGACCAATACGGCGAGGTGCTGCGCCTGGCCATGACCAATATGGTGCTGTGGAACGTGCTGATCATTCTGGCCGTCAAATACCTCAGCAGCGGGCGCTCGGCGATTCTGGGCTACACCATGCCGATTTTCTCGGCCCTGCTGGGCGCCTTCTTTTTTGGCGCCCGGCTGCTGCCGCGCCAATGGCTGGGCGTGGCGGCGGCGGCGCTGGGCGTGTCGCTGCTGCTGTGGTTTGAGCTGACGCATCTGTCGGGCCAGCCGCTGGCGGTGCTGGCGGCGCTGGCGGCCGCCGCCATCTGGGCGCTGGGCACGCAGCGGCTGCGCAGCACCACGCTCGGCATCGCCACCCTGACGCTGTCGTTCTGGATGATGCTGATCACCGCCGTGCTGATCACGCTGCTGTGCGTGGCGCTGGAATATCCGCAGTGGCGGGCGCCCTCGGCGCCGACCTGGGCCGCGATTGGCTACAACGCAGTGCTGGTGTTTGGCTTTGCCCAGACCGCCTGGCTGACGCTGGCGCGCACCCTGCCGCCGATTGCCTCGACCCTGAGCGTGATGATGATTCCCATCATTGGCGTGTTTGCCGGCGCGCTGGCGCTGGGCGAGGTGCTGCACTGGCAGGACTGGGCGGCGGTGGCGCTGATGGTGGTGGCGATTGTGTCGGTGCTGGCGCCCAACCGCAGCGCTGCCGCCTGAACCGACTGAAGCGGCTCAGCCGGCGGCCGTCAAGCTTGGCGCCAGGCTCATCGCCAGGCACAGGTCGTCCCAGGCGCGGGCCTTGTCGGCCGGGTTGCGCAGCAGGTAGTGGGCGTCATAGCTGACCACGGTGGCGGCGCCCTGCAGGCGATGCACCTGGCCGCGCAGCCGGCCCAGCGGCTCGGTCGATTGCAGCAGGGCCTGCGCGGCCAGCCGGCCCATCACCAGCACCAGATCGGGCCGGGCGCTGGCCAGCAGCGCGGCCAGCGCGGCGGGCAGTTCGCTTTCAAGGCCGCTGCTGGCGGCGAGCCGGGCCAGCGGCACCAGCAGCACGCTGCCGGCCTGGTGCTTGCGCGCGGCGCGCAGCATGTTGTCGAGCAGCTTGCCGGCCTCGCCCTGCAGCGGCTCGAAAGGCTGGGCGCGCAGGGCGGCGGCCGGGGTTTCGGCCAGCACCAGCCAGCGTGCGCCCGGGGCCGCGCCCGCGTCGGCATACAGGGCGCAGGCCTCGCCCAGGCGCCAGCTGGCCGCGCCGCTGTCTGCAGGGGCCTGCGGCGGCGGGGCCGGTGCGGCGACGGGTGCTGACGGTGGGGGCCGCCGGGCCGGTGGATTTTGGGGGGCTATTGGGGCGGTAGTCCCCGGAAAACGGGAGGTAGCAGCTATTGAATTTATAGCACGCTGAGGCTCGGGCAGCTCGGCTTCGGGCGCCGCCTGGGCGGCCGGCGTAGCAGGCGCGGCCGGCTGCCAGATCTGCACGCCCATCTCGCGCAGCATGGCGCGCTGGCGTTTGTCGAGGTTCAGGCTCATTGGTTAACCTCCGCACTACGTGCTGCCGTGCCATTCGCCTTGGGAGCGGCCCGGCGGCTCACGCGCGGGCTTTCGTCATCGGGGCTCACAGCGGCAGGCTCATGACCAGCGCGTCTTCGCGTTTCGTCGCCCCGCCCAGGCCGGCCGGGCCGGCCGGGTAGTAGTTGCGCCGCGTGCCGACATGGCGAAAGCCGTAACGCTCGTACACCGCCTTGGCGCGGGTGTTGCCCACGCGCACCTCCAGCCACAGCCACTGCGCGTCCTGGCTGCGCGCCCAGACCGCCAGCCCGTCCAGCATCAGCGGCGCCCAGCCCTGGCCCTGGTGCGCCGGCGCCACGGTGATATTGAGCAAATGCACCTCGCCCGCGCCCTTCATGGCGATGAAATAACCGATCAGCGCCGCATCGGGCGGGCTGCCGGCCGTCAGCAACTGCGCCCGGTAGCCGGCATGGATGGAGTCGCTGAAATTGGTCTGCGTCCACGGGTGCTCGTAGGCGCTTTGCTCGACGCGCGCCACCGCCGGCAGCCAGGACGGCGTCATGGCTTCAAACTGGGCTTCGGCGGGTTTCAGGACAGCGTTCATGGCGGGGCGGGCAATCAGGGTGGGCCGGGTTGAACCAGCCCTGAAGCCAGTCCAGCCAGCGCGGCTTCGGCCTTGTCATGCTTGGCCTGGGCGCGCTCTTCGGTCGTCAGCGCTACTTTATCCCGAACATAGAGCGGCAGCGCGAGCTCTGCCGCCACGCACCGGCCGGCCGCCACCAGCGCGGGCGCCAGCCGCAGCAGCGCGCTGGCGCTGGGCAGCGCGTCTACGCGCGGAAAAGTCGCCAGCGCCGCCGGCAGGCGGGCCGCATAAACGCCAAACACATTGCCCGCCAGCAGTTGCGTGGCCGCATCCGGCACCAGGTTTTCGGGCCGAATCAGCTCGCAGTCCATCAGGGATGTGCACTTGCCGCTATCAAATACATAGCTTTGCAGGTACATCTCGTCCATGCGCGCATCGAGCAGCGCGGTGACGGTAAGGGGTGCCTCACTGGTCGCACCCAGCGCAGCCGCCGCACCGGCCCGCTGAAAGCGCGCCTCTTCGGCCAGCGCCATCAGCGTGTCCACGGGCAACACCGGCAGCCCGGCGCCGTGGCGCGCCCCAAACGCCAGGCCCTGCGCCACCGCGCAGGCGGTGCGCAGGCCGGTGAACGAGCCCGGCCCGCGGCCAAAGACAATCGCATCGAGTTCGTCCAGCGCCAGGCCGGATTCGGCCAGCAGCGCCAGAATCGCCGGAATCAGCGTGGTCGAGGCCTGCGCGCCGCCTGGGCCGCTGTGCTGCCACTGGCGCACGCCGTCCGTCACCGCAATCGACAGGCGGTCGGTACTGGTGTCAAAAGCGAGCAGTTTCAGGTTTTTCGGCATCAAATCGGGCTCTAGCCCAGGTAAATAGCGCGCATACAGCTATTGAATTCATAGCATACCGCGCGCCGCATGTCGTGGCGCGGCGCAGGGCCATGCGCTGATTATCCCTGCCGCGCCAGGCCGTCCCGCGATAATCTGCCCATGAATTTTGACCTGTTGCGCCGCCCGCTGGCGCGCCGCGCCCTGCTGGCCGGCTGGCTCGCCCTGGCCGCCGGCGCCGGCCTGGCCCAAAGCCCGCCGCTGCCCCACGCCGTTGAAAAGGCGCTGGCGCGGGCCCAGGTGCCACCCAGCGCCGTCTCGCTGCTGGTGCTGGACGCCAGCGGCAAGCAGCCGCCGCGCCTGAGCCACCGCGCCGACGTGCCCATGAACCCGGCCTCGGTCATGAAGCTGGTGACCACTTACGCCGCGCTCGAAGCGCTCGGCCCGGACTTCACCTGGACAACCGGCGTCACGCTGGACGGCAGCCTGCGCGACGGCCTGCTCAGCGGCAACCTGCTGGTGCAGGGCGGCGGCGACCCCAAGCTGGTGGTGGAGCGGCTGCAGGCGCTGCTCATGCAGGTGCAGGCCAGCGGCGTCAAGGTGATTCGCGGCGACATCGTGCTGGACCGCAGCGCCTTCCAGGTGCCGGCCACCGACCCCGGCGAGTTTGACGGCGAACCGCTGCGGCCCTACAACGCCCGGCCCGACGCGCTGCTGATCAACTTCAAGTCGCTGGTCATGACCTTCACGCCCGACCTCGCCAGCGGCCGCGCGCTGGTGCGCTACGAGCCGCCGCTGGCCGGGCTGCAGGTCGACGAGTCGGTGCCGCTGATTCGGGTGGCGCGCTGCGGCGACTGGCGCAGCGAGCTGCGCGCCAGCGTGAACAACCCGGACCGGGTGGAGTTTTTGGGCAGCTATTCGTCGGCCTGCGGCGAAAAAATCTGGCCCAGCGCCTACCCCGACCCGGCCAGCTTCTCGGCGCGTGCCATCGAGGGCTCGTGGCGCCTGCTGGGCGGGCTGCTGACCGGCCGCGTGCGCGACGCCACCGCGCCGGAGCTGGCCAGCTGGCGCCGCACCGGCACCGTGTCGGGCGACAAGGCGGCGGCGCGGCTGGAGGGCAAGTCGCTGCCGCTGCTGGAGATCGTGCGCGACGTCAACAAATACTCCAACAACGTGATGGCCCAGCACCTGTTTTTAAGCCTGGGCCTGCACGCCCGGCTCGGCCAGCCGAGAAGCGGCACGCTCGAATCGGGCCGCGCCGCACTGGCCGCCTGGTGGCGCAAGACGCTACCGGGTAGCAGCCTGCCGCTGATGGACAACGGCTCGGGCCTGAGCCGCAGCGAACGCGTCAGCGCCGCCAGCCTGGCCGCGCTGCTGCAGCACGCGGCGCAAGGCCCGCTGGCCGAGGCGCTGGCCGAATCGTTGCCGGTGGCCGGCGTCGATGCCACCATGCGCGAGCGCGCGCGCGGCGTGGCCGGCCAGGCCTTCGTCAAGACCGGCTCGCTGCGCGACGTGAGCGCGATTGCCGGCTACGCCAACGGCGCCAGCGGCACGCGCTACATCGTCGTCGGCCTCATCAACCACCCCAACGCACCAGCCGCCAAGGGTGCGCTGGACGCCCTGCTCGACTGGACCGTAAAAGAAAGCAACCGATGATCCCGCTACTGTCTGGCGTCCACCTGGACGACTGTGTCGGCGCCCTGGCCGCCTGCCTCACCACCCTGAGCTTTTTGCCGCAAGTCTGGCTCAGCTTCAAAACCCGCGACGTCAGCGGCGTCTCGCTCAGCATGTACTGCGTCTTCACCGTCGGCGTGGCGCTGTGGCTGGTGTACGGCCTGATGCTGGACGCCTGGCCGGTGGTGATCGCCAACGTCATCACGCTGATGCTGGCGCTGGCGATTCTGGCGATGAAGCTGGTGTATGGGCGCGGCGACCGTTCGCCCAACTAAAAGCCCTGCCGCCGGCCTGAAAAGCGGGGCGCGCAGTTATCCCTGCGCAATGTGGACAAGTTTGTTGATGAGGCCGTGACAAGCCGGCCAAAGCCTTGTCTGGCGCGGCCTGGCAGGGTGGCGCTTAAAGTTTGGGCAGCCCCGTTCAGGACGGCATTTGACCCTGAAAAGTCAAAAATAAACCCGTTAATCCGCCCGAAAAGCACCGTAATTGCTGGTATGAAAACCGCGAAAAAACCACCCGAGCCGGCGCATCGCCCTGCCGCATGAAGTTATCCCTGCGCAGTGTGGACAAGTTTGTTGATGAGCCCCGGACAAGACCGGCAAAGCCTTGACTGGCGCGGCCTGGCGGGGTGCTGCCCACCATTTGGGCAGGGCGTCAACAAACCACCAAGCCGTCAGCCGCAGCCGCGTCAGCTGCCGGACTGTTCGCAAAACCGGATGCGGTTGCCAAACGGGTCCGCAAGCTGAATCTGCCGGCCCCAGGGCAGTTCTTCGATGCCGGGTTTCGCGTACGGGTAGTTCTTCGCCGCGAGTTCGCGCTGCAGCGCATCGATGTCCTCGACCGGCACAAAAATGGTGCTCCCAGGCGTGGCATCGCCATGGTGCTCGCTCAGGTGAAGCGTCAAATCGGACCGCCTGATCTGCGCATACAGCGGAAAGCCCGGCTCGAAACGGTGCTCCCATTGCAGCGTGAAGCCCAGGAAGTCGAGGTAAAACTCCCTGGCCTTGTCTTCCGAGAAGATGCGGATGATGGGAATTGCGGGGGCGAGTCGCACGGGGTTTCTCCTCTGATGGTGGAATGGGCAGCATAGCTGACGGGCTGACGGTGACGCGTCACCGGAGAACGCC
>NZ_JANOAL010000296.1:0-11488 GCF_031411155.1 Polaromonas sp. | reverse complement strand
CAGGATATCCACATAGCCATGCTGGGCGCGCGGTGCCGCGGCATCGGGCCGCAACAGGCGCCCTACCTTGCTCGACAGCACAAAGTCATCACGCGGGTGTCGGCGCAGCGCATCGCCCAGCCGCCGCTCCGACAGGCCGTGGCCGTAATGCGGCGCGGTATCAAACATGCGGCAACCGCTGGCCCAGGCGGCGTTGACCAGCGCTCTGGCCTCGTCGTCGCTGACGGCCGCAAACAGGTTGCCGAGCGGCGCGCCGCCCAGACCCAGCCGCAGCCGGCTGCCAGCACAAGGAGGAAAGAAAGATGTCATTTCAGGGTAAATCCCAATAAAAGTTTAGTCATGCTACAACTAACATGTCAGTCATCACCACGGGGAAATCCCGGGGTTCCCCAAAAACTGAATGGCTTCCATCAGGCGACACGCTCAGGTCTTTTCATGCTGAAAAACATCCCGCCACTGCTGACCCCCGATGCCCTGCATGCGCTGGCCAGCATGGGGCATGGCGACGAGGTGGCGATTGTGGATGCCAATTTTCCCGCGGCCCGTGTGGCACAAGGTGGCGGTGCCCGCCTGGTGCAACTGGCCGGCGCAACAGCGCCGCAAGTCTTGAAGGCCGTTTTGCAGCTGCTGCCGCTCGATGATTTTGTGCCCGACGCCGCCTGGACCATGCAGGTGGTGGGCAACGCAACCGCCGTTCCGGAGCCGGTTGCCGAGTTTGCCGCGGCCCTGCAGCAGGCCAGCGAGAAACCCGCCGTCACGCTGGAGCGTTTTGATTTTTACCAGCGTGCAGAGGCCGCTTTTGTGATTTTGCGCACCGGCGAGCAGCGCAAATACGGCAACATTTTGCTGCGCAAAGGCGTCATTGCCAGCGATGGGCCGAGCGCCGGGGAATGACGGAGAAATGAATATCGCCACCCACCACGCCCCCACCAGCCTGCGTGCGCAAGCCTACGAAAGCTTTCAGCAGCAGATTGTGGATGCCAACATTCGCCCCGGCCAGTTTGTCTCGCAGCGCGAGCTGATGCAGCTGCTGGGCATGCCGCTGGGCGCGGTGCGCGAGCTGATTCCACGGCTGGAGGCCGAGGGTTTGCTCAAAACCGTGCCGCAGCGCGGCCTGCAGGTCGCGCATGTCGATTTGAAACTGATCAACAACGCCTTCCAGCTGCGCCGGCTGCTGGAGCGCGAAGCCGCCAGCCGTTTTGTCACCACGGTGTCCGACCACGACCTGGCAGCGATCGAGCAGGCGCACCTGGACATCGTGCGGCGCGCACGCAGCACAGCCATTGACCACACGCTGCTCAAGGACGCCACCACGGTGGACTGGGGCCTGCACGACCAGATGATCGACGCACTGGGCAACGAGCTGATTTCCGAGGTTTACCGCATCAACAGCCTGCGCGTACGCCTCATCAAACTCGAAGGCTCAACGCTGTCTGCCGACGTGCTGATTCCGGCGATGGAAGAGCACCTCTGGTTTATCGACGCCCTCAAGCGACGCGACCCGCAAGCCGTGGTCGAACGCCTGAGTCACCACATTGAAAGTGCGCACCGTCGCGTACTTGGACTGCCGCGGCCCGACATGCCGTGGTCTTTGGAGAACCCTGTATGACCGAACCCCAAAATTCCGCCGCCCCTGCTGCATTTCGCGGCATCTGGCCGGCCCTGCTGACACCGCTCGATGCCGACCTGAGCATTGACCACGCAAAATTTGCAGCCCATTGCAAATCGCTGATCGCCCGCGGTTGCCCCGGCGTGACGCCCTTTGGCACCACCGGTGAAGGGCCTTCGTTTTCCATGGCCGAGCGCAAGGAAGCGATTGACCAGCTGATTCACAACGGCGTTCCTGCAAGCCAGATCATGGTGTCCACCAGTTGCGCGGCCCTGCCCGAGACGCTGGAACTGACGCGCCATGCGGTGAATGCCGGCGTGCACGGCTGCCTGATGCTGCCGCCGTTTTTCCTCAAGGGCGTGTCGGATCAGGGCATTATTGACAGCTACCGCTATGTGATTGACGGCATGGGCAGCGACCTGCCCAAACTCAAGCTCTACCTGTACCACATCCCGCAAGTCACCGGTGTGCCCTTGTCGCACCATGTGATTGCCACGCTCAAGAAGCTGTACCCCCAAACCATTCTGGGCATCAAGGACAGTGCCTGCACCACGGCTCATTCGGTGGGCCTGGCCGAGGCTTTCATGAAAGACCTGACGCTGAACATGACGGTCTATGTCGGCTTTGAGCCCGATCTGCCGGAACTGGGCCGGCGCGGCAGCACGGGCGCCATCAGCGGCCTGGCCAATTTCATGCCGCGCGTGGTCAACCGGCTGGTGACTGAGCCCGATGCGCCCGCCACACCGGCCGAGCGCGAGCGCATCATCCAATTGCTGGGCCTGCTGGAAGGCTATTCGCTGATGCCTGCGCTCAAGGGCATCATGGCCATGCTCACGGGCGATGAGGCTTGGCTGCGCGTGCGTGCGCCGCTGGTGGCGCTGACGCCCGAGCAATTCAAGGCCGTCAAGACAACCATCAGCGCCTTCGGGATTGATTCAAAGTCCGATTAGAAACCCGCCCCCGTGTTCGACTGTTAGCCAACCCATTGATGACCAAGAAGGAGACAACCATGAAAACTTCCCTGACTTCCCAGGTTCGCCGCGGCCTGCTGGCCACCGCTTCCGCCATGATGCTGATGGGCGCCCTTTTACCCGCCGCCCAGGCGCAAAACAAGGTACTGCTGCGCGTATCGACCCCGGCCGTGCCCGATGACTGGCATGCCAAGATGTGGACGGTGTTCAAGGACACGCTGGAGAAAAGCGCGCCCGGCGAGTTCGACGTGCAGATCAACCTCAACGCCTCGCTGTTCAAACAGGGCACCGAGCCGGCCGCCATGGCCCGTGGCAACCTGGAGCTGTCCTCGATCTCCGCCTTTGACATTGCCAAGCTGGTGCCCGAGTTCTCGATCTTCACCGCAGGCTACATCGTGCGCGACCCGGACCACCAGCAAAAGGTGTTCAATGGCCCCATAGGCGCCGAGATGTTCAAGACGGTGGCCGAGAAAATGGAAGTCACGCCGCTGTCCACCGTCTACCTCGGCACCCGGCAGGTCAACCTGCGCGAAGCACGCAACGTCAAGACACCCGCCGACTTGAAGGGCATCAAACTGCGCATGCCGGGCTCCAAGGAATGGCTGTTCCTCGGCGAAGCGCTGGGGGCCACCGCCACCCCGCTGGCTTTTGGCGAGGTGTACCTGGGCCTGAAAACCGGCACCATTGACGGCCAGGACAATCCCCTGCCCTCCATACGCGCCGCCAAATTCTATGAAGTCACCAAACAGATCGTGCTGACCAGCCATCTGGTGGACGGCATCTTCATTGCGATCTCCAACAAGGCCTGGAACGCCATGAGTCCCGCGCAAAAGCAAAAGGTCAAGGCGGCCGCCGAGGCTGCGTCAAGCTACAACAACGAGAACCGCCTCAAGGAAGAAGCGCAGCTGGTTGACTTCTTCAAGCAGCAGGGCTTGCAGGTCACCACGCCGGACGTGGATGCCTTCCGCAAGTCGGTGCAGACCACCTACCAGAACTCCGACTACGCCAAGGTCTGGCCCAAAGGCCTGGTTGAGCGCATCAACGCCACCAAGTAAATCCGGCACGCCTCATCCCCATGAAAACCTGGCCTAAAAAAGCTGCCAATGCGATCGGCGGCGGACTGTTCCTGACCCTGTTCATCGTGTTTGTGATTCAGGTCACGGCACGCTTCGGGTTCAACAAGCCGATGGCGTGGACCGACGAAGCCGCCGTGATTCTGTATGTCTGGGCCATTCTGTGGGCGGCGGCTTTTGTCGTGCCCGAGCGTGAGCATGTGGTGTTTGACCTGGTCTGGAACAGCGTCAGCCGGCGCGCCCGGCAAGTGATGCAGATTGTCGGCAACCTGCTGATAGGCGGGCTGGCGCTGTGCGGCATTCCGGCCAGCTGGGATTACGTGCATTTCATGGCGCGTGAAGGAACCCCTGTGCTGGGCCTTTCCTTCATGTGGGTCTTTTTACCTTTTGTGCTGCTGCTCGTGGCACTGGTTGTTCGCTCTGCGTGGGCCATCTGGAACGCGATTCAGGGTGTGGGTCTTGAAGCGGAGCTGCGCATATGACATCCGGAATCCTGGTTTTAGTTCTCATCATGGTGGCCTGCATGCTGCTGCGCATGCCCATCGGCTTTTCGATGCTGGCCTCGGGCATCGCCTACCTGATGGTCAAGCGGCAGGACCTGGGCCTGGTGGCCGAGCAGGTGGGCAACGGTTTGTACAACAGCTACGTGCTGCTGGCGGTGCCGCTGTTCGTGTTTGCCGCCAACATCATGAATGCCGGCACGGTCAGCGAGCGCATTTTTGACTTCTGCCGCATTTTGGTTGGCCGCGTGCGCGGTGGCCTGGCCCAGGTGGATATTCTGGTCAGCGTGGTGTTTTCGGGCATGAGCGGCAGCGCCATTGCGGACGCCGCCGGACCAGGCCTGGTCACCATTCGCCAGATGCTTAAAAAACCGGAATACACGCGCGGCTTTGCGGGTGCCGTGGTCGTGGCCAGCGCCACGCTGGGTCCCATCATTCCGCCGTCGATCCCGATGGTGATTTACGCGCTGGTGTCGGGGGCCTCGGTCGGCGCGCTGTTTCTGGGCGGTGTGGTGCCGGGCTTTTTGATGGCGACACTGATGATGGTGGTGGTGCATTTCATTGCCGTCAAACGCAACATGCCGCGTGAGGACAAAATCCCGCTGAACGAATGGCCGGCCATCATCTTTCGCGGTGCCCTGCCGCTGTCCATGCCCATTGTGTTGCTGGGGGGCATTTACTCCGGGGTTTTCACGCCCACGGAAGCCGCCGCGGTGGCCGCTTTTCATGCGCTGGTTCTGGCCGCCGTGGTCTATCGGGCTCTCACCTGGCGTACCTTCTGGGGCGTGGTGCTGGAGTCGACCCGCGGCAGCGCCGTGATCACCATGATCCTGGCCGGCTCTTTCATGCTCAACTACGCCTTCACCGCCGAAGGCGTGCCGCAGGCCATGGCGATGTGGGTCGACTCCATGCACCTCTCGCAGATCAAGTTTTTGCTGCTGGTCAACGTGATGTTTCTGGTGCTGGGCTGCTTTCTGGATGTATCGGTGCTGCTGCTGGTGTTTGTGCCCATGCTGCTGCCGGCCGCCAAGCTGCTGGGCGTGGACCTGGTGCACTTTGGCGTGCTGGTGGTGCTCAACATGATGATTGGCCTGATTCACCCGCCGTTTGGCATGCTGCTGTTCGTGACCAAGGCACTGACCGGCATCCCGATTGGCGAAATGATGAAGGAAGGCTGGCCCTTCCTGGTCATGCTGCTGCTCTTGCTGCTGGCCATGACGGTGTTTCCGCAAATCGTGCTATGGCTGCCGCAGACCATGGGTTACGGAGCCAAGTAAATGAGCCGCCCTGAAACGGCTGCCTCAGGAGAACACGCCGAAGTGGTCTGCGTGGCCAGCTGGAACGCCGACCTGATCTCCAGGGTTTCGCGGCCCATGGCCCGCGGCGAGACACTGATGGCCAGCGCTTTCAGCATCAGTCCCGGCGGCAAGGGCAGCAATGCCGCTGTCGCAGCGGCCAGGCAAGGCGCGCGCGTGGCGCTGATCGCACGCATTGGCGACGACGACTTCGGGCGCATGGGCATGGCGCTGTGGCAGTCAGAAGGCATTGCCACGGGGCACGTCGAGCAGGCCACCGGGGAGCGCAGCGGGGTCGCCCAGATTCTGGTGTTTGACGATGGCGACAACAGCATTGCGGTGTACCCCGGTGCCGGTGCCGGCCTGGGTGCAACGCAGGTGCTGGCCGCTGCCCCCCTGCTGGTCAACTGCCGCGTGGTCATGGCCTCGTGCGAAGTGCCGATTGAGGCCACGCTGCAGGCCTTTCAACTGGCGCGTAATGCCAGAACCGTCACCCTGTTGAATCCGGCCCCTGCGCGCGCGCTGCCCGACGCCTTGCTGGCGCTGGTGGACGTGCTGACACCGAATGAAAACGAGTTGTACCAGCTCGCAGGGCCAGCGCATTCGGGCTCTGTCGATGACGCGGCCCAGCATTTGCTGACACTGGGCGTTGGCGCGGTGCTGGTCACGCTGGGGGCGACCGGTTGCCGGCTGTACCAAGCGGGGCAACATCCGGTCGCGCTGGCGGGCCGCAGCATGCCGGTGCGCGACACCATAGGCGCGGGTGACACCTTCACCGGCGCGCTGGCGGCGGCGCTGGCCCGTGGCGAAGCGCTGGCCATGGCCATGGAATGGGCCAATGCCGCAGCAGCGCTTTCAGTGACCCGGCACGGCGCGATTGACGGTATTCCGGCGCGTGCGGAAGTTGCCGCCTTGCTGAACTGATTCGATACGCAGTTTTCTTCAGATACATCATCAAATCAAGCTTCAACCCAATGAGCACAGGCGCAATCAGCTATAAAAACAATAGCAATCAAGCCCTCGCCTGATCGCCCGCGCTTCCCCACAAATTGACTCCGGGGCGGGTAGCCTCTTTACCTCACATTTACCCGCCTCTTTCGAGCCGTAAATCAGCCCCCGGAATGTTGCAGTGATAATTATTGCGAGCAGGCACAACATGCCGCGATAGCCGCGTTATCGTGGCGGGCAACAAGGACAGCCGATGGACCAACACGCCGACACGCCGCCCGCTGGCAGCGACACCCTCCCCCGCAAACATTTAAGCCGCCGCGCCTCCCTCATTGGCGGATTGATCGCGGTGCTGGCCCTGGCGGGCACCGGCTGGCTGGCCTGGCGACTGACGCACACCACGCCCGAGGCCGGCAGCACCGCCACCGCACCGGGTGCACCGGGCGGGCCAGGCGCTCCCCCGGCAGGCCGGCGCGGCGCGCCCGCCACCACGGTGGGTGTCGCCACGGCCGAGCGCACCAGCATCCCGGTGCTGCTGGAAGCCCTGGGCACTGTCACGCCGCAGGCCAGCGTCAAGGTGCGGCCCCAGGTCAATGGCGTGCTGCTCAAAGTGCTGTTCAAGGAAGGCCAGATGCTGCGCGCTGGCGAACTGATGGCCACGATAGACCCGCGCCAGTTTGAAATGGCGCTGATGCAGGCCAGCGGCCAGCGCCAGCGCGATGAAGCGCAGCTCGACAGCGCCCGCGTCACCCTGCAGCGCTTTAAAACCCTGCTGGAGCAGGACTCGATTGCCCGCCAGGAAGTCGACACCCAGGCCGCGCTGGTCAAGCAGCTCGAAGGCACGGTCACGATTGACAAGGCGGCCGAGGGCACGGCGCGCCTGAACCTCGGCTACACCCGCGTCGTGGCACCGGTCAGCGGCCGGGTCGGCCTGCGCACGGTGGACGTGGGCAATGTGGTCAGCAGCAGCGACGCCAATGGCATTGCACTGATCACCCAGGTCACGCCCATTGATGTGGTGTTTTCGATTCCGCAGGACCGCGCCGCTGAGCTGCAACAAACGGTGGCCGCTGGCGGCGTGATGAAAGTCACCGCGCTGGACCGGACCCGCTCCAGCGTGCTCGACAGCGGCGTGTTCGCCTCGCTCGACAACCAGGTCGACACCACAACCGGCACCGTCAAGGCCAAGGCGCGCTTTGCCAACAGCCAGCTCACGCTGTTTCCGAGCCAGTTTGTCAATGTGCGGCTGACCGTTAAGACCATTGACAACGCGGTGGTGGTGCCGGTGACGGCCCTGCGCAACGGCAGCACGGGTGACTATGTCTATGTGGTCAATGGCACCGAGCGCACGGTGTCGCTGCGCCCGGTGCAGCGCGGGCAAGCCACGGTCGACAAGATTGTGCTGACCTCGGGCCTGCAGGCCGGCGAACGCGTCATCACCGAAGGCGCGGACCGGCTCAAGGACGGCGCGCGCGTGGTGTTGCCGGGCGACCAGCCGGCAGCGGCGGGCGCAGGGGCAGGCGGCGGCAACCGCCAGGGCGGCGCCCGGCGCCAGCGCCCGGCCGCCTCCGCCCCCCTTGCTGCGACCTCGCAAGCGGCTGGCTCATGAGCCCTTCAAGCCCGTTCATCCTGCGCCCGGTAGCGACCTCGCTGCTGATGCTGGCCATCGTGCTGGCGGGCGTGGTGGGCTTCCGGTTTTTGCCACTGTCGGCGCTGCCGCAGGTCGATTACCCGACGATTCAGGTGCAGACGCTGTACCCCGGCGCCAGCCCCGAGGTGATGGCGCAGACCGTCACCGCGCCGCTGGAGCGCCAGTTTGGCCAGATGTCCGGCCTGTCGCGCATGAGTTCCACCAGCGCCGCCGGGGTTTCCATCGTCACGCTGCAATTTGGCCTGGGCCTGACCCTCGACGTGGCCGAGCAGGAGGTGCAGGCCGCCATCAATGCCGGGGGCTCGCTGCTGCCGGCCGATTTGCCCGCGCCGCCGGTCTATGCCAAGGTGAATCCGGCCGATGCGCCGGTGCTGACGCTGGCCATCACCTCCGATACCTTGCCGCTGACCGAGGTGCAGAACATCGTCAACACCCGGCTCGCGCTGAAGATCAGCCAGGTGGGCGGTGTCGGCCTGGTGACGCTGAGCGGCGGCCAGCGGCCCGCGGTGCGGATTCAGGCCGACACGCGCGCCCTGGCCTCTTACGGGCTGGGCCTGGACACCTTGCGCACCGCCATCAGCGCGGCCAACGCCAACGCCGCCAAGGGCAGCATTGACGGGCCGACCCGCTCCTACACCATTAATTCCAACGACCAGCTGCTGGCCGCCACCGACTACAAAAACCTCATCGTCGCCTACCGCAATGGCGCGGCCGTGCGCGTGGCCGACGTGGCGCAAGTGGTGGACAGCGCGGAGAACGTCAAGCTAGGCGCCTGGTCTGGTGGAGATTGCCCCCCCCTGACCGCTTCGCGTCCTCCCCCCGAGGGGGACAACTGCCTAGGGGCGGCCCGTCGGCAGTTAAAACCGGCGATCATTTTGAATGTGCAGCGCCAGCCCGGTGCCAATGTGATTGCCACGGTCGATGCCATCAAGGCGCGCCTGCCCGAGCTGCAGGCCGGCCTGCCCACGGCGTTGAAGGTCGATGTGCTGAGTGACCGCACCACCGGCATACGCGCCTCGGTGCTGCATGTGGAGATTGAACTGCTGCTGGCCGTGCTGCTGGTGGTGCTGGTGATCTTTGCGTTTTTGCACAGCCTGCGCGCCACCGTGATCGCCAGCCTGGCGGTGCCGATTTCATTGATTGGCACCTGCGGCGCGATGTACCTGCTGGGCTACAGCCTGAACAACCTCAGCCTGATGGCGCTGACCATTGCCACCGGTTTTGTGGTGGACGATGCGATTGTGATGATCGAGAACATCTCGCGCTACATCGAGGAGGGCGAGGAGCCGATGGCGGCCGCCTTCAAGGGCGCCAGGCAGATCGGTTTCACCATCATTTCGCTGACCGTGTCGCTGATTGCGGTGCTGATTCCGCTGCTCTTCATGGGCGATGTGGTGGGGCGGCTGTTCAGGGAATTCGCCATCACGCTGGCCATCACGATTCTGATTTCTGCCGTGGTGTCGCTGACCCTGGTGCCCATGATGTCGGCACGCTGGTTGAAGAAAAAAGCCCCCACGCTCCCCGCTTCGCGAGCCTACGGCGGTGCGCTGCCCCTTGACTCGGAAGAAGGGGCTGGCCTGGCTTGGGGTGGCCCGGCGCTGGCGGCCGCATCCGCTCCGCCAACACCTAAAGGGATCATGGACCGGACCGGTGCCCGCCTGCAGGCGTTTCAGGATCGCGTGATTGCGCGCTATGACCGCTGGCTCAGCTGGGTGCTCAGGCGCCAGGGCGCGACCCTGCTGGTGGCGCTGGCCACGCTGCTGCTGACGGTGCTGCTCTATCTGGTGATTCCCAAGGGCCTGTTTCCGACGCAGGACACCGGCCAGTTGCAGGCCCGCGTTGAAACCGCGCAGTCGGTGTCGTATGCCCGCATGGCCGAGCTGCAGCAGGCCGCGGCCAGGGCGATTCTGGAAGATCCGGATGTAGACACGCTGAGTTCCTTCATCGGCGTCGATGCGGCCAACAACACCATGTTGCACACCGGGCGCATGCTGATCAACCTGAAAAGCCAGCGCAGCGGCAGCCAGCAGGACACCATGGACCGGCTGAAAAAACGTGTGGCCCAGGTGGCCGGCGTCACGCTGTATCTGCAGCCGACGCAGGACCTGACCATCGACGCCGAAACCGGCCCCACCCAGTTTCGCCTGTCGCTGGAAGGGGTGGACAACGCCGTGGTGGTGCAATGGGCCGGCAAGCTGGCCGAGCGCATGCAGACACTGGCCAGCGTGCGCAATGTGGCGTCTGACGCGGGCTCCAGCGGCAGCGCCGCCTACATCACGGTGGACCGCGACACCGCCTCGCGCCTGGGCGTCACCACCTCGTCGATTGACGACGCGCTCTATAGCGCCTTTGGCCAGCGCATCGTCTCCACCATCTTCACAGAAACCAACCAGTACCGCGTGATTCTGGAGGCCCTGCCCGACCCGCTGGCCACGCCGGCCGCGCTGGGCAATTTGCAGCTCAAGACCAGCTCGGGCATCACCACGCCGCTGTCGGCCCTGGCCAGCATCACCGAGCGGCCAGCACCGCTGCAGATCACCCACGTCGCCCAGTACCCGGCCACGACCCTGGGCTTTGACACCGCGCCCGGCGTGTCACTCGGCCAGACGGTCGATGACATCAAACAGGCCGCCAAGGACATTGCCCTGCCCGCCAGCGTGACGCTGACCTTTCTGGGCGCCGCCGGCGCCTACCAGGCGTCGCTGTCGAGCCAGCTCTGGCTGATTCTGGCGGCCGTGGTCTGCGTCTACATCGTGCTGGGCGTGCTGTACGAAAGCTACATCCACCCGCTGACGATTCTTTCCACCCTGCCCTCGGCCGGCGTCGGCGCGCTGCTGGCGCTGATCATCAGCGGCTCCGACCTGGGCGTGATCGGCATCATCGGCATTATTTTGCTGATTGGCATTGTGAAAAAGAACGCCATCATGATGATCGACTTTGCGATTGATGCCGAGCGCACCCAGGGCAAGACCGCACAGGAAGCGATTCACCAGGCAGCGCTGCTGCGCTTTCGGCCGATTCTCATGACCACGCTGGCGGCGCTGTTTGCGGCGGTGCCGCTGATGCTGGGCTGGGGTGAAGGGGCCGAACTGCGGCGGCCGCTGGGCCTGAGTATTTTTGGCGGGCTGATTGTGAGCCAGATGTTGACGCTGTTTACGACGCCGGTGATTTATCTGGCGTTTGACCGGATGGGGCGGAGGTTTGGGCGGAAGCGGATTGGTGAGGTTTCGGTGTGAGCTTTCCTTGTCGTTTTTGTCGCGGTGTTGGCTTGCAGGGCGGAGGCCGGGAGTCGCCCCGGCAGGCGAGTTACTTTTCTTTGCTTCGCCAAAGAAACCTAACGAAAAGAAAGGCGACCCTGCTGTCTGCGACCCTTCGCTGCGCTACGGGCACCCTGCGGTGCTCAGTCCAGCCGGGGTCTCGTGCAAACTCGCCTGCGGCTCA
>NZ_JANOAL010000295.1:0-12998 GCF_031411155.1 Polaromonas sp. | reverse complement strand
TTTGAATACCGCCGCGGCTACAAGTTTTCAACCTACGCCACCTGGTGGATACGCCAGGCCATCACGCGCAGCATTGCCGACCAGGCGCGCACCATCCGCATACCGGTGCACATGATCGAGACCATCAACAAGATGAACCGTCTCAGCCGGCAGCATTTGCAGGAATTTGGCTACGAGCCCGACGCGCCCACGCTGGCCGAGAAGATGGAGATACCGGAAGACAAGATCCGCAAGATCATGAAGATCGCCAAAGAGCCGATCAGCATGGAAACGCCCATTGGCGACGACGACGACAGCCACCTGGGTGACTTCATCGAAGACACCAACAACGTGGCACCGGTGGACGCCGCGATGCAGGCCGGCCTGCGCGATGTGGTGAAAGACATCCTGGACAGCCTGACGCCGCGCGAAGCCAAGGTGCTGCGCATGCGTTTCGGCATCGAAATGTCGACCGACCACACGCTGGAAGAAGTCGGCAAGCAGTTCGACGTGACCCGCGAGCGGATTCGCCAGATAGAAGCCAAGGCGCTGCGCAAGCTCAAGCACCCGAGCCGCAGCGACAAGCTGCGCAGCTTTATCGATACGCTGTAAAACGCATCGGGCGCTGCAAGGCGCGATCAAAACAAAGCCGCATTCCGTTTCAACGGGCTGCGGCTTTTTTCATGAAAAATACAAGCCTTTTCGGCCTCCAGCCCTTTCGGAATGTGCTCAAGCGGCTATTAAAACAGTAGCAACGGGCGCGCCCGCTTGCGCTCTCAGGACCAGTACAGCCGGGTCGGGTTGTCCACCAGCAGCTTGCGCTGCAGTTCCGGCGTGCGGGCAATGTGGGGAATGAAGTCCACCAGCAGGCCGTCGTCGGGCATGTGGTTTTTCAGGTTGGGGTGCGGCCAGTCGGTGCCCCAGAGCACGCGGTCGGGGAAGGTCTCGACGATGCGGCGCGCGAACGGCACGACGTCGCCGTAGGCGTGCTGCTCACCGTTGAGCGCGGGCGGGCCGACCACGCTGAGCCGCTCCGGGCAACTGACCTTGGAGCAGATGTTGGGATGCTCGCGCATCAGCTTGAGGAACAGGCCGAACTCCGGCCCCTCCACCGGCTGGCTCACGTCCGGCCGGCCCATGTGGTCGACCACCACCGTGGTCGCTACATCGTCATGTACGGCGGTAAAAATATCCCACAGCCCGGGCAGGTCCTGCGCCTCGAAATAAATCACCACGTGCCAGCCCAGCGGCGCAATGCGGGCGGCGATTTCCATCAACTCGTCCCTGGGCGTGACGTTCACCAGACGCCTGACGAAGTTGAAGCGCACGCCGCGCACGCCGGCCGCATGCATGCTTTGCAGCTCCCCGTCGCTGATGCCGCGTTTGACCGTGACGACGCCGCGCGCTCGGCCCTCCGAATGCCCGAGCGCATCCAGCAGCGCACCGTTGTCGGTGCCATGGCAGGTGGCCTGCACAATCACGTTTTTGTCGAAGCCCAGCTGGTCGCGCAGCGCAAACAGCTGGTTCTTGCCCGCGTCGCACGGGGTGTACTTACGTTCTTGCGAAAAAGGAAATTCATCGCCCGGACCGAACACATGGCAATGCGCGTCCACGCTGCCCGGCGGCAACTGGAAACGCGGTTTGCAGGGGTCGGCGTGCCAGTCCAGCCAGCCCGGTGTTTTTTTGTAGTCCATCAGAGCCGATCGAAACAGGCCAGTTCACGCGGACCGTTTTGCAATGTCATGGCATTCAATCGATGTACCTGAGGCCGGCTTTTTCCAGCGGCTCGCGCATGTGGTACAGGTCCAGACCCAACACGCCAGCGGTGAACTTTTCGCGTTTTTCGCCTTCAAGGCTTTCGCGCTTCCCGGCCGCGTCCGCCACTTGGCTGGCCATGGCGGCAGGCACCACCACCACGCCATCGGTGTCGGCGATCACCACGTCACCCGGATTGACCAGGGCACCGGCGCACACCACGGGAATATTGACCGAGCCGAGCGTGGCCTTGATGGTGCCCTTGGCGTGAATGGCGCGGCTGAACACCGCAAAGCCCATCTTCTGCAGCTCGTCAACGTCGCGTACCCCGGCATCAATGATCAGCCCCCTGGCACCGCGCGCCTGGAACGAGGTGGCCAGCAGGTCGCCAAAAAAACCATCGAAGCTGTCGCTGGTGCAGGCGGCCACGGCCACATCGCCGGGCTGCAACTGCTCGGCCGCCACATGCATCATCCAGTTGTCGCCGGGCTGCAGCAAAATCGTCACGGCCGTTCCGCAAAGGCGCGCGCCTGGATAAACAGGACGCATATAGGGCTTCATCAATCCGGTGCGGCCCATGGCCTCGTGAACGGTGGCCACGCCAAAACGCGAAAGCTTTTCGACGGCCGCCTTGTCGGCGCGAACGATGTTGCGCTTGACAAGGCCTAATGGGTTCATGCTCATGATCATGATCATTTGCCTTTCAGTTTGAGCGCCGCGTCCAGACGCGTGAACACGCGGCGCGCGTTGCCTTCGTAAATCTGGTGGCGGTCTTCGGGGCTCAGAATTTTTGACGCTTCAATGTAGCGCTTGGTATCGTCGTAATAGTGGCCGGTTTCGGGGTCTATGCCACGCACGGCGCCTATCATCTCGCTGGCAAACAACACGTTCTTGACCGGAATCACGGTGTTGAGCAGGTCAATGCCCGGCTGGTGGTAGACGCAGGTGTCAAAGTAGATGTTGTTGAGAAGATGCTCGGTGAGCAAGGGCTTTTTGAGCTCCTGGGCCAGGCCGCGGAAGCGCCCCCAGTGGTAAGGCACGGCACCGCCGCCATGGGGAATCAGGAACTTCAGCGTGGGGAAGTCCTTGAACAGGTCCGACGTGAGGCACTGCATGAAGGCCGTGGTGTCGGCGTTCAGGTAATGCGCGCCGGTGGTGTGAAAGCAGGCGTTGCAGCTGGTTGACACATGGATCATGGCGGGGATGTCGTACTCCACCATTCTTTCGTAGAGGGGGTACCACTGCCTGTCACTCAAAGGCGGTGCGGTCCAGTGGCCGCCAGACGGATCGGGATTCAGGTTGATGCCGACATTGCCGAATTCCTTGACGCATTTTTCCAGCTCGGGAATGCAGGTTGCAGGGTCCACGCCGGGCGACTGCGGCAGCATGGCGGCGGGAACGAAATGGTCGGGAAACAGCTGGCTCACGCGAAAGCACAGCTCGTTGCAAATCGCCGCCCAGGTGGCCGACACATTGAAGTCGCCAATGTGGTGGGCCATGAAGCTGGCACGCGGGCTGAAGATGGTGAGGTCGGAGCCGCGCTCATTCATGAGGCGCAGCTGGTTTTGCTCGATGCTCTCGCGCAATTCGTCGTCGCTGATTTTCAGCTCGCTCGCCCTGGGCATCATGGATGGGTCCTTGATGCCGGCGATTTGACGGTTACGCCAGTTCTCCAGCGCCTTGGGGGCCGTGGTGTAGTGGCCGTGGCAGTCGATGATCAGGCTCATTTTTTCCTTGGGGTTCACTTGGGGTTCAATGTGGTGTGGATCAGCGGGATTCAGGCGGGGGCCATGCCATGGCGGCGTTTCGCGTCTGCCGTCTCCGGCGAAGCCATGAAGGCCAGCAGCCGGCGCCCGACCTCGCCCTGCGTGGAGGCAGACCCCAGGCCCGCCGAGAAGGTGGTGATGATCTGGACGGCCTCGGGCAGCGGGCCGACCACGGCGATTCCATCGAGATGCATCAACTCGCTCAATTGCTGGAAACCCAGCTCGGCCTCGCCTCGCGCCACCAGCCCGCCAACCGGCACACCCGCGGGCGCCTGCACGGCCTTTTGCCGGACATCGGCGGCCATGCCCCAGCGCTCGAACAACTCGATCAGCGCAGCACCGCTGGGCCCGGTGGAATAGCCTATGCTTCGCGCGGCCAGCACGGCGCGCCGCAACGCATCTTCGGAACTGATGTCAGGCCACGGTGCGCCGGTGCACACGCAGACGGCCACGCCCGAGTCGGCCAGGTCGACCTTGCTGCCGGCCACCAGGAATCCGCCGGCGGTGAGCTTGTCGATGGCATCGGATGCAAGGACAACGATATCGAAAGGCTCACCGGCCTGGGCGCGACGCACTGCATCCACGCCGCCCACCGATTCGAGGTTGACGGCGCAGCCCGAGCTTTGCTCCCAGGCAGCCGTCAACTCGGCCAGCACCAGGCGGGTGGCCATGGAAGAGATTCCACGCAGAGCGACACTCATACGAGTACGCCTCGCGCGGGGGCAACGACAGCTTGAAAACCAACAACCATGAGGCTGATTTTGTCGCCAGCGCCGCACCAGGGAAAGCCGCTACGCCCGCTAGCAGCTATAACAAACCAGCATAATGTTTGTCTCGCTATCCAAACAACCCATGGACCTCAAACAGCTCGAATACTTTGTCAGGGTGGCCGAGCTCAGCAGCTTTACCCGCGCGGCCCTTGCGCTTGACATTGCCCAGCCCGCGCTGAGCCGGCAGGTGCGACTGCTGGAAGTGGAGCTGCGCCAGAACCTGTTGATACGCAACGGCCGCGGCGCAGTGCCCACCGAAGCCGGCCAGCTACTGCTGGCGCATGCGCGCGGCACTCTGCACCAGGTGGCGCGTGCGAGAGAGGAACTGGGGCGGGTGCGCGACGCGCTCGACGGGCGCGTGGCCATAGGCTTGCCCCCCAGCCTGGCGCGGGCGCTGACGGTGCCGCTGACACGTGCGTTTCGTGCGCAAATGCCCCACGCCACCATCTCCATCAGCGAAGGTTTGTCAGTGGCCCTGCAGGAAGATCTGGTCAACGGCCGGCTTGACATTGCCGTGCTGTACAACGCCCAGCCCACGGGCGACGTCGAGATCAGCCCGCTGATGGAGGAGGAGCTGTTACTGGTGCAGGCCCGCCCACCGGGGCCGCATGAGGACCCGCCGTCTCAACCCATCACCCTCCAGTCATTGGCGACCTTGCCGCTGGTGATCCCGAGCCGGCCCAATGCCATCCGGATGCGGGTGGAGTCTGAACTCGCCGCAGCCGCCCTAAGGCCGACCATTGCACTTGAAATTGATGGTGTCTCAGCCATTCTGGACCTGGTTGCCGACGGCGCTGGCCATGCCATTTTGAGCCGCAACGCGGTGGCCAGTTCGCTGCGCCCGTCGGTTTTCACGCTGCGCCAGATTGGCGATGCCGCATTGCGCATAGCGCTGTCGCTGGCCACCAGTGCACGCCGCCCGTCCACCCTGACGCAACAAACCACGCTGCAACTGCTGCGCGAGGTCACTGCCAGATACCTCTGAGCGGCTGGAACGTGCCTGCCGCCATGCCGATGGCATCAGCATGGGCAATCCATCATGATTTTGATGCCATAGCCCAATGGTTACGGGCGTAGACAGCTATCAAAACAATAGCGGAATGGGTAACTCTTTCAGCATGGCACATCCTTGATTTATGGGATAGCCGAAGTTTGATTATTTCAAATCGCTATAACTGCTAGTGCCCCGTGGCGCTTATCAGCGGAAGGCGGACTTCTCACAATACGGGCCATGGCCACCCTACTTGGCGCAGTCGCCGCCTCACACACGCCCACTATCGGCTTTGCACTGGACAGCGGCAAGCAGGCTGATCCGGTGTGGGCACCCATTTTCGAGGCTTTCGAGCCGCCCCGCCGCTGGCTTGCCGAGCAAAAACCCGACGCCTTGGTGGTGATCTACAACGACCACATCAGCTCCTTCTTTTTGGACCACTACTCGGCGTTTTCGCTGGGCGTGGGGGAGCAATATCCGGTGGCCGACGAAGGGGGTGGCACCCGTGGCCTGCCGCCCATTGCCGGCCATCCACAGCTCGCCGCGCACATTGGCCAGTCGGTCATGGCCGATGCCTTCGACCTGTCCTTCTTCCAGGGCCGGGCGCTGGACCACGGCTGCTTTTCACCGCTGTCGCTGCTACTGCCCCATCAACCGGGTCCAGGAGGTGGCTGGCCGCTTCCGATCATTCCCCTGCAGGTAGGCGTGCTGCAGTTTCCCATGCCGACCGCGCGGCGCTGCTTCGAGTTGGGCAAGGCGCTGCGCCGCGCGATCGAAAGTTACCCCGAGCCGCTGCGCATCGCCATCGTGGCGACGGGCGGCCTGTCGCACCAGGTGCACGGCGAGCGCGCGGGCTTCAACAACCCGGCCTGGGACCAGACGTTTCTCGATCTCATCGAGCACGACCCTGAGCGCCTGGCCGACCTGACCCAGGCCGAACTGGTCGAGCTGGGTGGCGCGGAAGGGGCCGAAGTCATCATGTGGCTGGTGATGCGCGGGGCCTTGTCCGCATCGGTACGCAAGGTCCACCAAAGCTACTACCTGCCGTCCATGACGGGCATCGCCACCGCCATCTACGAAAACCGCAGCCACCCACCCGTGGCGGGTGAAGTACAGCGCCATCTGCACCAATCGCAATTGCAGCTGCAGGGCGCCGAACGGCTGGCCGGCACCTACCCCTACACGCTGGCACGCAGCGTCAAGGCGCTTCGCATCAACCGCTTTTTGCATGCCATGACGCAGCCTGCCCACCGGCAGGCCTTTTTGCAGGATGAAGAAACTTCCTATGCCGCTACAGGCCTGACCGATGAGGAAAGCCGCCTGCTGCGCGCGCGCGACTGGCGCGGCCTGATCCACTACGGTGTGATCTTTTTCGTGCTGGAAAAGTGGGGCGCGGTCCTGGGGATCAGCAACCTGCACATCTACGCCGCCATGCGCGGTCAGAGCCTGGCCGAATTCCAGCAAACACGCAATGCGCCCGGCGCGCTGTACTCGGTCGGGACACTCCAGGGCGACGATGCGGCCAAAGCGCCTGCACCGCCTTCGTCCCGATCCCTTGCCCGGACGCCGGTCCACCCCACCGCCCCGGAGCAACCGTCTTGATACCACTGGCTGCCCAACTACTGCTTGCCGCTACCGCGCTGACGTCAACGCTTGCCCATGCCCAAACCGGTGTAGCGGCAAGTGCAGCGACGACTTACCCGAGTCGGCCGATTCGAATCGTCGTTCCGTTCACACCGGGCGGCAGCACGGACATACTCGCGCGCGCCATGGGTCAGGAGCTGACAAAAGCCTGGGGCCAGCCGGTCATCGTCGACAACGTGCCCGGAGCGGGCGGCAGCATCGGCGCCGACAAGGTGGCCAAGGCAACGCCCGACGGCTACACCTTGCTGATGGGCCACATCGGTACCCTGGCGGTGAACCCGTCTCTTTACCCGGCTTTGCCCTATGACCCGGTGAAAAGCTTTGTACCCGTGGCCTGGGTGGCGCGTGTGCCCAATGTGCTGGTGGTGCATCCGTCGGTCAAGGCCAGCTCGGTCAGGGAACTGGTGGCACTGGCCAGGGCCAAGCCCGGCCAGCTCAACTACGGCTCGGGCGGCAACGGCAGCGCGGCGAATCTGGCCACCGAGTACTTCAAGCTGCAGACCGGTGCCTCGCTGCTGCACATTCCTTACCGGGGCACAGGACCGGCCGTCACCGACCTGATGGGCGGGCAGATTCAGGTGCTGTTTACCGGTGCGCCCGCGGTGCTGGGCCAGATCAAAAACGGCCAGTTGCGGGCGCTCGCCGTGTCCTCGCCCAAGCGCCTCACCGCCCTTCCCGACCTGCCCACGGTGGCGGAAGCCGGCTACCAGGATTTCGAAGCCGACCAGTGGTACGGCGTCGTGGCGCCTGCCGGCGTCCCGCGCGACATCGTGAACAAGCTCAATGCGCAGATCAACCAGTCGCTGGCGTCCAGCGAGCTCAAAAACCGGCTGGCCAACGAAGGTGCCATAGCCGCGCCCAGTACGCCCGAAGCCTTTGGCCAGCTCATCGTGCGCGAAATTGCGCGCTGGAAACCGGTGATTCAGTCGGGCCGGGTCAAAGCAGATTAAATGGACCCGTTTTCAAGCAGTCAGAGCAGATGTAGCGCAATTTTTCAACCAAACAGGAGACATCATGCCAACCTCTTTCACCCTGAAATCGCTGCTGGGCGGGCTGGCCCTGGCTGCCGCCAGCGTCACATGGGCCCAGCAAACCGTGCCCATTTTTGGCCTGGTTGAGCTCAGCGGCACCGGCGCCACATCGGGCAGCAATTTCGACAACGGCGTCAAGCTCGCCGTCAAGGAAATCAATGCCGCCGGCGGCATTCTGGGCCGCAAGATCAACTACCTGTCTATGGATACGCAGTCCAACCCGGGGGTGGCCAAGGCCCTGGCGCAAAAGGCCGTGGACCAGTCCGCCTATGTGGTGATGGGGCCGGTGTTTTCGGGCTCCATCATGGTCAGCATGGCCGAGACCCGGCGCGCCGAAATTCCCAATTTCACCGGGGGCGAGGCGGCGGCCATTACCCAGCAGGGCAACCCCTACATTTTCCGCACCTCATTCACGCAATCCACGGCCATGCCCAAAATCGCCAGCTACATTCAGAACACCGTCAAGGCCAAGTCGGCTGACGTCATTTACGTGAACAACGACTTCGGCAAGGGGGGCCTGGACCTGATCAAAAAAGAGCTCGAAGCGCGTGGCGTCAAAGTCACCAACAGCATTTCGACCGAGCCCGGACAGATCGACTTCAGCGCGCCCGTGCTCAAGGCCAAACAGTCGGGCAGCGATGCGGTCTTCATCTACAGCAATGAAGAGGAGTCAGCCCGCGCACTGCGCGAGTTGCGCAAGCAGGGCTACGACAAGCCCATCATTGGCGAAACCGTGCTGACCAGCCAGAAGGTGATCGAACTGGCAGGCGACGCCGCCAACGGTGCCGTAGCGCATGTCGGCTTGACTGCCGATGCGCCGCAGCCGCTCATTCGAAAATTCAGCGAGGTCTTTCAGGCGGAATACAAGGTCAAGTCCGACCATAACGGGCTCAAAGGCTACAGTGGCATGTACATCGTGAAGGCGGTGACGGAGAAGCTGGGCAAGTTCGACTCCAAGGCGTTCGCCGCAGCCATGAAAGGCATTTCACTGTCCGTCAAAGACCATCCAGGCATCTTGCTGGACGTCAGCTTTGACGCCAACGGCGACCTTGACCGTGAGAGCTACATGACAAAAGTAGAAAACGGCAAGCAGGTGGTCAGCAGCATCTTGCCACCCGCCGGCCGTAAATAAGGAATCCAGGAAAATGAGTTCACCCACCTTCGGCCTGGCCGGCATCATGGGCTGGCCCGTCGCGCATTCACGCTCCCCCAAACTTCACAACTACTGGCTGGAAATGTATGGCCTGCCGGGGGCTTACGTGCAATTGCCGGTGGCGCCGGGCCAGCTTGACTTGGCGCTGCCCGGCCTGGCGGCCTTGGGCTTTCGCGGCTGCAACATCACCCTCCCGCACAAGGTAGATACCCTCAAACTCGTTCACGAGGTGGACGCCAACGCCAAACGCATGGGCGCGCTGAACACCCTCGTGGTTCAGCCGGACGGATCACTCAAGGGATTCAACAACGACGGCTTTGGCTACATCCAGAGCCTGCTGGACGCCCAGCCGGACTGGCGCGCCGACAGCGGCCCCATCACCGTGCTGGGCGCAGGCGGCGCTGCGCGCGCCGTGGTGCTGAGCCTAGCTGACCGCGGCGCCAAAGAAATTCGCCTGTTGAACCGCACGCCCGAGAAGGCCCAGGCGCTGGCGGCCGAATTTGGCGCACCCGTCAAGGCCTTGCCCTGGAGTCAGCGCCATGCAGCGCTGGCCGATGTGGCGCTGCTCGTCAACACCACCAGCCAGGGCATGCATGGCAACCCGGCGCTGGAGCTCACGCTGGACGCCCTGCCCCGCCACGCGCTGGTGTCGGACGTGATTTACGTGCCGCTTGAAACGCCCCTGCTGGCCGCTGCACGGCTGCGCGGCAACCCGACCGTCAACGGTCTGGGCATGTTGCTCAATCAGGCGCGCCCGGCTTTTCACGCCTGGTTTGGTGTGATGCCCGAGATCACGCCTGAGCTGCGACGGGCCGTAGAGGCGACATTGTGAAGGCGACGTTGTGAACCTGTCGCAGCTGCCGGTCGATGCGTCGATATACACCGTGCCCAAGGTCGACTGCCACTGCCATGTACTAAACCCTGAGGGCTTTGCGTACGCGGCGGATGTGGCTTATAGCCCGGTCGGCCAGGAAACCGGCTCAGCCGATTATTTTTCGACCGTACTAGCCGCTTACGGCGTGCGGCACGCCTTGCTGGTCGGCCCCAACTCCGGCTATGGCACAGACAATCGCTGCCTGCTCAGCGCCATTGCCGGCAGCCAGGGCCGCTTCCAGGGCATCGCCGTCGTGCCGAACGACGCGTCGGCTCTCTACCTGCAGGAACTCAAGGCGCAAGGCATTGTGGGCGTCGCCTTCAACTTTGCCTTGCACGGGCTGGACTACTACCGCACTGCCGCGCCCTTGCTGGCACGGCTGGCTGCGCTGGACATGTTCGTGCAGGTTCAGGTGGAAGCAAGCCAGCTCCAGCTACTGGCGCCGCTGCTGCTCGACTCGGGCGCACAACTACTGGTCGATCATTGCGGCCGGCCCGATGTGGTGCGTGGTATCACCGGCGAGGGCTTTGCAGCCTTGCTTCGTCTTGCAGACAGCCGGCGTGCCACGGTCAAGCTGTCGGGCTTTGCCAAGTTTTCTGCTCAGGAATTCCCGTTTGCGGACACCCGTTCCTTCACCGACGCCCTGCTTCAAGCCTTCGGTGCAGACCACTGCGTCTGGGCCTCGGACTGGCCTTTTCTCAAGGCGCCGCGGCGCCTCGACTATGGGCCGCTGCTGCAACTGTTTGCGCAAACGGTGCCCGACGCGCAAGACAGGCACAAGATACTCTGGAGCACGCCGTTGCGGCTGTTTGGCTTCGGCCAGGACTGAGTACGTCCCCTACTCTACGAAGACTTCGGGATAATGTGTTGCGGCACTCCGGCCGCCAGCAGTTTGTCGGCGTAGTCCTGCCAGCGCGGGCGTCCATGGCAAGGCCGTTGAACACACCGGCACTGGCCTGGTCGGCCATCCATTGCTGCTTGCCGGCAATGGCGGCCGTCATGGTGGGCTCAAAACCGGCTTCGCGCACGGCGTTGGCTGATTCACGCATTTCCTCGGCGCGGCGCTGGCCGTGCTGCACCACCCGGCTGAAAAAGTAGGCGCCGGTTTTTTGCCAGTCTATGCTGGGGAAAGTTTCTGCCAGCGTGGGCAGCAGGTGGTCTTCCACGCCGTAGGCTCTGGCCGTGGTGTAGCTCTCAATGACCAAGGCCTCCAGGCCCTTGATCATCACGCTGCGACACATCTTGATGGCACTGGCCACACCCAGCTTCTCGCTGACCGCCTTCGCGTCCATTCCCCAGGCCGTGAGCATGCTGGCCAGTTCGGCCGCACAACCGGCTGCTGGCACGGGTCCTGGACGGTCAGCCCTTGGGTAAACGATATCGCGCTCCCGCCCACGCCTTTGCAAAGCGCTATACCCCGGCTGATGCCCTGCTGCTGGCAGAGGTAGACCGCGCCCACGGCACGCTCTCGGGCCCGGCCACCGCGCATTTGCTCAAGCGGGCGTTGCATGTGCATGGGGATGCGCGCTTTGAGCGCCTGGCCAGCCTGTCGGTATCGCACCTGTACAACCTGCGCCACAGCAAGATTTACCAGGCTCAGCGCGTGAGCTTCACCAAGACCCGCCCCGTGCTCAACCCAATAGGCGTACGGCGTGCCCCACGCCCGCAGGGGCGTCCTGGCTTCATCCGCATCGACTCGGTGCACCAGGGTGATCTGGATGGCACCAAGGGGGTCTATCACGTCCATGCGGTGGACATCGTCACCCAGTGGGAGGTGGTGGCCACCTGTGAGCGCATCAGCGAGGCCTACTTGCTGCCCGTGCTCGAAGACCTGATCGAGCAGTTTCCGTTCAGGATTCTGGGGTTTCATTCAGACAACGGATCGGAGTACATCAACAAGACGGTGGCCACGCTGCTGGAGAAGATGCGGGTGGAGCAGACCAAATCCCGCTCCCGCCAGTCCAATGACAATGCGCTGGCCGAGAGCAAGAACGGCGCGGTGGTCAGAAAGGCCTTTGGCTACAGCCATATCCCGCAGCGCTTTGCCGCCCAGATCAACCTCTTTTGCCGCGGGTACCTGAACCCCTATGTCAACCTGCATCGGCCTTGCCTGTTCGCCAAGGAGGTCGTGGACGACAAGGGCAAGATCAGGAAGTCCTATCCGCATGACATGGTGCAAACCCCGCTGGACAAGCTGGCAAGCCTGGACGGCGTGGACCGGTTCCTGCGCAAGGGAATCACCATCAAACAGCTTCAATCGAAGGCCCAGGCCCAGAGCGATCTGGAAGCAGCCAACGCCATGAATGTGGCCCGCCTTAAACTGTTTGACTTGTTCAACCGACGATCCAAATCCGCCGCCTGATTCAACCCTCAATTCCGGCTTCGCCCAGGCTCATACCTGAATTGGTAAATACTGGAGTGCTCACGGCGCCGTCCTACATCCGCAGCCGGCATTCCCGCATGCGTCGATAATCAGGGGTTCACCGGCCCCACCCCCACTACACACCCACCATGACCACGACCACGACCATCAAGCAAGCCGACCTGATCGAATCCGTCGCCGCCGCGCTGCAGTACATCAGCTACTACCACCCCGCCGACTACATCGCCCACCTGGCGCGCGCCTACGAGGCCGAGCAAAGCCCGGCCGCCAAGGACGCGATTGCCCAGATATTGACCAACAGCAAGATGAGCGCCACCGGCCAGCGGCCGATCTGCCAGGACACCGGCATCGTCAACGTGTTTCTGAAAATCGGCATGGACGTGCGCTGGGAAGGTTTCAGCGGCAGCGTCGACGACGCCATCAACGAAGGCGTGCGCCGCGGTTACAACCACCCCGACAACACCCTGCGCGCCAGCATCGTGGCCGACCCGCAGTTCGACCGCAAGAACACCAAGGACAACACGCCCGCCGTGATCTTCACCGAACTGGTGACCGGCAACACGGTGGAAGTGACCGTGGCGGCCAAGGGCGGCGGCAGCGAAAACAAGAGCAAGCTGGTCATGCTCAACCCGGGCGACTCGGTGGTCGACTG
>NZ_JANOAL010000294.1:0-3047 GCF_031411155.1 Polaromonas sp. | reverse complement strand
CTTTGGCGTGTTCAGCCTGGCGCAGGACTTGCTCCGCGAGCAGCCGGTGCAGGCGCGCACGCGGCAGGAGCTGCGCACGCTGCTGGCGAATCGGCCGTCCGGCGGCATTGTGTTTGCGACCATCCAGAAGTTCATGCCGGGGGAAGACGAGGACACTTACCCGGTGCTGTCGGACCGGCACAACATCGTGGTGATTGCCGATGAGGCGCACCGCACACAATACGGCTTTGAGGCCAAGCTTAAGGTGCGAAAAGTGCCTCTGGCCCAGGCGGGACATGCGCAATCAGCTATCAATGTCATAGCAACAGGCGACGGCGCTGTGACGCCGCACCGGGCCGAGTTTGCACCGCCGGCGTATGAAGTGGGGCGCTACCAGGTCGGTTATGCACAGCACCTGCGCGATGCGCTGCCCAAGGCCACCTTTGTCGCCTTTACCGGCACGCCTGTCAGCAGCGAAGACCGCGACACCCGCGCGGTGTTTGGCGACTACATCCATGTCTACGACATGCAGCAGGCCAAGGAAGACGGCGCCACGGTGGCGATTTATTACGAGTCGCGCCTGGCCAGGCTCAGCCTGAAGGAGGCTGACCTGAACCAGCTCGACGAAGAGGTGGACGAACTGGCCGAGGACGACGAGGAAAGCCAGCAGGCGGCGCTGAAAAGCCGCTGGGCCGCGCTTGAGAAAGTGGTGGGCGCCGAGCCGCGCATCGCCAGCGTGGCGCAAGACCTGGTGGCGCATTTTGAAGAGCGCAACAAGGCGCAGACCGGCAAGGCCATGGTGGTGGCCATGAGCCGCGATATCTGTGCGCACCTGTACAGCGAGATTGTTCGCCTGCGGCCGGAGTGGCACGACACTGATCCGGAAAAAGGCGCGATCAAGATCGTCATGACCGGCTCGGCCAGCGACAAGGCGCTGCTGCGCCCTCACATCTACAGCCCGCAAGTCAAAAAGCGGCTGGAAAAGCGCTTCAAGGACCCGACCGATCCGCTGCGCATGGTGATCGTGCGCGACATGTGGCTGACCGGGTTTGATGCGCCCTGCGTGCACACGCTGTACGTGGACAAGCCCATGAAGGGCCACAACCTGATGCAGGCGATTGCCCGCGTCAATCGCGTCTTCAAGGACAAGCAAGGCGGCCTGGTGGTCGATTACATCGGCATCGGTAATGAACTGAAATCGGCCATGAAGGAATACACGGCCAGCCAGGGGCGCGGCCGCCCGACCGTGGATGCGCACGAAGCTTTCAGCGTGCTGGAAGAAAAGCTGGACGTGCTGCGCGCCATGCTGCACGGCTTTGACTACGGCGGCTTTTTGACCGGCGGGCACAAGACACTGGCGGGTGCCGCCAACCATGTGCTGGGGCTGGTCACGGGTTCCAGCCGGGACGGCAAGAAGCGTTTTGCCGATACGGCGCTGGCCATGAGCAAGGCCTTTACGCTGTGCTGCACGCTGGACGAGGCCAAGGCGGTGCGTGAAGAAGTGGCTTTTTTGCAGGGCGTCAAGGTCATCCTGACCAAGAAGGAACTGACGGCGAAGCGCAGGACCGACGAGCAGCGCGAACTGGCGATACGCCAGATCATCGGTTCTGCGGTGGTGTCCGAAAGCGTGGTCGATATTTTTGACGCGGTGGGGCTGGACAAGCCGAACATCGGGTTGCTGGACGATGAATTTTTGGCGCAGGTCAATGACCTGCCGGAACGCAACCTGGCCGTCGAGCTGCTGGAGCGCTTGCTGCAGGGCGAGATCAAAAGCCGCTTTGCCGGCAGCGTGGTGCAGGACCGCAAGTTCTCGGAGATGCTGGGCAACGTCATCCAGCGCTACCAGAACCGGTCGATTGAAACCGCGCAGGTCATGGAAGAGCTGATCCAGATGGCGAGGAAGTTCAGGGAAGCTTCCTTGCAGGGCGAAAAGCTGGGGCTGAGCGAGGACGAGGTGCGGTTTTATTACGCCTTGATCGAAAACGAGTCAGCGGTGCGCGAGCTGAGCGACGAAACCCTGAAGAAAATCGCCCACGAGCTGACAGAAAACCTGCGCCAGAACCTGGGCGTGGACTGGTCGGCGCGGGAAAGTGTTCAGGCCAGGCTGCGGCTGATGGTCAAGCGCATCCTGCGCAAATACAAATACCCGCCAGATCATCAGGATGCCGCCGTTGAACTGGTGCTGGAACAGGTTCAGGCGTTTGGGGACGGTTGGGGCGGGTAGGGCGGCCGGCAGGACGCCATCGTTCGTCAGTAGGTCGGATTAGCGCAGCGTAATCCGACAGGTGCTTTTTGCAATGTTTGGGAGCGGTGTCGACCTACGTCCTTTGGCTAACCCGACCTACGCGAGGCAAGAGAAGCTGCGTAGTCACCATTTAATGATCATTTCGGCCGCTAGCCCAGGTAATACCTGCGCGAGCAGCTATCAAAATAGTAGCGTGCCGTGCCGTGCCGGTGCCTGAGTCAGTCTGGTACCACCAACAGGAATCGAACCTGTATCTAGCGCTTAGGAGGCACTCGTTCTGTCCATTGAACTATGGCGGCACTGTTTTGCACTTCTGGCGAAGAACAGGAATTGTATGCGCTGGCCGGCGGCGGGTGGCCAGGCCGGCTCAATCGTAAGGCACGGTAAAAATCAGGTCCACGGCGCTTTGCTGGCCGGTCTGGGCGCGCAGCGTGAAGCGTTGCGACAGGTCGTAAAAAATATACAGCGTGCCGAGCGCGCCCGAGATGCTGCGCTCATAGGCCGCGTAAAAATTGCGCGAAAAGCGCTTGCCCAGCGTGACGGCGCCCTGGGTGGTGCTGCCGTCGGCGTTGCTCGCTGCCCCGCGGTACGAGAGATCATCGAGCCCCAGCGAGGCCGCCAGCCCGCCCGACAGGCCGCCGCTTTTGCTGCCCAGCAGCGCCAGCGCCGCCTGTTGCAGCAGCGCGGCTTCGGCGCCGCCGGCTGCCGATGAGCGGCCCACCACCAGCCATGACAGCTTCTCGGCATCAGATAGCTCGGGCTGGGCGTAAAGGCGCACCCGCGGCAGCAGGGCGGTCCCCAGGATCTGCACGCCCACGCGCTG
>NZ_JANOAL010000293.1:0-4871 GCF_031411155.1 Polaromonas sp. | reverse complement strand
ATGACAGGCGCCTGCAGCCGGGGCAGATCGTGCCCGATGTGCGCGCCAGCGATACCGCGCCGCGCCTACGCATCAGCCTGAACCGCTTCGACGTGCGGGCGCAAGACCAGCGCGCCAGGCGCCACGTCCACCCCGCGACGCAGCCGCCCCTGGAGCTGCTGGGCAACGCACCGCATCCGGACCGCATTGCCGCCGAAATGGATCGCCTCGGTGGGCAGCGCTTCAGCGCGCCCAGCCGAATGGGACGCGAGGTGCTGGGCCGCTACCAGGCCGGGCCGGGCGCTGCCGTGCTGATCAGCGGCGGCCAGCATGCCAACGAAACCTCGGGCGTGCTCGGCGCCCTGCGTGCGGCGCAGGCCCTTAAGGCCGGCGGCAAGGCGCATTTCACCCTGATCGCGCTGGAAAACCCCGATGGCTATGCGCTGCACCGCGAGCTGTGCGCCCAGCACCCGCGGCACATGCACCATGCCGCGCGCTACAGCGCGCTCGGCGATGACATTGAATACCGCGACCAGCCGCCGCTGTATGAGCGCGCCGCCCGCGAGCAGGCGCTGGCCCTGTCGGGCGCGCAGCTGCACATCAACCTGCACGGCTACCCGGCCCATGAATGGACCCGGCCGCTATCAGGCTATGTGCCGCGCGGCTTTGAACTGTGGACCCTTCCGAAAGGATTCTTCCTGATCCTGCGCCACCACCCGGGCTGGCAGGCCCAGGGGCGCGCCCTGCTCGAACAGGTCAGCGCGGCCCTGAGCAAAGTCGCCGGCCTGGCCGACTACAACGCCCGCCAGCTGGCCCTGTATAAACGCCATGCCGGCGACCTGCCGTTTGAGGTCATCCATGGCATGGCCTGCACCCAGACCGAAACCACTCACCCCGGCGCCGCGGTCACGCTGATCACCGAGTTCCCCGACGAGACGATTGAAGGTGACGCCTTTCGCTTCGCCCACACTGTGCAAATGCACGCCGGGCTGGCGGCGGTGCAGGCCTGGCGGCAGCTGACTTTGCCAGCCAATGCTGGCGCTTGAACCAAAGCGCGCTTTTCGGGGTATGCCCGCGCACGCGCAGGCAGTTTTTGCGTCTATCCTACGTGCACTTTCAACCGCATTGCCACCCGGAGCCACCATGAAATTCAAGCTTGCCCTGCTCGCCGCCGCACTCTGCACCGGCACGGCCGCATTCGCCCAGACCAAATGGGACCTGCCGGCGGCCTACCCTGCGTCCAACTTTCACACCGAGAACCTGACGCAGTTCGCCGCCGATGTGGACAAGGCCAGCGCCGGCAAGCTCAAGATCACGGTGCATGCCAACGCCTCGCTGTTCAAGGCCAATGAAATCAAGCGCGCCGTGCAGGGCGGCCAGGCGCAGCTGGGCGAAATACTGCTGGCCAATTTTGAAAACGAGAACCCGATTTATGGCGCCGATGGCCTGCCCTTTCTGGCTTCCAGCTATCCGGCCGCCCGCAAGCTGGCCGATGCCCAAAAGCCCGCGCTCGACAAGCTGCTGGACGCCCAGGGCATGAAGCTGCTCTACACGGTGGCCTGGCCGCCGCAAGGCGTTTACGTCAACAAGGAGCTGACCTCGGTCGCCGACATGAAGGGCCTCAAGTGGCGGGCCTACAGCCCCGCCACCAGCAAGATTGCCGAACTGGTAGGCGCGCAGCCGGTGACGGTGCAGGCCGCCGAACTGAGCCAGGCGCTGGCCACCGGCGTCGTCAACAGCTACATGAGCTCAGGCTCGACCGGCTATGACACCAAAACCTACGAGAGCATCAAGTACTGGTATGACGTGCAGGCCTGGTTGCCCAAAAACGCCGTCATCGTCAACAAGAAGTCTTTTGACGCGCTCGATGCACCCACTCAGGCGGCTGTCTTGAAAGCGGCCGCAGACGCCGAGCTGCGTGGCTGGAAAATCAGCGAAGAGAAAAACGAGTTCTACAAAAAAGCGCTGGCAGACAAGGGCATGAAGATCATGACGCCCTCGCCCAAGCTGGTCGCCGACTTTCGTCAGGTCGGCGGCATCATGAAAACCGATTGGACCAAACGCGCCGGCGCCGAAGGTGAAGCGCTGCTGTCGGTCTACGAAAAATCCAGCGCGGCCAAGAAATAAACATGCGCCGGCTGCTTGATGCGCTGTATGACGGCGCGGCGTGGGTGGGCGCGCTGTTCATGGTCGGCACGCTGCTGTCGGTGCTGGCCGGGGTGCTGGACCGGCAGTTTGCCTGGTCGCTGCGCGGCACCGACATGTACGCGGGCTACTGCATGGCGGCCAGCGGCTTTCTGGCGCTGGCGCACACCCTCAAAAAAGGCGAGCACATCCGCGTCACGCTGATGCTCAATGCGCTGAAGGGCCGGGCCAGGCGCGCGCTGGAGCTCTGGGCGATGGCAGCGGCGACGGCGCTGGCATCGCTGTTTGCCTGGTACAGCGTCAAGCTGTCGATCAACTCCTGGCAGTTTCATGATGTCTCCACCGGCAATGACGCCACGCCGCTGTGGATTCCGCAGATCACCATGGGCGTGGGGGCCGTGATCCTGATGATTGCCTTCATCGACGAACTGGTGCTGGAGATCAGCGGGCGCCGCGTCCAGGTGGACAGCGAAGAAGCCCTGCACCACGAATAACCAGAAGAAGAAGAAAAATAAATCCATGTCTGACCTGGCCATCACCTCGCTGCTGATCCTCTCGCTGTTCCTGATCCTCGGCTCGGGCGTCTGGATCGGCCTGACGCTGTCGGGCGTCGCCTGGATCGGCATGCAGCTTTTTTCCTCGCGCGCAGCCGGCGATGCGATGGCCGTCACCATCTGGGGATCTTCATCGAGCTGGACGCTGACGGCCCTGCCGCTCTTTGTCTGGATGGGGGAAATCCTGTTTCGTACCAAGCTCAGCGAAAGCATGTTCAAGGGCCTGGCACCCTGGGTCAGCCGCCTGCCGGGCGGCCTGCTGCACACCAATGTGATTGGCTGCACCATTTTTGCGGCGGTGTCGGGCTCGTCAGCGGCAACCTGCGCGACCATCGGCAAGATGACCTTGCCCGAACTTGCGCGGCGCGGCTACCCCGAAGACATCACCATCGGCTCGCTGGCCGGGGCCGGCACGCTGGGCCTCCTGATTCCGCCTTCCATCATCATGATCGTCTACGGCGTCAGCGCCGATGTGTCGATTGCCAAGCTCTTCATCGCCGGCGTTTTCCCCGGCCTGCTGCTGGCATCGCTGTTCTCGGGCTACCTGGTGATCTGGGCGCTGATGAACAAGGGCAAAATCCCGCCACCCGACGCGGCCATGAGCTTGGGCCAGAAGGTCTACGAATCGCGCCACCTGATTCCCGTGGTGCTGCTGATCGGCGCCGTGCTCGGCTCCATCTACACCGGCATCGCCACCGCGACCGAGGCGGCGGCGATTGGCGTCGTCGGCTCGCTGGTGCTGTCGCTGCTACAGCGTTCCATGACCTGGACCACCTTTAAAGAATCGCTGCTGGGTGCCACGCGCCTGTACTGCATGATTGCGCTGATTCTGGCGGGCGCCGCCTTCCTGACGCTGAGCATGGGCTACATCGGCCTGCCGCGCCACCTGGCCGAGTTTGTCTCCGGCCTGGGCCTGAGCCCTTTCCTGCTGATTCTGGCCCTGAGCCTGTTTTACATTGTCCTGGGCTGCTTTCTGGACGGCATTTCGATGGTGGTGCTGACCATGGGCGTCATCCTGCCTACGGTGCAGACGGCGGGCCTGGACCTGATCTGGTTCGGCATTTTCATCGTCGTCGTGGTGGAGATGGCGCAGATCACCCCACCCGTGGGCTTTAACCTGTTTGTGCTGCAAGGCATGACCAAAAAAGAGATCACCTACATCGCCCGGGTCACGCTGCCATTTTTTCTGCTGATGTGCGCCATGGTGCTGCTGCTGTGGTTCTTCCCGCAGATCGCCACCTGGCTGCCGGGCAAAATGTAAACCTCACCCATGCTGCCGGTCCTTGCAATCTGTATCGGTGCCTGCGTGGGCGCGCTGGCGCGCTGGCGTTTGGGGCTCTGGCTCAACCATTCCGGCGCGCTGCTGCCCTGGGGCACGCTGGCCGCCAACCTGCTGGGCGCCTACCTCGTTGGCGTCTGCGTGGCCACGTTTCAGTCCCTGCCGCAGATGGACCCCATGTGGCGCCTGCTGCTGATCACCGGCTTTCTGGGCGCCCTCACCACCTTCTCGACCTTTTCCGCGGAAGTCATCGCCATGCTGGAGAACGAACGTTACGCCCTGGCCCTCGGCACGGCTTCGCTACACCTGTTCGGCTCGCTGCTGCTGACCGTGGCCGGCATCAAGAGCGCTATGTTTTTTATAGCTACTCGCACGCATTAAACGTGGGCTGGCGGCCAATTCAGCCCTAAAAATCACGAAATTCGCAGAAACCAGCTTGCCCTTGGGTGCAACTTCTCCCTTGTTGGCGTCCTCTCTCGTCCCGCCTCCCTTTTACCCAGATGTTCAGGCGCCTCGCTGGGACCGAGTTCTGAGTGTGGACAGCTGCCGCCGTCTGCTTGTTTCAATCTGCGCCCGTCATCGCTGACGGGCGAACCCCTGCTTTCCCCTGGGCAACGGCCCGGCACTGGCGGTTTCAATCCGCGCCCGTCATCGCTGACGGGCGAACCGCCGCCGCCGAAGCCATGCGGCAAATCACGATGGTTTCAATCCGCGCCCGTCATCGCTGACGGGCGAACCACTCGCGCCCATATGCCTCGCGCATCTGATCGATGTTTCAATCCGCGCCCGTCATCGCTGACGGGCGAACCAGGGCGCAAGGTTCACGCACGCCTACATCGTTTTGTTTATATCCGCGCCCGTAATAGCTGACTGGAGAACAAAGCAACATAGCAAAGATGCGGGATCGCTGATGG
>NZ_JANOAL010000292.1:0-41791 GCF_031411155.1 Polaromonas sp. | reverse complement strand
CAAGAACGCCGGGCCGCCGGTCTGGGAGGTGGTTGAAAGCTATCTGCGGGCGCAAAAAGTGGTCAAACCGGTCAAGCCCAACACGCCCGCGCTGGTTGGCATGGCCGGCAATCCGGGGCTGGCCTGAGGCGCGCTTTCAGGAGATCAAAAGAACGGTCGTTCGCAATGGGAATGGCCGGCCAATTTCCTGATTCGCCCGTTCGGTGGCACAATCCACTGTGTCTCTGAAGGCCCTTCCTGCCACAGTCGCATCCGCTAATCGGTCCAGCCGTGTTGCGGAAGGTTAATCAACCAGCTTTAACCAGCTAATGTTTCCTCAAGGGAAACGGAGGTCAGCGGAATATGAGTTCCAATGCACAGTCGCCTGCATCTGCAGCGTACACACCCGCGTCAATCTACGCAGCCTACCAGGGCAACACCTATCTTTTCGGCGGCAATGCGCCCTATGTCGAAGAGATGTACGAAAACTACCTTGCCAACCCCGGTAGCGTGCCCGACACCTGGCGCGATTATTTCGACGCGCTGCAGCATGTGCCCGCCGTGGATGGCAGCAACGCGAGGGACGTGGCGCACCTGCCGGTCGTCAACGCCTTCGCCGAGCGCGCCAAACAGGGCCAGACCCGGGTCGTGCTGGCCAGTGGCGCCGACTCCGAAATGGGGCGCAAGCGCACCGCCGTCCAGCAGCTGATTGCCGCTTACCGCAACGTCGGCGCCCGCTGGGCCGACCTGGACCCGCTCAAGCGCGCCGAACGCGACAAGATTCCCGAGCTGGAGCCGTCGTTCTACGGCTTCACCGATGCCGACCAGGAAACCGTGTTCAACACCAGCAACACCTTCTTCGGCAAAGACACCATGAGCCTGCGCGAGCTGATGAACGCGCTGCGCGAGACCTATTGCGGCACGATTGGCGCCGAGTACATGTACGCCACCGACCAGATCCAGAAACGCTGGTGGCAGCAAAAGCTCGAATCGATTCGCAGCCAGCCCAATTTCACCAAAGAGAAAAAACTTCACATCCTCGACCGCCTGAGCGCGGCCGAAGGCCTTGAGCGCTTTTTGCACACCAAGTTTGTCGGCCAGAAGCGCTTCTCGCTGGAAGGCGGCGAAAGCTTTATCGCCAGCATGGACGAGCTGATCCAGCAGGGAGGCATCAAGGGCGTGCAGGAAATCGTCATCGGCATGGCGCACCGTGGCCGCCTCAACGTGCTGGTCAACTCCCTGGGCAAGGTGCCGGCCGACCTGTTTGCCGAGTTTGACCACACCGCCCCCGAAGACCTGCCCAGCGGCGACGTGAAATACCACCAGGGTTTCAGCTCCGACGTGACCACCCCCGGTGGCCCGGTGCACCTGAGCCTGGCCTTCAACCCGTCGCACCTTGAAATCGTCAATCCGGTGGTGGAAGGCTCGGTGCGTGCCCGCATGGATCGTCGCGATGACCCGCTTGGCAAGCAGGTGCTGCCGGTGCTGGTGCACGGTGACGCCGCGTTCGCAGGGCAGGGCGTGGTGATGGAAACGCTGGCGCTGGCCCAAACCCGCGGTTATTCCACGGGCGGCACGGTGCACATCGTGATCAACAACCAGATCGGCTTTACCACCAGCGACCCGCGCGACAGCCGTTCCACGCTGTATTGCTCCGACGTCGTCAAGATGATTGAAGCGCCTGTGCTGCACGTCAACGGTGACGACCCGGAAGCCGTGGTGCTGGCGACCCAGCTGGCGCTGGAGTTCCGCATGGAGTTCCAGAAGGATGTCGTGGTTGACATCATCTGCTTCCGCAAACTGGGCCACAACGAGCAGGACACGCCTGCGCTGACCCAGCCGCTGATGTACAAAAAGATTGCGCAGCACCCCGGCACCCGCAAACTCTACGCCGACAAGCTGTCGGCTCAGGGCATGGGCGAGACGCTGGGCGACGACATGGTCAAGGCCACGCGCGCCGCACTCGATGCCGGCAAGAGCACCTTTGACCCGGTGCTGACCAACTTCAAAAGCAACTATGCGGTTGACTGGAGCCCTTACCTTGGCAGGAAATGGACCGATGCGGGCGACACGGCCATCCCGATGGCCGAGTGGAAGCGTCTGGCTGAAAAAATCACCTCGATTCCTGCCAGCGTGACGCCTCACAACCTGGTGAAAAAAGTCTATGACGACCGTGCGGCCATGGGCCGGGGTGACATTCCCGTGGACTGGGGCATGGGTGAGCACATGGCGTTTGCCTCGCTGGTGGCCAGCGGCTACCCGGTACGTTTGTCGGGTGAAGACTGCGGACGCGGTACCTTCACCCACCGCCATGCCGTGATTCACGACCAGAGCCGTGAGAAATGGGATACCGGAACCTACGTGCCGCTGGAAAACGTGGCCGAAAAGCAGGCCCCGTTTGTGGTGATCGATTCCATCCTGTCCGAGGAAGCCGTGCTGGCTTTCGAATACGGCTATGCCTCCAACGATCCCAACACGCTGGTGATCTGGGAAGCCCAGTTCGGCGACTTTGTCAACGGCGCGCAGGTCGTGATCGACCAGTTCATTGCCTCCGGCGAAGTGAAGTGGGGCCGTGTCAATGGCATCACCCTGATGCTGCCTCACGGCTATGAAGGCCAGGGCCCCGAGCACAGCTCGGCGCGCCTGGAGCGCTTCATGCAGCTGTCGGCCGACACCAACATGCAGGTGGTGCAGCCCACCACGGCCAGCCAGATCTTCCACATTTTGCGCCGTCAGATGGTGCGCAACCTGCGCAAGCCGCTGATCATCATGACGCCCAAGTCGCTGCTGCGCAACAAGGACGCGACCTCGCCGCTGTCCGAGTTCACCAAAGGCAGCTTCCAGACCATCATTCCCGAGACCAAGGAAGAGATCACTAAAAAAGCCGACAAGGTCAAGCGCATCATTGCCTGCTCGGGCAAGGTGTACTACGACCTGGTCAAGAAGCGCGAAGAAAAAGGCGCTGACGATGTGGTGATTTTGCGTGTCGAGCAGCTCTATCCCTTCCCGCACAAGGCATTTTCGGCGGAACTGAAAAAGTACCCGAATGTCACCGACATCGTGTGGTGCCAGGACGAGCCGCAAAACCAGGGCGCCTGGTTCTTTGTGCAGCATTACATCCACGAGAACATGCTTGAAGGCCAGAAGCTCGGCTACTCGGGCCGTGCAGCCTCGGCTTCGCCGGCCGCGGGGTATTCATACCTGCACCAGGAACAGCAAAAAACACTGGTCGATGGCGCGTTTGCCAAGCTCAAGGGTTTTGTGCTGACCAAGTAAGGTCCGGGCCAAGCCAATAAACACAAAAACATACACGAAAGAATCACATGGCTATCGTAGAAGTCAAAGTCCCCCAGTTGTCCGAGTCCGTGGCCGAGGCCACCATGCTGCAGTGGAAAAAGAAGGTCGGTGAGGCCATCGCCGTTGACGAAATCCTGATCGAAATCGAAACCGACAAGGTGGTGCTGGAGGTGCCCGCGCCCTCAGCCGGCGTGCTGACCGAACTGCTCGTGGCCGACGGCGGCACGGTGGTGTCCGACCAGGTCATCGCCCGGATTGATACCGAGGGCAAGGCCGGTGCTGCATCGGCTCCGGCTGCGGCTGCGGCCGCCGCCCCGGCACCGGCCGCAGTGGCAACCGCCCCGGCGCCCGCGCCGGCTGCAGGTGGCGCCATGGCCGGCGTGCCCATGCCCGCCGCCGCCAAGCTGATGGCCGACGGCAACCTGGCCGCCGGCTCGGTGCCCGGCACCGGCAAGGATGGCCGCGTCACCAAGGGCGATGTGCTGGCCGCCGGCACCGCAGGTGCTAGCAAATCAGTAGCAGCTGCTGCAATTCCGACGGGGGCTCCGGCCGCATCCTTGCCTCAGGTGGCGGCTTCCGCCAAGCCGGCGGACCTCGGTGAGCGCCCCGAGCAGCGCGTGCCCATGAGCCGCCTGCGCGCCCGTATTGCCGAGCGCCTGCTGCAGTCGCAATCAACCAATGCCATTTTGACCACCTTCAATGAAGTCAACATGGCGCCCGTCATGGACATGCGCAAGCGGCTGCAGGAGAAGTTTGAAAAGGAGCACGGCGTCAAGCTGGGCTTCATGAGCTTTTTCGTCAAGGCGGCCGTGCATGCGCTGAAAAAATTTCCGCTGCTCAATGCCTCGGTCGATGGCAACGACATTGTTTACCACGGCTACTTTGACATCGGTATCGCCGTGGGTTCACCGCGCGGCCTGGTGGTGCCGATCTTGCGCAATGCCGACCAGATGAGCTTTGCCGACATCGAGAAGAAGATTGGCGAGTACGGTGCCAAGGCCCGCGACGGCAAGCTGGGCATTGAAGAGATGACCGGCGGCACCTTTTCGATCAGCAATGGCGGCACTTTTGGCTCCATGCTGTCCACCCCCATCATCAACCCGCCGCAGTCGGCCATTTTGGGCGTGCACGCCACCAAGGACCGCGCCGTGGTTGAGAACGGTGTCGTGGTGGTTCGCCCCATGAACTACTTCGCCATGAGCTACGACCACCGCATCATCGACGGCCGCGAAGCCGTGCTGGGCCTGGTGGCCATGAAGGAAGCGCTGGAAGATCCGGCCCGTCTGCTGTTTGACATCTAAGGAGCCGAGCATGTCCAAACAATTTGACGTGATCGTCATCGGTGGCGGTCCTGGCGGCTACATTGCGGCCATTCGCGCAGCCCAGCTGGGTTTTAACGTCGCCTGCATCGACGAGTGGAAAAATGCCAAGGGCGGCCCGGCGCTGGGCGGCACCTGCACCAACGTCGGCTGCATTCCCTCCAAGGCGCTGCTGCAGTCGTCCGAATATTTTGACCATGCCGGCCACCACTTTGCCGAGCACGGCATCGAGGTCAAGGGCCTGGGTCTGGATCTGGCGAAAATGGTGGCCCGCAAGGACAGCGTCGTCAAGCAGAACAACGACGGCATCGTCTACCTGTTCAAGAAGAACAAGGTGACTTTCTTCCACGGGCGCGGCTCTTTTGCAGCGGCCAAGGACGGTGCCTACGAGATCAAGGTTGCCGGTGCCGCCGAGGAAGTCATATCGGGCAAGCACATCATTGTGGCCACCGGCTCGAACGCCCGCGCCCTGCCAGGCACGCCGTTTGACGAGGAAAACATCCTGTCCAACGATGGCGCGCTGCGCATTGGCGCGGTGCCGAAAAAGCTGGGCCTGATTGGCTCGGGCGTGATCGGCCTGGAGATGGGCTCGGTCTGGCGCCGCCTTGGGGCGGACGTCACGGTGCTGGAAGGCCTGCCCACCTTTCTGGGCGCGGTGGACCAGCAGATTGCCAAGGAAGCCCATAAAGCGTTCGTCAAACAGGGGTTGAAGATCGAACTTGGCGTGACGGTGGGAGAGATCAAGTCCGGCAAAAAAGGCGTGTCCATCGCTTATGTGGATGCCAAGGGCGCGGCGCAGGCACTGGAGGTTGACAAGCTGATTGTCTCGATCGGCCGCGTCGCCAACACCATTGGGCTGGCGCCCGAGGCGGTCGGCCTGGCGCTGGACGAGCGCGGCGCGATTGTGGTGGACGGTGATTGCAAAACCAATTTGCCGAATGTCTGGGCGGTGGGAGATGTGGTGCGCGGCCCGATGCTGGCGCACAAGGCCGAGGAAGAGGGCGTTGCGGTGGCAGAACGCATTGCGGGGCAACACGGCCATGTCAACTTCAACACCATTCCGTGGGTGATTTACACCAACCCCGAGATCGCCTGGGTTGGCCAGACCGAGGAACAGCTCAAGGCCGCTGGACGCGCCTACAAGGCCGGCACCTTCCCCTTCATGGCCAATGGCCGCGCCCGGGCGCTGGGCGACACCACCGGCATGGTGAAAATGCTGGCCGATGCCGCCACCGATGAGATTCTGGGCGTCCACATCGTGGGGCCCATGGCCAGTGAGCTGATTGCCGAATGCGTGGTGGCGATGGAGTTCCGCGCCAGCAGTGAAGACATCGCGCGCATCTGCCATGCGCATCCGTCGCTCAGTGAAGCCACCAAAGAGGCGGCGCTGGCAGTGGACAAGCGCACCCTGAACTTCTGACGAGCCCGGCGCAGTTGGTGACCCAGTCAGTGCGCGCTGCCTACGAGGCAGAACTTGCATCGCGGGCTTACGTCAGTGACCCGGCCCAGCTGCGTGCCGTGGAGGCGCTGGAACGCTGCGCCACCGAGTGGGCGGCGTTCAAGGAGCAGCGCTCCAACGCCCTCAAGAAGCTGATCAACCGGCCCGACATTCCGCGTGGTGTATACATGCACGGTGGGGTGGGGCGTGGCAAGAGTTTTTTGATGGACTGCTTTTACAACGCCGTGCCGCTGCGGCGCAAGACCCGGCTGCATTTTCACGAGTTCATGCGTGAGGTGCACCGGGAGCTGCAGGACCTGCAGGGCACCGTGAATCCACTCGATGAACTGGGCCGGCGCATCGCCAAACGCTACCGGCTGATCTGCTTTGACGAGTTTCATGTGTCGGACATCACCGATGCCATGATTCTTCACCGGCTACTGGCGGCACTGTTTGACAACGGGGTCGGTTTTGTCACGACCTCGAATTTTCATCCGGACGATTTGTACCCCAACGGCCTGCATCGCGACCGGATTTTCCCGGCCATGGCGCTGCTCAAGGCCCATCTGGAAGTGATCAGTGTCGACAATGGCACCGACTACCGGCGCCGTACCCTGGAGCATGCCAGGCTTTACCTCACGCCGCTGGGTGCCCAGGCCGATGCCGACATGAGGGAAACTTTTGAGTCGCTGGCCGAGTCCCAAGACGAAGACCCGGTGCTGCATATCGAGTCCAGGCAGATCCAGGCCCGGCGAAAAGCCGGGAGCGTGGTGTGGTTTGACTTCAAGACGCTGTGCGGCGGGCCGCGCTCGCAAAACGATTACCTGGAAATTGCCACCCAGTTCCATACCGTGTTGCTGAGCGAGGTGCCGCACATGCCGGTGCGCATGGCTTCGGAGGCCAGGCGCTTTACCTGGCTGGTTGACGTGCTGTATGACCGGCGCGTCAAGCTCATCATGTCGGCAGCCGTCGCGCCCGAGGCGTTGTACACGGAGGGGCCGCTGGCGCATGAGTTTGTCCGCACCGTTTCGCGACTGAACGAAATGCAGTCCATGGAATTTTTGGCCCTTGAACGCAGGGACGTGGACACGACGCTGACATGAAACAGATCACCACCGCTTTCTTTTTGACCACGCTGAGCCTGCTTGCCGGAGCCCAGTCCGTAGCCCCGGCAGCACAAACCGCCACGATGGAGGCCGAGCGTAACCGGATCAGTGCCGATCGGGCCAGGCTGGAAGCCGGTTTTCTGGCCGAAGATGCCGCCTGCTACAAGCGCTTTTTCGTCAACAACTGCCTGGCCGAGGTCAATGTCCGGCGGCGTGAGACGATGGCAGACCTCAGGCGGCAGGAGATTTCGCTCAATGATGAGGAGCGAAAAATCAAGGGTGCGGAGCAAATCCGGAAAATCGAAGAAAAATCGTTGCCCGAACGGCAGCAGGAAGCGGCGGCCAGCCGGTCGCAGGCCCTGCAGGACAGCCAGACGCGGCTGGACCGGGAAAAGAAGGCACAAGAAGATCGCGCAGCCGCGCAGTCCCGCGAAAAGGCCAACAGCCAGGCCAGCGCCGATCGACTGAAAAGCCATCAGGCCAAAACCCAGGCACGGCAGGCCGCACAGGTGGGTGACGCCGAAGAGGCTAGAAAATTCAACGCGCGCCAGAAAGAAGCCCAGCAACGGCGTGCCCAGCACGAGAGTGAGCGGCTCAAACGGATGAAGCCGCCCGCCAAGTCGTTGCCCTTGCCGGAATAAGCGCTAGCCCAGAGGTTCGAGCTTGACGACGACCAGCGACAGGTTGTCTCCGGCGCCTCGGGCCCGCGATCTGGCTTTTTGAATCAGGAACTCGGTCGCCTCGCGCGGGGACAGCATGGTCAGCGCAGAGCCCATTTCGCTGGCACTGAAGTAATGCCAGACGCCATCGCTGCAAGCCAGCAGCACATCGTCTGGACGCAGTTGCGGAATGAAGTGCTGCGTCATGGGCGGCGAGTCTTCGGTGCCCAGGCAACCCATCAAAATATTGGACTGGGGGTGAACATTGGCCTCGTCCTCGGTAATCTCGCCCTTGTCGACCAGCGTTTGCACATACGAGTGGTCCGTCGTGCGGTGAATCAGCTTGCCGCCCTGGTAATGGTAAATCCGCGAGTCGCCGGTATGCACCCAGTGGCATTCACCGCCCGGGTTGATCAAAAACGCCGCCATGGTGCTGTGCGGCTCCTGTTCCGCAGAAATTGCGGTCAGCTTGATGACAATGTGGGCTTCTTCAATGATCTGTTTGAGCATTGACGGTGCGTCATCGGTTTCCGGTGCGTAGCGATCAAAAAGCTGTTTGGCCGTCAGCATGACCTGGTCCGAGGCCTTGCGGCCGCCGCTGCGCCCGCCCATGCCGTCGGCGACGATGCCCAGCATGCAGCCTGGAATGCGCGAATGGGCGAACAGGTTGACCTGGTCTTGCTGGTAGTCCCGGTCACCTTTGTGGATGCCGGTGGATGCGGTGATTCGATAGCCTTTGGACATTGTGTAGTCTCTCAAGCCTCGAGGACTCGATTTGTGGTCGCAATCGACGTATTATGAGATGAAGCAGCGCGTACGGACAAAAAAACCTTGGACCTCAATTTACATTCCCCGGAACGGCGGCTGATCGAACTCAAAATTGAGCACGCGGATCTGAACGCCCTGGTTGATCTGGCTGCGCACGCCTTGCCGCTGGACGAGTTGCGGCTCAGGCGGCTTAAAAAGCGTCGCCTGCAGCTACGCGATCAAATCTCATTGCTTGCAGAGTCGCTGGACCCGCCCGAGCCCGCCTGATGACGCTTGCGCTTGAAGTTGAAGAGGCGTTTGCCCCAAGTGGCGTGCTGTCGCGGGCGGCCGAGCATTTCGTGCCGCGCAGTGGCCAGACCGAGATGGCGCTGGCGGTGGCGCGCGCCATTGAGGGAGCCTACCCGCTGGTCGTCGAAGCCAGCACCGGCGTTGGCAAGACATTTTCCTACCTCGTTCCGGCGCTGCTCAGTGGCGAACGGGTGTTGCTGTCGACAGCGACGAAAGCCCTGCAGGACCAGTTGTTTGGCCGCGATTTGCCCAAGCTGGTCGAGGCGCTTGGCTTGCCGGTGCGCACCGCGCTGCTCAAGGGACGCGCCAGCTACCTGTGCCTGCACCGCATGGAGATGGCGCGCCAGGAGACGCATTTGCCCGATGGCGTTTCGGCCCGCGCGCTGGGTCGCGTCGAAGAGTGGTCGCAGGCGACGCGTACCGGCGATCTGGCCGAGCTTGCGGGGCTGGATGAGCGCTCACCGCTGATCCCCTGGGTGACGTCGACCCGCGAGAACTGCCTGGGCGCGCAATGCCCGCGGTTTCGCGCCTGCCATGTCAACCTGGCCCGCCGGGAGGCGATGGCGGCCGACGTAGTTGTGGTCAATCATCACCTCTTCTTCGCCGATCTGGCGGTTCGCGAGTCGGGCGTGGCGGAACTGCTGCCATCCGTGCGCATTGCGATTTTTGATGAAGCACACCAGCTCAACGAAACCGGCGTGCAGTTTCTGGGCAAAAACCTGACCACTGGCCAGCTGCTCGACTTTTCGCGCGACATGCTGGCCGCCGGGCTGCAGCTGGCGCGCGGCCTGGTGGACTGGCAAGAGGTGGTCGGCGCGACCGAACTGGCGGCCCGGGAGTTGCGCCTGTGCGCGGGCAAGCAATACCCGGGCACCAAGCTGCGCTGGACCGAAGAAGCGCCTGAAGGCCTGAACCCCGACGAGTGGCGGCAGGCGCTGGAAGGCGTTAACGCAGCCTGCCAGCAGGCCTGCGCGGCACTTGATACGGTCACCGAAATTGCCCCCGACTTTTCCCGGCTACATGAACGCGCGACCGAACTTGCGGCGCGGGCGGACGGCTTTTGCCAGTCTGGCGAGCCCGGTTGCGTGCGCTGGGTCGATGTGGGGGCACAGTTGCGGCTGGTCGAGTCGCCGCTGGACATTGCCAAGGCGGTCAAGAGCAAGATGCTCGGCGCCAGCGGGAAGGGCGGGCAAGGCGAGGAAAACGCGGAGACCAAAAAGACCTGGATATTTACCTCCGCCACGCTGGGCGACGACGACAAGCTGAGCTGGTTTACCCAGCCCTGCGGCCTGGAGAGCGCGACGGTGTTGCGGGTCGGCAGCCCGTTCGACTATGCGCGGCAGGCCGCGCTGTACGTGCCGCCCAGTTTCCCCAAGCCCGGCGACCCGATGCACACGACCCGCGTGGCCGAGTCTGCGGCCGTCTGGTCGCGGCAACTGGGCGGGCGAACCATGGTGCTGACCACCACGCTAAAGGCCTTGCGGTTGATAGGCGAGCTGTTGCGGGCGAGTTTCGAGGACGCAGGCGACATCGAGGTTCTGGTGCAGGGCGCCATGCCCAAGCGGGTGTTGATTGAGCGCTTCAGGCAAGGCAACACCCAGGGCGGCAGGGGCTGTGTGCTGGTGGCTTCCGCATCGTTCTGGGAAGGCATTGACGTGCCTGGCGACGCGCTGCAACTGGTCATCATCGACAAGCTGCCTTTTCCGCCGCCGAACGACCCGCTGGCCGAGGCCCGGTCAAAAATGATCGAATCGCAGGGGCGCAGTGCGTTCAACGACTATTTTCTGCCCGAGGCTGCGGTCGCGCTGAAGCAGGGGGCGGGGCGCTTGATACGCCGGGAAACCGACCAGGGTGTTCTGGTGGTGTGCGACAGCCGCCTGGTGTCCATGGGCTATGGCCGCAGGCTGCTCAGGGCCTTGCCTGCCATGCAGCGCTTGAACTCAGAGCAGGAATTGATGGACAGGCTCGCAGGACTTACCAGAACTTGTACCACGGGCTGTCCACAGACTTGAAGCCCTTGGCCAGGTAGTCGCTGTTGGGGTAGGATTTTTCCATGATGCGGCGCGTGTCATCACGCAATTCCGCCATGCCCAGCGCGTCGTAGGACTTGTACAGAATGTAGATGGCTTCCTCGAGCGCCGGCACATCGCGGTAGTCGGCAATGGCGCTTTGCGCACGATTGATGGCGGCGATGTAGGCGCCGCGTGAATAGTAGTAACGGGCCACATGCACTTCCGACTGGGCCAGCGAATTCACGATGTAGTTCATGCGCAGGCGTGCATCGGGCGTGTAACGCGATTCCGGAAAACGGGCCACCAGCTCCTTGAACGACTCAAACGATTCCTTGGCGGACTTCTGGTCGCGCTCGGCCAGGTCCTGGCGCGAGATGAAGCCGAACAGACCCAGGTTGTCGTTGAAGTTGACCAGGCCCTTGAGGTAAAGCGCATAGTCCATGGCCGGGCTGGCCGGGTGCAGCTTGATGAAGCGGTCCAGCGTGGCAATCGCCTGGGCCTGCTCGCCACCCTTGTACTGGGCATAAGCCTTTTCAATCTGGGCCTGTTGCGCCAGCGGTGTGCCAGCAGCGCGGCCTTCAAGCTTTTCAAACAGCGGAATAGCCTTGTCGTAGGCGCCGGAGTTCGCCTCATCCTTGGCTTCCGCGTAGATCTTGTTGGGGCTCCATGTTGCGGTGCGATCTACCGTGGGGGTGCTGGAGCAGCCCGCAATCAACAAAGACAGGGCGCAAATGGCTGCGGCAAGCGGCGATGCATTGGGAACAACCGATAATTTGGTGGAAAACATTGCACTCAACCTTCTTGATGACTGACTCTGAAACTGACCCACTGATTATATCGGGCGCCACTGCGGCCAATACCCCTGCCGACGATGCGCTGGAGGAGGGAGAGGCCAACGCGGAGGTGGAGCTGCGTTGCGTCGCCGTGCCGGTTGAATGCCACGCCAGCCGCCTGGACCGCGCATTGGCCGGCATCGTGCCCGAGTTCTCGCGCAGCTACCTGCAGCAGTTGATCGAAGCCGGGCTGGTGCAGCTCAATGGCCGCGCCGTGACCAAAACCTCCGCCAAAGTCAAGGCGGGGGATGAACTCGTTATCGAGCTGCGGCCGACGCCACAAAGCCAGGCGTTCAAGCCCGAGACCCTGGTGCTGGACATCGTGTTTGAAGACGCCTGGCTGATGGTGATCAACAAGCCGGCCGGGCTGGTGGTGCATCCAGCGCCCGGCAACTGGAGCGGCACTCTGCTCAATGGGCTGCTGGCGCATGACCCGCAGGCCGCGTTTTTGCCGCGCGCCGGCATCGTGCACCGTCTCGACAAGGACACCAGCGGGCTGATGGTGGTGGCGAGGCAGCGCCAAACCATGGACCAGTTGGTCGCGATGATTGCCGCGCGCCATGTCAGCCGGGAATACATTGCGCTGGCGCATGGTGCCTGGCAGGGTCCCAAGAATCGGGAAGTCCATGCGGCGATTGGCCGCGACCCCCGCAACCGGCTGCGCATGGCGGTGGTTGACCTCGAAAAAAACTCCGGCAAGCAGGCCCTGACGGTGGTCTCGCTGTTGCAAAGCGCCGCGCAGCATTGCCTGGTCAGGTGCAGGCTGCATACCGGGCGCACGCACCAGATCCGGGTCCACATGGCGCTGCTCGGGCATCCGCTGGTGTCCGATGCGTTGTATGGCGGCGCGGCGGCGGGGGGATTGCAGCGCCAGGCCTTGCATGCGTGCAGGCTGGCGTTTGCGCACCCGGTGACCGGCGCAGCCATGGAATTCAGGACCTTGCCACCGCCGGATTTGCAGGCGGCTTTGGCGGGTTTTGGCCTGATATACAATCAAAGTTCGTAGTTTTCAGCTACCCGCAACATGGCGCCCCTTGACAAGGCGGCAGCGCATGGATGCATGACGCGTACTAGCCGCGTAACAAGCTGCGTTGAAGAGCTTTACCCGCCTTTGCTTTTTCCCGCCTTTTTTCGAAAAGACCAACCATGAATACGACGGATGCGAAGCGCGTCCTCGAAACAGCACTCATTTGCGCACAGCAGCCGCTGCCTTTGCGCGAAATGGGCGTTTTGTTTAACGGGGCATTGACCGCCGACAGCCTCAAGCTGGTACTGGAAGACCTGCAAAACGACTGGTCAGGACGCGGTGTGGAACTCGTCCATGTGGCGACCGGCTGGCGCTTTCAGAGCCGGCCGCAGATGCGCGAATACCTGGACCGGCTTCATCCCGAAAAGCCGCCCCGCTACAGCCGCGCCACGCTGGAGACGCTGGCCATCATTGCCTATCGCCAGCCGGTCACGCGCGGCGACATGGAAGACATACGCGGCGTCACGATCAACAGCATGATCCTCAAGCAACTGGAGGATCGCGGCTGGGTGGAGGTGATCGGGCACAAGGAAACCGTGGGCCGCCCCGCGCTTTTCGCCACGACCCGGCAGTTTCTCGATGACCTTGGCGTCGAATCGCTGGATCAGCTACCGGCCATGGAAAGCCCGTCGGCCCAGGCCGCCATGGTTGAACAGATCGAGCTGGCCAGTGCCGAGCCCCTGCTACTACCCGAGGCGGACTCTGCCGAGGGTTTGCGGACGGTCGATGCCGAGACCGGGGAGTCAGAAATGGCGCTGGACCCGCATGAAGCCGTGCATGATCCCGCGTCGCAAGAAGGTGAAATGGCCGCGTCCGATTCCCTGGAACCGGATGCCAGCGGTTCCACACATTTGAATGTAAAAACATGAATCAACATGATCATCCGGTTTCCGGAACCCCGATTGAGCCAGAAAATGAGTCAAACAAGGCTCCAGCCCGGGAGCAACACGCTCAGGATGCTCCTGATTTGATAGCGAAAGAGGCTTCTCAGGGCGAACCCCTTCCGGCCGGCGGACGTGCTGCGCGCGCGCCTGCGGCGACCACCATCCGGTTTGAAGACGTGGTGACCGGCCAGTTCGACGCCGATGAGGCGGACGCCGGCGTGGAATTGTCCAAGCGGGTGCTGCTGCCGCAGCCCGAAACCCCCAAGCTGCACAAGGTGCTGGCGCAGGCCGGCCTCGGTTCGCGGCTCGAAATGGAGCAGCTGATTCTGGAGGGACGTATTTCGGTCAATGCCGACCCCGCCCACATTGGCCAGCGCATCCAGTTTGGCGATACCGTCAAGGTCAATGGCAAGCCGATCCGGCTGCGCATCGACCCGCCGCCGCCGCGCGTGATTGCGTACCACAAGCCGGTCGGCGAGGTCGTCACCCATGATGACCCGCAGAACCGGCCAACGGTGTTCCGCCGCCTGCCCAAGTTGTTTCAGGGCAAATGGCAGTCGGTGGGGCGGCTTGACCTGAATACCGAAGGTTTGTTGCTGCTGACGAGCTCGGGCGAGTTGGCCAACAAGTTAATGCACCCACGCTTTGGGCTTGAGCGTGAATACGCGGTGCGGGTGCTCGGTGCGCTGAACAATGAAGAAAAAAAACGGCTTCTCGAGGGCGTGCAGCTGGATGATGGCGTGGCCCAGTTCGGCTCCATCGAGGCCGGCGGCGGCGAAGGGGCCAACTGCTGGTACCGGGTCACCATTTCCGAGGGGCGCAATCGCGAAGTCAGGCGCATGTTCGAGGCGGTCGGTCATGCGGTGAGCCGGCTCATCCGCATTCGCTACGGCGCCATGGTGCTGCCGCGCGGACTCAAGCGGGGCGCTTTTGTCGAGCTCGACGAGCGTGATATCTGGGCCTTGACCAACGCGGTGAGCCGCTCCGAATCCCGCGCTGATTCGCGTGCCGTGCCCGGCGGCCAGGCCGGCCCGGCAGGTGAAACCGGTGGCGAGCAGCGCCAGGGTCCGCGCCGCAATGAGCGCTCACGCGGCAACCGCAACCGGCCGCCGGCCAACATGGGCCGGCCGGCCGAGGGCCAGCCACCAGCCGATGACGAGCAGGAGCCGCACGAGCTGCAGCCGCCGCTCAACCGCACGAACGCCGCGCCCGGTGGCAACCGGCGTCGTGGCGGCGCCGGGCGCAACCCGGGCGGCAACTTTGGCGCCGGTCCGCGCAACGGTCCGCCGCCTGGCAATGGCGTGCCGGGCCAGCGGCGGCGCGATGACCGCGGGGACCGCAATGACCGCGGTGACAAGGGCACCGGCGGCCAGCCGGACCCGATGAAAACTTCTTTTGGCTACATTGGCGCCGATACCTTCACCCGACAGCGCCAGGCCCAAGGGCCGGGGCAGCGCCGTTCGGGCGGTGGAGGCTCGGGTATGGGCGGCGGTGGCGGTCAGCGCCGCAGCGGGGGCAATAGCGGCGGCGGTGGAAACCGGGGCGGCGGCAATCGCGGCGGCGGCGGTGGAAATCGCGGTGGAAATCGTTAAACCTACTCGAAGTATTTCATTTTGCGGGATTGAACAGAACACTGGGGCCCGCAGGTTAAAATTATGGGCTTTATTCAGTAGCTGAATAATTTTTAAAATCCACGTTAAAGATTCAAGGTCAAGGAAAACTCATGGCGATCGAACGCACCCTCTCCATCATCAAACCCGACGCAGTGGCCAAAAATGTGGTCGGCCAGATTTATGCACGCTTTGAAGCCGCCGGCCTGAAAGTGATCGCCGCCAAAATGGCACACCTGTCGCAAGGCGAAGCCGAAGCGTTTTACGCCGTGCACAAAGAGCGTCCATTCTTCAAGGACCTGGTGTCCTTCATGGTTTCCGGCCCGGTCATGATTCAGGCGCTGGAAGGCGAAGGCGCCATTCTGAAAAACCGCGACCTGATGGGCGCGACCGATCCCAAGAAGGCTGCCGCAGGCACCATTCGTGCCGACTTCGCGGACAGCATTGATGCCAACGCCGTTCACGGTTCTGATGCCGCCGAAACCGCCCAGGCGGAAATCGCGTTCTTCTTTGCCGGAATGAACGTTTACTCGCGCTAACCATGCCTGGCCCCATGTCTTGCTACCCCCAGCCGGGGTCGTCGCTTGCCTGGGGCGGCCCGGCGTGTCGCTCGCCGCGATGACGGTCAACCTTCTTGATTACGATCTGGAAGGCCTTGCCGCCTTTTGCGAGCAGCTAGGCCAAAAGCGCTTTCGTGCGACCCAGCTTTTTCGCTGGATTCACCAAAAAGGCGCTTCCGATTTTGAACAGATGACCGATCTGGCCAAGTCGCTGCGCGAAAAACTTGCCGGCGCGGCCCATGTCCACGGGCTCAAGCTGGTCTCTCGCCACGAGTCTGCCGACGGCACCATCAAGTGGCTGTTTGACGTGGGCGCCGGCGATGTCATCGAAACCGTTTTTATCCCCGAAACCGATCGCGGAACCCTGTGCATTTCGTCGCAGGCCGGCTGTGCCGTGGGCTGCCGCTTTTGCTCGACCGGGCACCAGGGCTTCAGCCGCAACCTCACCACCGGCGAGATCATTTCCCAGCTGTGGTTTGCCGAACACTTTCTGCGCCAGCATCTGGGCCGGCAAAACCAGCAGGAACGCGTCATTTCCAATGTGGTGATGATGGGCATGGGCGAGCCGCTGCAGAATTATTCGCAGCTGCTGCCGGCGCTGAGGGTGATGCTGGACGACCATGGCTATGGCTTGTCGCGCCGCCGGGTTACGGTGTCGACCTCTGGCGTGGTACCCATGATTGACCGGCTGGCAAAAGACTGTCCAGTGGCACTGGCGGTGTCGCTGCATGCGCCGCAGGATGCGCTGCGCGACAACCTGGTGCCGCTCAACAAAAAATACCCGATTGCCGAATTGCTGCAGGCCTGCACCCGTTACCAGGCGGCGGCGCCGCGTGACTTCATCACGTTTGAATACTGCATGCTGGACGGCGTCAATGACCAGCCCGAGCATGCGCGCGAACTGGTGGCGCTGATGAAAACACACGCAGCCCAAGGACTTTCGTGCAAATTCAACCTGATCCCGTTCAATCCATTTCCGGCCTCCGGTTTGAAGCGCTCCAGCATGCCGCAGGTGATGGCGTTCGCCAAAATACTGCTCGATGCCGGCATCGTCACCACGGTGCGCAAAACCCGTGGCGACGACATCGACGCGGCCTGCGGGCAACTGGCCGGCGATGTGCAGGACCGCACTGGCGTGGACCAGCGCATGGCGGCGCAGCGTCAGGGTATGCTTGCCGGAATCAAGGTGGTGGTGGCCAAGGAGATGGATATATGAGGCTTGTTGTCAATGCTATCGGTATGTCTGTTTGCTGGGCCGCCGTGTTGCTGTCGGGCTGTGCCGGACAGCCGGGCGCGTTGCCCGCATCCAGCAATCGAAGCGACATCGTCACCGAATCGGACGAGCCCGACCAGCGCCGGCGTGCCCGGCTGCGCCTTGAACTGGCGGCCGGCTATTACGAACAGGGGCAGACCAATGTCGCGCTCGATGAAATCAAGCAGGCGCTGGTGATCGATCCGACGTTTGGCGATGCCTACAACATGCGCGGGCTGGTTTACATGCGGCTTAACGACATCCCGCTGGCCGAAGACAGTTTTCGCCGAGCGCTGACGCTCAATTCGCGCGACGCCGACGTGGCGCACAACTACGGCTGGCTGCTTTGCCAGCAGGCGCGCTACGGCGAATCTTTCCGGCTGTTTGCGCAGGCAAGCGCCAACCCCACCTACGGCGGCAAGGCCAAGACCCTGATGACCCAGGGTGTGTGCCAGGTGCGCGCCGGGATGCGGGCCGAGGCCGAACAAAGCCTGATGCAGTCCTACGAGCTCGATGCGGGCAACCCGGTGACGGGCTACAACCTGGCCAGTCTCTTGTACGAGCGCGGTGACCTGACGCGCGCGCAGTTTTACATTCGGCGCCTCAACAACAGCGATCTGGCCAACGCCGAAACGCTCTGGCTGGGCATCAAGACCGAGCGAAAGCTGAACAACCGTGAAGCGGTTCAGCAACTCGGCGATCAGCTGAAGAAACGATTTGCGCAGTCGGTCCAGGCCGCCGCTTACGAAAAAGGTGCGTTCAATGAGTGATGTGGCACCGGCGCTGGCCGGACATTCCTTTGGCCATGCGGATGCAGCGGGCTTTGGCCACAACCCCGAGCCGGTCCAGCAGGGCCCCTCGGCCGGCACCTTGTTGCGCCGCGCCCGCGAAGCGGCCGGTTTGCACATTGCCGCGCTGGCGGTTTCACTCAAGGTACCGGTCAAAAAACTCGAAGCGCTGGAGCAGGACCGGTATGACTTGCTGCCCGACCTGGTGTTTGCGCGCGCCCTGGCCTCCAGCGTCTGCCGCACCCTGAAGGTGGATGCGGGGCCGGTGCTTGAACGCCTGCCCCAGACGGCGGCGCCGCAGCTGGCGACCCGGAGCGCCAGCATCAATGCGCCGTTTCGCTCGCCCAGGGATGGGCCGGGACCGTCCATGTTCGGGCAGCTTTCACGGCCTGTGGTGCTGGCCGGTCTGGCGCTGCTGCTGGGTGCCTTGGTGCTGATTTTTTTGCCGGACATCAAGCTCCCGGTGCAACTTCAGTCAAGCATGGGCAGCAGTCCGGCAGCCGGGGTAGCCGGGCCAGACACCGCCGGTCAGCCCGCAGCGCAGGCCGGCGAGCCTCTGGCCGGCGGCCTGATTTCAACCGGGTCGTTGTCGTCGCTGACGCCTGCGGCCAATTCGGGCGCGGCGCCCATGCCCGCCGCCGCTCCAGTGGCCACCGCAAGCGCCACCCTTAGCGCGGCTGCCTCGCTGGCCAACCCGGGTGCGCCAGCGGAGGCGGGCGGCATCGTCACCTTCAGCGCCACCAGCGAGTCCTGGGTCAAGGTCACCGATGCCAAGGGCGCGGTGGTGCTGCGCCGCACCCTGGCGCCGGGCGAACGCGCGGCTGCAACCGGCGCCTTGCCCCTGACCGTCATTGTCGGCCGGGCCGACACCACACAGGTCCTGGTGCGGGGGCAGGTACTGAACCTGAGCGCCATGACCCGCGACAACGTAGCCCGATTCGAGGTGAAATAGTGCAGCCCTGTCTTCCCATCCCGTCGGCCTTTCCCAAAGCCCGGCATTCCGCCCAGGCCGAGGTGGCTTGGGGCTCGCGCATCGTGACCGTGGGCGGCGACGCGCCGGTGCGGATTCAGTCCATGACCAACACCGACACGGTGGATGCCATCGGCACCGCGATTCAGGTCAAGGAACTGGCGCTGGCCGGCTCCGAGATGGTGCGCATCACCGTCAACACGCCCGAGGCGGCCGAGGCCGTGCCGCATGTGCGCGACCAGCTGGACCGCATGGGCATCGACGTGCCGCTGATTGGCGACTTTCATTACAACGGTCACCGCCTGCTGACGGACTACCCGGCCTGCGCCCAGGCACTGTCCAAGTACCGCATCAACCCCGGCAATGTCGGCAAGGGCGACAAGCACGACCGGCAGTTTGGCCAGATGATAGACGCCGCCATGCGCTGGAACAAGGCGGTGCGCATTGGCGTGAACTGGGGCAGCCTGGACCAGGAGTTGCTGGCCAGCCTGATGGACGACAACAGTGCGCGCAGCGAGCCCTGGGATGCCAGGCAGGTCATGTACGAGGCCCTGATTACCTCGGCCCTCGATTCCGCCCGGCTTGCCGAGGGCATGGGCATGCGGCGCAACCAGATCATCCTGTCATGCAAGGTCAGCGGTGTGCAGGACCTGATCTCGGTCTACCGTGAACTGGCTAAACGCAGCGATTACGCGCTGCACCTTGGGCTGACCGAAGCCGGCATGGGCACCAAGGGCACGGTGGCCTCGGCGACCGCGTTGTCGATCCTGCTGCAGGAAGGCATTGGCGACACGATTCGTGTCTCGCTGACACCTCAGCCGGGCGAGGCGCGCACCCAGGAAGTCGTGATTGCCTCCGAGATTTTGCAGGCACTGGGCCTGCGCCACTTCGTGCCCAGCGTCACGGCCTGCCCCGGCTGCGGCCGCACCACCAGCACCACCTTTCAGGAACTGGCCAAGCAGATCGATGATTTCCTGCGCGCCCAGATGCCGGTCTGGCGCGAGCAGTACCCCGGTGTTGAAGAGCTCAAGGTCGCCGTCATGGGCTGCATCGTCAATGGGCCGGGTGAAAGCAAACATGCCGACATCGGCATCAGCCTGCCGGGCTCGGGCGAAGCGCCGGCCGCCCCGGTGTTTATTGATGGCGAGAAGAGGCTGACCCTGCGCGGCGAAAACATTGCGCGCGAGTTCCAGGTCATCGTTGAAAACTACATTGAAAAACGCTTTGGCAGCCAGACCGTCGCGCAAGCCGCCGACGAGGCCGCCTGACTCCCATGTCTGAAAAAACGACTGCCGGCCGGGCGGAGAAATCGCCCTTGGCCAAACCCGAAAAGCTTGTTGCCGTCAAAGGCATGAACGACATCTTGCCGCCCGATTCGGCGCGCTGGGAATGGCTGGAGGAGAAGGTGCGCTCGCTGATGCTGCGCTACGCCTACCGCAACATCCGCACGCCGATTCTTGAGCACACCCAGCTCTTTGTGCGCGGCATTGGCGAAGTCACCGACATTGTCGAAAAGGAAATGTATTCCTTTGAAGACCGCTCCGACAAACATGGTGACCACGACCACCTGACCATGCGGCCGGAGAACACCGCCAGCGTGGTGCGCGCGGTGACCGAGCACAACCTGCTGTACGAAGGCGGCAAGCGGCTTTACTACATGGGCCCAATGTTCCGGCGCGAGCGGCCGCAGCGTGGCCGTTACCGGCAGTTTCACCAGATCGGTGCCGAAGCCCTCGGCTTTGCCGGCCCCGAGGTCGACGCCGAGCTGATTCTGCTGGCCGCCGCGCTCTGGAAAGAACTTGGGCTGAGCGATTGGCGGCTCGAAATCAACAGCCTGGGCCAGCCCGACGAACGCGCGCTGCACCGGGCCCAGCTGATCGCCCATTTCGAGCAGCATGCCGACGCGCTCGACGATGAGGCGCGCCGACGCCTGCACAGTAACCCGCTGCGGATTCTGGACACCAAGAACCCGGCCATGAAGGCCGTGGTTGACAGTGCGCCCCGGCTGATCGATTTTCTGGGCGCGCAGTCGCTCGCGCATTTTGACGGGCTGAAGGCGATTCTTGATGCCAACGGCATTGCCTGGTCGCTCAACCCCCGCCTGGTGCGCGGGCTCGACTACTACAACCTCACGGTGTTCGAGTTCGTCACCGACCGTCTCGGCGCCCAGGGCACGATTTGCGCCGGCGGCCGCTACGACTACCTGGTTGAACAGATTGGCGGCAAGCCAGCGCCGGCGGTGGGCTGGGCGCTGGGGGTGGAGCGGGTGCTCGAACTCCTGAAAGAGCAGGGCGACGTGATAGCCGCTCCCGTGCCCGACGCTTACGCGGTCGTTCCCGACGCTTCTGCGCTGCCGCTGGTGCTGCGCGCGCTGCAGGCCCTGCGCGCGGCCGGCGTGAGCGTGCAGATGCATGCCAGCGCCAGCGCCGACGGCATGGGCAGCATGAAGTCGCAGTTCAAAAAGGCCGACGCCAGTGGCGCCCGCTTTGCGTTGATCTTCGGCGCAGCCGAGCTGGCCGAGGGTTGCGTCGCCGTCAAAGCGCTGCGCGGCGTCAAGGATGAAGCCGCGCCGGCCCAAAGCCTGCAGCGGCTGGACGACGTGCCGGCCTGGGCGCAGCTGCTGCGCGGCTGAGCCCGCGGCGCGGGCTTTGCGCCCTCTACAATCACCCCACGTCAATCGCCCCCCGCAATCGCCCTGGTACCGGGCAGAACCCACAGAATTTTTATGGCAAAACACCTCGATCTGGAAGAACAGGAACAGCTTGCTGAGCTCAAGCACTTCTGGCAGCAGTACGGCGACCTGATCACCTGGGTCCTGATTGCCGTTTTCGGCGCCATCGCGGCCTGGAACGGCTACCAGTACTGGCAGCGCAGCCAGGCGGCGCAGGCCTCCGTCATGTATGACGAAATCACGCGTGCCGTGCAGTCGGGCGATGCGGCCAAGATCGAGCGCTCGCTGGCCGACATGAAAGAGCGTTTTGGCGGCACCACCTACGCCCAGCAGGCCGGTTTGCTGGCCGCCCGTGCCTATTACGACAAAGGCAATGTCGATGCCTCGCTCGCGGCGCTGAACGGGGTGGCCGACAAGGCCTCCGATGAGGGCTACAAGGCGATTGCCCGGCTCCGCATGGCCGGCCTGTTGCTGGAGAAAAAATCCTATGACGAAGCGCTGAAGCAACTCGCGGGCGATTTCCCCAAGGATTTCGGGGCGCTGGCGGCTGACCGGCGCGGCGACATTCTGGCGGCCCAGGGCAAGAAGACCGAAGCCAAAGCGGAATACGAAAAGGCCTATCAGGGGCTCGACGAACGCGCTGACTACCGCCGCCTGGTCGAGGTCAAGCTCAATGCGCTGGGCGTGGACCCGGTCGCCGCGCCGGGCAAGCCGGCCGGCGATGCAGCCGCCGGTGAGGTGAAAAATAAATGAAATACCCATCATTTAAGCCTCTAGCCCAGGTAAAGCGTGCAGGTGTAGCTATTGTTTTGATAGCAACCCTGTCCGGTTGCTTTGGCGGCGGTGCGACCAGGCCGCAGCCCGCGGAACTGCAGGCGGTGACCGCGCTGGTATCGGCTCGCCAAAGCTGGAGCGCCCGCGTTGGCGAGGTGAACTTCCCGCTGCAAGTCAGTGTTTCGGGCAACAGCGTGGCCGTGGCCAGTGGCGACGGCACCGTGGCCCTGCTCGATGCGCAGACCGGCCGGGATGTGTGGCGTGTCGCCCTCAACACCCCGGTCGCGGCCGGCGTCGGCAGCGACGGCAAGGTGGCGGCCATTGTCACCAAGGCCAATGAAGTTGTTGCGCTGCAGGATGGCCGCGAGCTCTGGCGGCAAAAAGTCAATGCCCAGACCTTCACCGCGCCGTTTGTGGCGGGCGGGCGGGTATTCGTGTTGGCCGGCGACCGGTCTGTCAACGCCTTTGACGGCCAGACTGGCCGCAAACTGTGGGTCCAGCAACGCCCCAGTGAGCCTCTGGTGCTGCGCCAGTCCGGCGTGATGCTGGCCGTTGGCGACACCCTGGTGGTGGGCCTGGCGGGCCGGCTTGCGGGTCTTGACCCGAGCACCGGCAGCATTCGCTGGGAGGCGCCGCTGGCGTCGCCGCGCGGCGTCAACGATATAGAGCGCCTGGTCGATCTGGTCGGGCGCGTCAGCCGCCAGGGCGACGTCGTCTGCGCCCGGGCTTTTCAGGCCAGCATTGGCTGCGTCAATGCCGCGCGCGGCAGCCTGCTCTGGACCAAACCCGCCAACGGCGTGCAGGGCATAGACGGGGATGACAACCTGCTGCTGGGCAGCGAAGCCGACGGAACGGTACTGGCGTGGCGCCGCAGCGATGGCGAACGCGTCTGGACCACAGACCGGCTGCGCTACCGCAGCCTGACCGCGCCGCTGGTGGCCGGGCGGTCCGTCGTGATTGGCGATTTCGCCGGTTTTGTCCACCTGTTGTCGCGTGACGACGGCTCCCTGCTCAACCGCCTGCCGACCGACGGCTCCGCCATCGCCGCCGCCCCGGTGCTGGCCGGCAACACGCTGGTTGCGGTGACCCACAACGGCGGCATTTTTGGCTTCAAGCCCGAATAGCCGCCTCTTGCCAGAAACTGATTAATGAAACCTGTCATTGCCCTGGTTGGCCGCCCGAACGTGGGCAAGTCAACCATTTTTAACCGCCTGACCAAGACGCGGGACGCGATCGTGGCCGACTTTGCCGGCCTGACGCGCGATCGTCATTACGGCAACGGTTCGCTGGGCAGCCACGACTACATCGTGATTGACACCGGCGGTTTCGAGCCCGATGCCATCAGCGGCATTTACAAGGAAATGGCCAAGCAGACCCGGCAGGCGGTCGCGGAAGCCGATGTGGTGATTTTTGTGGTCGATGCGCGGGCCGGCATCAGCGCCCAGGACCACGACATCGCCAAATACCTGCGCAAGCTGGGCAAACCCACCGTGCTGACCGCCAACAAGGCCGAGGGCATGACCGAGGGCGTCCAGTTCTCCGAGTTTTTTGAACTCGGTCTGGGTGAAGTGCTGCCGGTGGCGGCCGCGCATGGCCAGGGCATGCGCCTGCTGGTCGATATGGCGCTGGAGCCGCTCAATCTGCCGGACCCCGACGAAGAGGTCGAGCCGCAAGACCCCTCCATCATCCGGCTGGCGGTGGCGGGTCGCCCCAATGTGGGCAAATCGACGCTGATCAATACCTGGCTGGGCGAAGAGCGGTTGGTGGCGTTTGACCTGCCTGGCACCACGCGCGACGCGATTTCGGTGCCGTTTGAGCGGGCCGGCCAGAAGTTTGAGCTGATCGACACCGCCGGCTTGCGCCGCAAGGGCAAGGTTTTCGAGGCCATCGAGAAGTTCTCTGTCGTCAAGACCCTGCAGGCCATAGAAAACGCCAACGTCGTGCTGCTGCTGCTCGATGCGACGCAGGGCGTGACCGATCAGGATGCGCACATTGCGGGCTACATTCTGGAAAGCGGCCGTGCCGTGGTGCTGGCCGTCAACAAGTGGGATGCGGTGGATGCCTACCAGCGCGAAATGGTCGAGCGCTCGATTGAAACCCGCCTGCCGTTCCTCAAGTTTGCCTCCATCCACCAGATATCGGCCATCAAGCGCCAGGGCCTGGCCCCGGTCTGGAAGTCGATTGTGCAGGCCCACGCCTCGGCCAACCGCAAGATGTCGACCCCGGTGCTGACGCGCCTGCTGCTCGAAGCGGTGCAGTTTCAGCAGCCCCAGCGTTCCGGCATGTTCCGCCCCAAGATGCGCTACGCCCACCAGGGCGGCATGAACCCGCCCATCATCATCATTCACGGCAATTCGCTGGAGCATGTCACCGAGGCCTATAAGCGCTACCTGGAAGGGCGCTTTCGCAAGGCCTTCGACCTGGTTGGCACGCCCATGCGCATCCAGCTGAAAAGCTCCCACAACCCCTTCACGGACAAGGAATCGGCTTAAGACTACAGGCGGGGCGAAAAGGCTGTGGTAAGGTCAGGTTCCATTAACTTTTGAACACGGAAAATATCGTGAGCAATAACAAAGGTCAGCTCTTGCAGGACCCATTTCTCAACACCTTGCGTCGCGAGCATGTGCCTGTTTCCATTTATCTCGTCAACGGGATCAAATTGCAGGGCCAGATCGAGTCTTTCGATCAATATGTGGTTCTGCTTCGCAATACGGTGACCCAGATGGTCTACAAGCATGCGATTTCCACCATCGTTCCCGGCCGCGCTGTGAATTTCGCCACCAGCGACTCTGAAGAAAGCCCGGCAAGCTGAGTTCCTATGATGCTCCGGTGACCAGACAAGTGCTCACCCTGCTTGTCGGGGTGGATCTGGGTTTGCCAAATTTTGATGCGGATTTGCAGGAACTGGGTTTGCTTGCGCAAACCGCGGGCCTGCAGCCGGTCGCGCGCATCACTTGCCGGCGCAAGGCGCCCGATGCCGCGCTTTTTATCGGCAGCGGCAAGGCCGACGAAATCAAGATGCTGGCGCTGGACACCGGCGCCACCGAGGTTTTGTTCGACCAGTCGCTGAGTCCGGCGCAGCAACGCAACCTTGAGCGGCATCTGGACATGCCGGTCAACGACCGCACGCTGCTGATTCTGGAGATTTTTGCCCAGCGCGCCCGCAGCCACGAAGGCAAGCTGCAGGTTGAACTGGCGCGCCTGCAGTACACCTCGACCCGCCTGGTGCGGCGCTGGTCGCACCTGGAGCGGCAAACCGGCGGTGCGGGTCTGCGCGGCGGCCCCGGAGAAAAGCAGATCGAACTCGACAAGCGCATGATTGGCGACGCCATCAAGCGGACCAAGGAGCGGCTGGTCAAGGTCAAGAAGCAGCGGCAAACCCAGCGCAAGCAGCGCGACCGCCGCAATGCCTTCAGCATCTCGCTGGTGGGCTACACCAATGCCGGCAAGTCCACCCTGTTCAATGCGCTGGTCAAGGCGCGTGCCTACACGGCCGACCAGCTGTTTGCCACGCTGGACACCACCACCCGGCAGCTGTATCTCGGTGATGCGGCGCGTTCGGCGTCGTTGTCGGACACGGTGGGCTTTATCCGCGACCTGCCGCACGGCCTGATTGACGCGTTTGCCGCCACCTTGCAGGAGGCCGCCGATGCCGACCTGCTGCTGCATGTGGTGGACGGCTCCAACCCCGACTATCTGGAACAGATCGAGCAGGTGCAGCGCGTGCTGGCCGAGATTGGCGCAGCCGACGTGCCGCAGATTCTGGTCTTTAACAAGCTCGATGCCATTGAAAACGGCAACTTGCCCCTGCAACTGCGTGACAGGTTTGAACTCAAGGATGCATTCGATGGCGCCAGCCGCAGTGTTGAGCGCGTTTTTGTGAGCGCCCAGACCGGTGAAGGCCTGCCCGTGCTGCGCGAGTTGCTGGCCAGCCACGCAGCCGATGTGTCAACGCAGGAAAGTCTGCTGACCATCGACATCCTTGCCTGATCGGGCTATTTCATTAGGCACAATGTCGGTGTAACAGAATAAAGCGAGTTTGATCCCATGAATCTGAACCCCGTGCTGCAGACGTTGACGACCTGGCCAGGTCGGCTGAAACAACGCGCCCAAGGCATGTTTAACCTCAATGATCCGCGCTGGGGGCGTGACGACGACAACAAGCCCTCGTCCGATGATGCCAAGCCGGAGGCGCCGCAGGGTGACAAGCAGCCGCAGCGGCCGCCCAGCCGGCCGCAGGGGCAGGGCCCTAACCAGGGCCCGCCAGATCTGGACGAACTCTGGCGTGACTTCAACCGCAAGCTCGGTGGCCTGTTCGGCGGTGCCAAGGGCGGCGGCAACGCCGGCCGCAACGCTGGCGGCTTTGGTGGCGGCAACAACGGCGGCAGTGGCGGCGGTTTTCAGCCCGACATGAAAAGTGCCGGCATAGGCATGGGCCTGATTGCCGGTGTGGTGGTTCTGATCTGGCTGGGCACCGGCTTTTTCATCGTGCAGGAGGGCCAGCAGGCCGTCATCACCCAGTTTGGCAAATACAACTCCACCGTTGGTGCGGGTTTCAACTGGCGTTTGCCGTACCCGATACAGCGCCACGAGATCGTGGTGGTGACGCAGATCCGTTCGGTCGATGTCGGGCGCGACACCATCATCAAGGCCACCGGCCTGCGCGATTCGGCCATGCTGACCGAAGACGAAAACATTGTTGAAATCAAGTTCGCGGTGCAATACCGCCTGAGCGATGCGCGCGCCTATCTGTTTGAAAGCAAGGACCCGGCCGCGGCCGTGGTGCAGGCGGCTGAAACGGCGGTGCGTGAAGTGGTCGGCAAAATGAAGATGGATTCGGCCCTGGCCGAGGAGCGCGACCAGATCGGGCCGCGCGTGCGGGTGCTGATGCAGACCATTCTGGACCGCTACAAGGTCGGCGTTGAAGTGGTCGGCATCAATTTGCAGCAAAGCGGTGTGCGGCCACCGGAGCAGGTCCAGGCCGCATTTGACGACGTGCTCAAGGCCGGCCAGGAACGCGAGCGCGCCAAGAACGAAGCCCAGGCCTATGCCAACGACGTGATTCCGCGGGCCGTCGGCTCGGCATCGCGCCTGAAGGAAGAGTCCGAGGCCTACAAGGCGCGCATCGTGGCGCAGGCCGACGGTGACGCCCAGCGCTTTCGCTCGGTCCTGACCGAGTACCAGAAAGCGCCGCAGGTCACCCGTGACCGCATGTACACCGACGCCATGCAACAGGTCTACACCAACGTCACCAAGGTGCTGGTGGACTCGCGCCAGGGCTCCAACCTGCTGTACCTGCCGCTCGACAAGATCATGCAGCTGAGCGCTCAAGGCGGTGCCGCAGCCGCTGCCGATGCCACGCTGGCACCGGGTGCCGCAGCATCAACGGTAACGCCCATGGCACCCGCCAGCAGCGGCGCGCCGCTGGATGCCCGCACGCGTGATGCCGCCCGCACCCGCGAACGTGAAACCCGCTAAGGAAGAAAAAAGTGAATAGAGTTGGATTTATCGTTTCTTCCTTGCTGGTGTTGCTGGCGCTGCTCAGCTCGACCCTGTTCGTGGTCGATCAGCGCCAGTTTGGCGTGGTCTATGCCCTGGGGCAGATCAAGGACGTGATTACCGTGCCGGGGCTGCACGCCAAACTGCCGCCGCCATTTCAGAATGTGTCGTACATCGACAAGCGCCTGCTGGTGCTGGACAGCATCGATGCCGAACCGATGCTGACGGCTGAAAAACAGCGCGTGGTGATTGACTGGTATGTGCGCTGGCGCGTGACCCAGCCGACCGAGTACATCCGCAATGTCGGGCTGGACGAAAAAGCCGGTGCCAACCAGTTGAGCCGGGTCGTTCGCAATGCGTTCCAGGAAGAAATCAACAAACGCACGGTCAAGGACTTGCTGTCGCTCAAGCGCGAAGCCCTGATGGCCGATGTCAAGCGCGAGGTGCAGCAGGTGGTGCAGGGCGCCAAACCCTGGGGCGTCGAGGTGGTCGATGTGCGCATCACCCGCGTCGACTATGTGGAATCCATCACCGACTCGGTCTACAAGCGCATGGTGGCCGAGCGCCAGCGCGTGGCCAACGAGCTACGCTCGACCGGCGCGGCCGAAGGCGAGAAAATCCGCGCTGACGCAGACCGTCAGCGCGAAGTGACAGTGGCCAATGCCTACCGCGATGCCCAGAAGGTCAAGGGCGAGGGCGATGCCCAAGCCGCCGGCATGTACAACGAAGCCTTTGGCCGCGACCCGCAGTTTGCCCAGTTCTACCGCAGCCTGGACGCTTACAAGGCCAGCTTTGCAAAGAAGGGCGATGTGATGGTGCTCGACCCGTCCTCTGACTTCTTCAAGGCCATGCGCAGCTCGGGCTCCGGCACGTCCGGCAGCGGCGCGGCGGCACCCGGCAAAAAATAAACCGGCGTGGACGGCAACACGCTCTGGCAGGCACTGGCCCTGATGCTGGTGATCGAAGGACTGTTGCCGCTGGTCGCGCCCAATCGCTGGCGCGGCATGTTTGAGCAAATCCTCAGGCTCGGCAACGGCCAGATCCGGTTTTTCGGGCTGTGCAGCATGGCCGCCGGCCTGCTGTTGCTGCTGTTTCTGGCCTGAATTGCACGCCGGCCAATGTGCCGCCAATGCCCCGGCCGGCGCTTCAATTTGCGCGCCGCCCGCCCGCCTCGACACTGGCGCGGCAAAAAGCGGCCTCAAGCCCGGTAAAATCTCGTTTTTAACAGCCCACGAAAAGTCACAATGCCCGCCTGGTCGTCATCATGGCAATTGCCCGATCAAATTGCCGATGTCCTGCCCTCCGAGGCGCGTCACATCGAAGAGCTGCGCCGTCTGTTTCTGGACACCGCCCGCAGCTATGGCTATGAACTGGTCATGCCGCCGCTGCTGGAGCACCTGGAGTCGCTGCTCACCGGCACCGGCGAAGCGCTGGACCTGCAGACCTTCAAGCTGGTCGACCAGCTCTCGGGCCGCACGCTGGGCCTGCGCGCCGACACCACGCCGCAGGTCGCCCGCATCGATGCCCATTTGCTGAACCGCCAGGGCGTGGCCCGGCTCTGCTATTGCGGACCGGTGCTGCACACCCGCGCCGACCGGCCGCTGGCCACCCGCGAACCGCTGCAGTTTGGCGCCGAAATCTACGGCCACGCCGGGCTGGAGGCTGACCTGGAAGCCCAGTTGCTGGCGCTCGAAGGCCTGAAGGCCGCCGGCGTCACCGAACTCGCCGTGGACATGGCCGATGTCCGCATCGTCAGCAGCCTGCTGGCGGGCGCCACCATCAGCGCCAAAACCCTGGCGCTGATCCATGCCGCGCTGGCGGCCAAGGATGCGAGCGAACTGGACAGCCTGTGCGCCAGCCTGAAAGACGGCATTTCCGCTGCGGCGCGCGAAGGGCTCAAAGCATTGCTGCAACTCTACGGCGATGAAAAAGTGCTGATCGAGGCCGAGAAAGCCCTGCAGGCCACGCCCGGCGTGCGTGAGGCGCTACAAAATTTGAAGTGGCTGGCATCCCACACGCAAGGTCAAAAAGACGAGGTCAAGGTCAGCTTTGACCTGGCCGACCTGCGCGGCTACGCCTACTACAGCGGCACCCGTTTTGCCATTTACGGGCAGGGCGCCGAGCTGGCGCGCGGTGGCCGTTACGACGAGGTCGGCGCCGTGTTTGGCCGCAACCGACCCGCCGTCGGCTTCAGCCTGGATCTCAAAGAGCTGGTCAGCGTGCTGCCGCCCCGGCCGCTGAGGGCCGCCATACGGGCGCCCTGGGGCGAAGACGCCGGCCTGGGCGCCGCCATTGCCCGCCTGCGCGCCGGCGGCGAGACCGTGGCCTGCGTGCTGCCGGGGCATGAGCATGAGGTCAATGAATTCAACTGCGACCGCGAGCTGGCCCACAGCGCCGGCCAATGGGTGGTCCAGCCCCTGAAAAAAGCGGCCTGAAGCTGCCGGCACGCATCCGGTTTTAATCCGGCCTTGAACCCGCTTTTCCAACGAATCCTTAACGAGAAACCAGAAGATGACAAACAAACCAACCGCAACCGCGGGCCGCAACGTCGTGGTCGTGGGCACCCAGTGGGGCGATGAAGGCAAGGGCAAGCTGGTCGACTGGCTCACCGAAATGTCGCAGGGCGTGGTGCGTTTTCAGGGCGGCCACAATGCCGGCCACACGCTGGTCATCAATGGCGTCAAGACCGCCTTGCACCTGATCCCCAGCGGCATCATGCGCCCCGGCGTCAAGTGCTACATCGGCAACGGCGTCGTGCTGTCGGCGGCCAAGCTGTTCGAGGAAATCGAGGGCCTGGAAAAGGCCGGCGTCGAGGTGCGCTCGCGCCTGCGCATCAGCGAAGCCTGCCCGCTGATTCTGCCTTTCCACGCGGCGCTCGACATTGCCCGCGAGACCTTCCGCGAACAGGGCGGCACCGCCAAAATCGGCACCACCGGCCGCGGCATCGGCCCGGCCTACGAAGACAAGATCGCCCGCCGCGCGCTGCGCGTGCAAGACCTCAAATACCCCGAGCGCTTTGCCACCAAGCTGCGCGAGCTGCTCGACTTGCACAACTTTGTGCTGACCGGCTTCCTCAATGCGCCGGCGGTTGACTTTGACACGGTCTACGACGAAGCCATGCGCCACGCCGAACTGCTCAAGCCCATGATGGCCGACGTGTCGCGCGAGTTGAACGACGCGCACCGGGACGGCGCCAACCTGCTGTTCGAAGGCGCGCAGGGCACCTTGCTCGACGTCGATCACGGCACCTACCCGTATGTCACCTCCAGCAACTGCGTCGCCGGCAACGCGGCCGCCGGCGCCGGTGTCGGCCCCGGCATGCTGCACTACATCCTGGGCATTACCAAGGCCTACTGCACGCGCGTGGGCGGCGGGCCGTTCCCGACCGAACTCGACTGGGAAACCCCCGGCACCGTCGGCTACCACCTCAGCAACGTGGGCGCTGAAAAAGGCGTGACCACCGGGCGCAGCCGCCGCTGCGGCTGGTTTGACGCGGCCCTGCTCAAGCGCTCGGCCCAGGTCAACGGGCTGTCGGGCCTGTGCATCACCAAGCTCGACGTGCTGGACGGCATCGAGGAGCTCAAGCTGTGCACCGGCTACGAACTGGACGGCCACATCACCGACATTTTGCCCATGGGCGCCGACGACATTGCCCGCTGCCAGCCGATTTACGAAACCCTGCCCGGCTGGAGCCAGAGCACGGTCGGCGTGACCGAGTACGACAAGCTGCCGCCGGCCGCCCAGGTCTATCTGCGCCGGATTGAAGCGGTGACGGGCGTGCCGATCGCCATGATTTCCACCAGCCCCGACCGCGACCACACCATTCTTGTGCACAACCCCTACATCGCCTGAAGCAGCGGTTTTTTCAATCAAACAGGCCTTTAGCCCTGGCGTTACGTGCTTAGGCAGCTATTAAATCAGGAGCAATTTCATGTTGACCGAAGACGGCAAGCATCTCTATGTCAGCTATGACGAATACCACAGCCTGATTGAAAAACTGGCGATCAGGATTCACCAGTCGGACTGGCAGTTCGACACCATCTTGTGCCTGGCGCGGGGCGGCATGCGGCCTGGCGATATTTTGTCGCGCATTTTTGACAAGCCGCTGGCCATCATGTCCACCAGCTCCTACCGGGCCGATTCCGGCAAGACCCAGGGCAACCTGGACATTGCCCGCTTCATCACCACGCCCAAGGGCGAAATCGCCGGCAAGGTGCTGCTGGTCGACGACCTGGCTGATTCCGGCGTGACCCTCAAGGCCGTGATTCACCAGCTGCGCACCAACTACCAGCCGATTACCGAGCTGCGCAGCGCCGTGATCTGGACCAAGGGCGTATCCAGTTTTCAGGCCGACTACTCGGTCGAAACGCTGCCGACCAACCCCTGGATTCACCAGCCGTTTGAAAGCTACGACGCGCTGACGCCCGCGCAACTCATGGCGAAGTGGAAGATATAGCCCCCACGGTCGCTCGCTGCGCGTAGCTCTCTGCCCCCCGAGGGGGCGCTGCGCCTGCGGCCCGGCGAAGCCGGTTCCGCGGCCCCTGCTTGGTTTAAGTCAGACGGGGCTCGCGGCACCTCGTCCTCAACGCGTTTTGAGGGGGCCGTTAACATAGCTTAATGAGCAACATCTCCACCCAGCTGATTCACCACCCTTACACGCCGCCGGCCGGTTTCCAGGCCGTTTCGCCGGCGGTGCACAAGGCTTCCACCATCATCTTTCCCAGCGTCGCGGCGCTGCGCAGCCGCGACTGGAAGCACAAGACCGGCTACACCTACGGGCTGCACGGCACGCCCACCACCTTCACGCTCGAAGAGCGCATCGCCACGCTCGAGGGCGGCAAGTTCTGCACGCTGGTGCCCAGCGGCCTGGCGGCGGTGGTGCTGGTGGGCATGGCCTTGCTCAAGTCGGGCGACGAGGTGCTGATTCCCGACAACGCCTATGGCCCGAACAAGGCCTTCGCCCATGGCGAACTTGCCGCCTGGGGCATCAGCCACCAGTTTTACGACCCTATGCAGCCGGCCGATCTGGCGGCCCGGCTCAGCGCCAAAACCCGGCTGGTCTGGCTCGAAGCGCCGGGCTCCATCACGCTGGAGTTTCCCGACCTGCCGGCGCTGGTCGCCGTCATCCGGGCGCACAAAACCCGCCACCCCGAAGGCATCGTCAGCGCGCTCGACAACACCTGGGGCGCGGGCCTGGCGTTCAATGCTTTTGCGCTGGGCGCCGACATTGCCGTGCAGGCGCTGACCAAATACCCCAGCGGCGGCGCCGACGTGCTGATGGGTTCGGTGGTGACCCGCGACGAAGTCCTGCATCACCTGGTGCACTTTTGCCACATGCGGGTGGGCTTTGGCGTGAGCGGCAACGATGCGGAACTGGTGCTGCGTGGCCTGAACACCATGGCGCTGCGCTATGCCGCCCAGGACGCGGCGGCGCGGCAACTGGCCGGCTGGCTGCAGACCCAGCCGCAGATCGCGGCGGTGCTGCACCCCGCGCTGGCCGGCTCGCCGGGGCATGACACCTGGAAGCGCGACTGCACGGGCGCGGCCTGCCTGCTCAGCGCGGTGTTTCAGCCCGACATCCCCCAGGCGCAGATTGACGGCTTTTGCGACCGCCTCAAGCGCTTCAAGCTGGGCTACAGCTGGGCCGGGCCCATGAGCCTGTGCGCGCCCTATGACGTGCCCGCCGTGCGCACCACGCCGTGGCCGCACGAAGGGGGGCTGGTGCGCTTTTCGGTCGGTCTGGAGGGGGTAGCCGACCTGCAGGCGGACATTGCGCAAAGCCTCAAGGCAATGCAGTACAGTAAGGGCTAAATTTCATGAAAGCAGTCTGTGGCAACTCCTAATTATTCCTACGAAAAACGCCAGAAAGAGCTCGCCAAAAAGCGTAAAAAAGAAGAAAAACTCAAACGCAAGGCCGAAGGCAAGCCCGACGAACCCGATACCGATGAGCTGCCCGAAGGCGGTCCGGCCGACACGCCGCCGGCCGAGCCCGCGCCCTGAACCGGCGCTGCAGCTCAAATAATCAATGAAATAGGCCTATAGCCCATATAGGACGTGCGCATACAGCTATCAATTTTATAGCTAACACATAACACCAAACCCCCAAACCCTGCCGCAGCCAACGCCCCAAACGGTGCTGGTGACGCAGGGTTTAATGTTTTCAGGGTTGCTGCGGCTTGAGCATCCAGCCCAGCGCCCTGGCGTGCAGGCTCTGGAGGTAGAGGCGGTCGGCGGTCTCGGTGACGCCTGTGGTTTCGGGGTAGGCGCCGCTCGGGTCCTGCAGGTTGGTGAGGATTTTGCCGTCTTCGTCAAACGCCAGCACATGGCCGTAGTCCTTGGGAATCGGCCACAGCATGCGCGGCAGCCGCAAGGTGACCTTGCGCATGAAGGGCTTGCCGGCCAGCTTGTCGATGGTCGGATTGCGCGGCTTGACCAGGCCCAGCCAGATTTTTCCGCCGCCGGGGGCGGCCATCAGGTTGTCGGGGTAGCCGGGCAGGTTGTCCAGCAGCACGCGCGCCTGGGCCGGGTCAAAACCGTCCCGGCTGACATCGACCTGCTTGGCACCAACAGCGATTTTCCAGACCCGGTACTTGCCGGTTTCACTGACGAACAGGTGCTGCCCATCGGCGCTCAGGGCCACACCGTTGGCAAACGCCAGGCCCCTGGCCACCACGCGGGTGCTTTGCCTGGCGGGGTCGTATTCAAGCACCCGGCCGCTGGACGACTGCTCCAGAATATCGAGCACGCTGGCCTCAAACGTGCCGCCCCATTGCTTGGCGCCAAAGCGGGTGGAGGCGTCGCTGAAATAGATTTTGCCGCCCGCCGCCGGATTCTTGGCCACCACCACCGCATCGGCATAGCGAATCGGATCGCCGTCGACGTTGCTGGTCAGCAGGCTGATGCGCCGGTCGGGCGCGATTGACAGCAAGCCCAGCAGGGCGTCGGCCGCCACCAGGTTGCCGGCGGCATCAAAGTCAAAGCCCAGCACCCGCCCGCCGGTGTTGACGAACACTTCCCGGGCGCTGCCGTCGGGTGCCATGCGTAAAATGTTGCCGCTGGCCACCGCCACATAGAGCTTGCCGTCGGGGCCGATGGCGACATGCTCCGGGCCTTCGTCGGCGCCCAGCGAGATCATCTGCAAGCCGGCCAGCTTCTGGTTCACCGCAAACGGCCCGACATAACCCGTCGCAACCGGGGGCGTCCAGACGACGGGCTCAACCGGCACCGGCCAGAAACAGAAATAGGCCAGCGCCAGCAACAGCAGCGCGGCCAGCGCGGTAAAGGTTTTTTTCATGCGCCGGTTCCCTCGTCTTTTGGTTGGTCAGACCATGGGCTGGCCTGCTGAACCGGATTATGGGCGGCGCTGGCTCAGTCCGTCAGCAGGGTTTGCGCCAGCGCCGTCATGGCGGCCACGCTGTGGTCGCGCGGTGCCAGCACGCGCGCCGCTTCATAGTGGCTGAAGTTGCGCCGCATCGACTGCAGGTACACCGGGTCGTAATGCTTGACGAGCAACTCGCGCACCACCGAGGCAATGTCGCCGCCGCGCACGCGCGCCTGCCAGTCGTGCACGGTTTCCTTGCCGCGCGCCTCGGTCAGGGCGCCCAGCCGGTCGCAGAAAAATTCGCTGTCTTTCACGAAAAAATCGTAGTCTTCCAGCAGCAGCGCCACCCGTTCGTCCTCGGGCAGGTCCAGCTGCAGGCAGGGGCTGGCGCGCATCGCGGCAATCAGGCCTTCGGGCACCGCCACGTTGCCGACCTTTTTGCTTTCGCTTTCGATGTAAACGGGCCGCGCCGCGTCAAAGCCGCGCAGCCTGGCCCAGATCAGGCTGTCAAAGGCCTTCTGGCTCGGCTGCGGCACGCCCGGAATCATGCCCAGCACCGAACTGCGGTGATTCGCCAGTGCTTCCAGGTCCAGCACCTGCGCGCCTTGCTGGGCCAGGGCCTGCAGCAAGCGCGTCTTGCCCGAGCCGGTGGTGCCGCACACCACCTGGTAGTGCAAGCGCGCCGCCAGCTGCGGCAGGTCGGCCACCAGCGCGGCCCGAAAGGCCTTGTAGCCGCCATCGACCAAGGTAACCCGAAAGCCGATCTGGTCCAGGATCAGCGCCAGCGAGCCGCTGCGCTTGCCGCCGCGCCAGCAGTAAATCAGCGGCTGCCATTCACGCGGCTTGCCCAGCACCTCGCGCTCTATGTGCGCCGCGATGTTCTTGGCGACCAGCGCGGCGCCGCGCTTTTTGGCCTCGAACGCGCTGATCTGCTTGTACTCGGTGCCCACCAGCTTGCGCTCGTCGTCATGCAGGCTGGGCCAGTTGATGGCGCCGGGCAGGTGGTCTTCGGCGTACTCGCCCTCGCTGCGCGCGTCGATGATGTCGGAAAAACTGGAAAGGCTGCCAAGCACCTGCCCGGCGGAAATGCGTTCAAGGCTCACGGGATGAGTTTCTTCAGTTCGGGCAATACATTGGCCAGCATTCTGGCCTGCGATTGCTCGTTGGGGTGGATGCGGTCGGCCTGAAAGTTGGCGGCCGAGTCGTCGCTATCGGCAATGCCCTTGAGCAAGAACGGCACCAGCGCCACTTTTTCGGTCTTGGCGACCTTGCTGAACAGGCCCGAAAAGCTCGCGGCATAGGCGCCGCCGTAGTTGGGCGGCACCTGCATGCCGACCAGCAGCACCCGGGCGCCGGCCTGTTTGGCGGCCTGGGTCATGGCCAGCAGGTTTTTTTCGGTCATGTCCAGCGGCAGGCCGCGCAGCGCATCGTTGCCGCCCAGCTCGATCACCACCGTGGCCGGCTTGTGCTGCGCCAGCAGCGGCGCCAGCCGCGAGCGCCCGCCCGAGGTGGTGTCGCCGCTGACGCTGGCATTGACGACTTTGGCCGTCTTGCGGTCGCTGGCCAGCTGCTTTTCCAGCAGCGCGACCCAGCCGCTGCCGCGTTTCAGGCCGTATTCGGCGCTCAGCGAATCGCCCACCACCAGAATCGTGGCCGGCGGCTTTTGCGCCGCCGCCGGCCCGGGTACAACGAGCACGCCCAGAACGACCGCCATGGACAGCAGAAGCAGCGCGCCCCAAGGTTTTAGCCAGCGGCGGCTTGCGCCGGCGGCAAGCTTGTTAAAGTCGGCAGTCATGGATTTCACGTTATCTGATAAGGCTGACATGTTTGAACCTCTTGTTGGCGCCGCTGGCGACGCTTCTGCAACTTCCGCGGGCGGCTTGGCCTCTTCAATTATTTCCGTTGAGCATGTTTTCAAGTCGGTCAGCGACTCGACCGGCACCCTGAGCATTTTGCGCGATATTGACTTTGCGCTGGCCCCGCGTGAAACCGTGGCCATTGTGGGGGCATCGGGCTCGGGCAAAAGCACGCTGCTGTCCATCATCGCCGGGCTCGACACCCCCACCCAGGGCACGGTGCGGCTGGCCGGCCAGGACCTGTTTGCCATCGACGAAGACGACCGCGCCGCGCTGCGCGCGCAAAAAGTCGGTTTCGTCTTTCAGAGCTTTCAGCTCATGGGCAACCTCAGCGCGCTGGAAAACGTCATGCTGCCGCTGGAACTGGCCGACAAGCGCAACGCCAGGGCGTTGGCCACCGACATGCTCAAGCGGGTCGGCCTGGGCGAGCGGCTAGGCCATTATCCCAAAGTGCTGTCGGGCGGCGAACAGCAGCGCGTGGCGCTGGCCCGCGCCTTTGTGGTCGAGCCCGCCGTGCTGCTGGCCGACGAACCCACCGGCAGCCTGGACTTCGCCACCGGCGAAACCGTGATGCAGCTGATGTTTGACCTGAACCAGGAACTGGGCACCACGCTGGTGCTGGTGACGCACGACCCGGCGATTGCCGCGCGCTGCAAGCGGCGGATCACGATTGAGGCCGGGCAAATCAGTAATATTTCTGGTCATATTGGCCTCTAGCCCAGCTATATAGGTCATAGTGCGCTACTAATAATATAGCAACCAATGTGGCGGCGAAAAACCGGGGTGCAGGACTTGCGCGCCAGGTCGGCTTCCTGGCCCATGGCGCGGTCACGCGGATGGGTCGGATTCGTTCACCGAAAAACGCCCGCGGCGCATAGTTGACAACTGAAACCGTCATAGCAGCCCACTTATCCTCTGCTCTTTTGGACAGGTCTCACGACTATTGCTGCTACCAAGGCACACGCCGCTAAAGTCCACACAATCACGGCGCCCGAGGGAAGGTCAAACAGCGCGGACAAGGCCAGTCCAAGGGCGTAAGCCACTGCGCCTATTCCCCAGGCGATAACGTAACGGCGCGGACCGCGAAGCTGCCCCGTGCCAAGCGCCGGAATGATAAGGCTGGAGAACACCAGGTAAACCCCCACCACCTGCACCGAGGCCGTCACGGCCAGCGCGAACATGGCGTAGAAGCCGAAGCGCCCCAGCCTCTTGACCCATCCCAGGCGCAGTGCGAGTAACAGCAGAGCAGATACACCCCCAAGCCACATCAATTGGGTTGTGTTGACCCAAAGAATTTGCCCGACCAGCAGATCTTTCAGGTGCTCGCCACCGTGCGGGTTGCCCGCCAGCATCAAGATGCTGGCACAGGCAGCGAGAATGAACATCACCCCAATCAGCGCTTCCTGTTGCTTGGGAGCACGCCGCTCGGTCCAGGTCAGCAACAATGCGCCGAGCAAAGCGGCACTCACCGCTGCAACCTGCACGGCAATGCCTCCCTCCGGCATGCCCAGCGTGTCTGCAGCAATGACGCCGAGACCAGCGATCTGCGCTATTGCAAGGTCGATGAAGACGATGCCTCGGTCCAGCACCTGGGTGCCCAGCGGCACATGCGTTGCGAGCACCAGTAGTCCAGCAATAAAGGCCGGGCCGAGGATGCCCCAGTCAAGTGCGCTCCAGTTCATGGCTTGGCCGCTGTTGCCAGTAGCCGGGACAGCGTGTCATCGAATAAACCGAACAGGTCTTTCGCGCCATCGGTGCCGCCGACGGTGAAAGGTATTTTCACGGCGGGCACGCCAGCATTCTTGCTCAGCCACTCGGCAGGTTTCGGGTCCTGGTAGGCCGAGTACAGCGTCATACGGGCCGGTGAGTTCTTCAATGATGCGAGCACGGCCTGTAAATGCGAAGCGGTGGGTTCGACGCCTGGCTTGGGTTCCAGCACCGCAACTTCCTTGAGTCCCAGCCATTCGTACAGGTAAGCAAAGGCCTTGTGTTGTGAAACGACGGCCACTCCCTTGAGCGGTGCAGCCTGCAGAGTCCAGCGACCAGTGGCCTGTTGCCAGCGTCCGGAAAAATCCTTCAGGCGTTGCGCATACTGCGGCGCATGGGCGGCATCCACTTGCTGAAGCCGGGCGCCCAAAGCAGACGCCACCTGGCTGATATTGCGCGGGTCGGTCTGAATGTGAGGGTTTCCCGCAGCGTGCACGTCGCCTTGCGAGCGATCCAGTTGACCCGGAACGTCGAGCTTTCGTACAAAATCAGCCGCCGCGAAGTTGCCGGGCTGTCCGGGCTGAACCTTTGCGTTACCCGACTGCTGCAGCAACACCGGCAGCCAACCAATCTCCAGTTCAGCACCTGTACAGACGACAAGGTCAGCGTTGCGCGCCCGCGCAATGAGGCTAGGCTTGGCCTGAATCTGGTGCGGGTCCTGCAACGCACTGGTAGCCACCGATACCTCGACGAGATCGCCACCGAGCTCCTGGGCCAGCGCCCCCCACTCGGGCTCGCAGGCAAAGACACGCAGCGCCGCATGCGCGGGAATAGTCAGCAGCACCAGTGGTGCGGCCAGCATGGCAAATACTGTTTTTCGATTCATCATGGGATGCTCCTTGTTGGGTAAATACCTAGTACCTATGGGCGCCGTGTGCGCCCAGGCTCATTTGGTACTGGAGGAAGACCTGGTTATCAGCAAGACCCTGTCGTGAGCGGTCCTGGGCAAACTGCAGGCGCACGCGTGAGAATTCACTGGGGTTGTAGTCGAGCATGAGCGAATTCTTGCTAGGCTGGTAACCGCTATTGGCGAGTGACGCGGCATTAGTTCCGAAGTCTGGCCTGCCAGGGTTCAAGCGTTCGGTGCGCAGTCCGACTCGCCAGCTCGGCATAAATTGATAAATGCCTTGCAAATACCAGCCGGACTGGACTGCGCGATAAGCGCCGGGAACATTTGCATTGCCCACGTCATAGCTGAGGCTGCCACTGCGGTTGCTGCGCAGATATTCGCCTTGCAACTTGAAATTGGTCTGGGTCGCGTTTCCGTTTGGCGCCCATTTCCAGACCCCGTCTACTACCCAGACGCTCGTGTTCCCGCTAAATGCGTTGGTGACCATATTGCCCATCACGTCGATGGACGTCAGGCTCTGGTTGTTGGCCTTGGTGGCCAAGCGTGAAATACCTGCACGCCAGTTTTGGCTATCGCCAATATCGCCACCCGTATGTGCGATCAACGCCGTCATGCCTGCGCCGTTTCGTCCAGTATTGCTGCCGGGAAAGCCGCGTCCACGGCCAAGCTCCAAACCCAGTTCAAGGTACTGATCGGTGGGCGCAAGCCAGTTGAGTTGCACGCCGTCGTCGCCGTATTGCGTGCCAAGGAAAGCCTGGTAAGCTAAGGGGTTGTCTGCAAAATCCCAGGTGTGGGCGTGCTGTGGGTTGAGGTAGCCGACACCGGAAAAAAAGCGGCCGGCCTTCAATGACAAACCATGACCCAATGAGGTGGTTTGTATGAATGCCTCTTCAACCGACACCGTGTCATCGGCGTGCAGCGAGATGTTGGCCACGCCACGCAGCCAGGGATCGATATTCGCTGTCAGACCGAGTTCCGATTCAGCGAGACTGAAGCCGCGCGACCCGGGCCCCGCAGCGCTGTCCGTTGGCAATTGAACACCCGTGATGCGGTAGGTGGCAGGGTCCTGGGATGTGCCGGTATAGCCGCCGGAGAGGATGAGAGATATTGCGGGATTGAAAGCGTTGGCGCCACCAGCAGCTGACGATGCCGCAGCTGTGACTTGCGATGCAGGCGGTGGCGCCGTGGATGAAATACTGCCAGGTTCGCTAGCAGCCGCGCTCCTCGAAGCTTGCGCTTGCTCGGCGACTCTTTCGGCAGCCATGAGGCGCTGCTCAAGGGCCTGCAACCGCGCCTCATAGGCGGCGCGCATGGCATCGACTTCTTGCCGAAGCCCCTGTATGTCGGATGGTGTGTTTGAGGGGGTGTCGGCCACGGCGCAAAATGGCGCGGCCAGGGCGAGCGCGATGCTCACTGGCATGAACTTATTCATGAGTTATCACTCCGGACTATGACATTGAACGGCTTCCAGCCGCGTTGTCCGCGCTTTGGAAGCAAGGATACAAGGATCAGTTCGGAGCGAAAGGAGGGGCGCGGCTTTCGTAGGCCCGCTGCGTAAGAGCAAGCCGGACGTGGCTGGAATCGATCCCCGGTGCCACTCGTGGCACTGCGATTCGGGGTGAGACGACTGACCTAACGGGAACTGCGCCGCCCGTCAGCGCCTCTGCAACCTGACAGAGGCCGCAGCGATCATGCATATGTACCTGATCGCCATTCGTTTTATCGGCTTCAACCGAATGAACGTGTGAAAGCAGATGCCAGGTCGCAACTGTCTGCGCGATGGGCAGGAGCAAGACAAGCCCAAGCAGCCAGGCAAAGCGGCGTTGGAGAAAAAGGCTTGTATGAGTTGTCGACATGAACGATTCAATATTAGCAGCTACCCATGTCAAAACGGGCACTTGACCAAGATTCCAGGAACGACCGGCTAGACCGCCAGACCCTGCTAGACGTCGGGACTACAAGCCTGGCCGGGAGTTTTCGCGGGTTCACCGGTCGGCAGGCGACTGTTGGCTTTTGAGCATTCCGCACTGCCTGCAACTGGCTGAATCCTGTCGTTTTGGCAAAGCAACCTTAACCACCGACAGGCTGCAGTCTGACCCAAGGGTCCAGCAGCGATAACCCTGCATGTCTTCTTCCCCCAAAGTTCTATTCGGCTTTCATGCCGTGGGCGTTCGCCTGAAAACCGCCCCCAAGTCGGTGCTGGAGGTGTTTTTTGATGCCTCGCGCCGCGATGCGCGTATGCGCCAGTTCACCGACCGGGCGC
>NZ_JANOAL010000291.1:0-3296 GCF_031411155.1 Polaromonas sp. | reverse complement strand
CAGCCAGCGGATGTGGCCGGTTTTTTCTTCGGCGGCGCGCTGGGCGTTGAGGGCGACCAGGTGCGTCAGCAGGGCGTCGGTGGGCTGGCCGGGTTCAAGTCCGTAGGCTTGCAGCACGGCGGCGTCGAGTTCGTCGTGCAGTTCCTTGAGCACGCTGACCAGGCCTTGTTGGTGAATCGTCTTTTCCTTGGCCGTCAGCGCCCGGCCCTCGCGCAGCGCTTCCAGCACGTTGTACATGCCGGTCAGCGTCAGGCCCGGGTTTGCAGCCTGCTGGCGTTTGCGGTGGGCGTCGATCTGCTCGGCCAGCGTGGCGATGCGCTCGCGCAACTCGGGGCTCAGGCCGGTGTCCTGGTCGGGAAAGGGGAAGGTTTCGAAGCAGCGGGATTTGTTGTAGCGCGGGCGGTCTTCCAGCGTGCCTCCTTGCGCCAAGGCCCACGCCTCATGCACGCGACTCGACAGCACGCCGAGGTGGAACGCGTCGTTGCTGGCGATGGCGATCAGCATGTTGTCGGGCAGGATGCTGGCGTCCAGAAACTGGAAGGTGCGGTGCTTGGCGGTTTCGACGGTGGCGATGTAGCGCGGCAGGCCGGTGAGTGCTGGACGTAGCTCTCTGCGCGGCTCCCCAAACAACCACCAGTTGTCCCGGTAGGTGGCGCGGTTGTTCTGGTCTCGCTCGGGCTTCACTCGCTCCAGCAAACGCTGGTAAACCGCCGGGAACTGTTCCCGCACCTGCTCGGCGCTCAGCCCAAACAAGTCGATTACTTTCACGCCGCGCGGCGTGTCGGTCAGGTCGCGGCCGTTACGGTATTCGCGAATGATGTTTTGCGACGGCTTGCCCCTACCCCCGCCCTCCCCCAGCGGGGGAGGGAGTAAGAGGGTGGCCTCATCGGGTGTGACGATGAAGCCCGCGCCATGCAGCTTCACGCCGGGCGAGGAAATTCCCGCGTTGGCCTGCAGCGCTACGGACGAAGCCACATTCGCGCCCACGCTCAAGTCGGCATGAATCAGCCCGGTGCTTTCGACCAGCGTCACGGCCACTTCGCCATGCTCGCCGGTTTGTTCGCTGGTGACGGTGAGCAGGCGGGCGGTTAGGGCAGGCTCAGCCAGAACGGATGATGCAGGGGCTGGCGCGGCAGCCACGGTCATGGCAATACGCACCGCCGCGCCGTTGGCGCTGTCCACCCAGGGGTGGTCGGGTATGGCAAAGGTCAGCGCCAACCCTTTGTCGAGCGCGGCCTGCACCACGCGCCGGTTAAAGGTCTGGCGCAGGCTGTTGGTGGTGATCAGGCCAAAGCGGCGGGCGTGTCCGGAGCGCACGGTGAGCGCTGCCTGGTGCCACCAGTACATCACAAAGTCAGCGCTTTCTGGTACTTCGGGCCAGGCGCCGCGCAGCGCCTGCACGTAGCCGTCGCTCAAGGCAGCGCGCAGGGTGCTGGCGCCAATGAACGGCGGGTTGCCGACGATAAAGTCGGCGGCGGGCCATGCGGCCATGCGGCCTTGCGGGCGCCGCTGTATTTCCACTGCGGCACCAGCGCCGCTTCGTCGGGCACCAGCGCACCTGTCACTGGATGAGTTTTAAACGTGCGGCCATCCCAGCGGCTGAGCAACTGGCCCGAACCGTTGGGGCCGTTGTCGTAGGCCAGATCGGTGGCGTCCCACGCCAGCACGGCGTCGCGGCATTCGATATTGCCGTAGTCGTGCACCACGGGTTCGGCCACCGCCTTGTTGCCACGGGTGCGGGTGTGCCACTGCAGGTAGCCAATCCACAGCACCAACTCGGCCAGGGCGGCGGCACGCTCGTTGATCTCTATGCCCAGCAGTTGCTGCGGGGTGACGGTTTCGCCTTCAAAACCGAGTTTGTCCTGGTTTTCACCCAAGTCATTGAGCTGGTTGATGACTTCGCCCTCCAGCCGCTTCAGGTGCTCCAGCGTCACGTACAGGAAGTTTCCGCTGCCGCAGGCCGGGTCCAGCACGCGGGTCGTGCAGAGCTGGTGGTGAAATTTTCGGATTTCGGCTCTGGCTTCTTCCTGTTTGGTCTCTTGCGCCTTGCCGCTCAGCCCGGCGGCTTCGCGCGCCAGCACCAGGGCGGCGGCCTGGGCGTTGGCCCAGTCGGCGCGCAGCGGCTCGACCACGGTGGGCAGAACCAGCCGCTCGACGTAGGCGCGCGGCGTGTAGTGCGCGCCCAGGGCGTGGCGCTCGCTCGGGTCCAATGCCCGCTCCAGCAGGGTGCCAAAGATGGCGGGCTCGACCTCGCGCCAGTTGGCCTGGGCGGCGCGTATCAGGCGCTCTATCTGCTCCTGATTCAATAGCAGGCTATACCCGTCCTGATTGGACTGCTTGAATAATTTGCCATTAAAACGCAGCACCTGGGTGGCCAGCGCGGCGCTAAAACCGCCCCGGTCCATGTCGGCCCACAGCACGCGCAGCATTTGCTGCAAAGTGACGGGTTGCTCGCGGTGGCTTTGCAGCAGGTTCAGAAAGCTGCCCTTGGGTAGCAGCTCCACGTCCTCGGCAAACATGCTGAACAGGCTGCGGGTGAGAAAGGCGGCGACATGGTCGGCGCGGTGGCCGGATAGCTCCAGTGAGCGGGCGAGTTCGGCCAGTTGCGTGGCGACTTGGCGGGTGACGCGGGCGCTGGCGCGGGCGGGGTTCAGGCTCTCGGGGTCGGTCCAGATGCTTTTGAGGCGATCCCGCACAGCGGCGTCAAGCAGGCTGGCCAGCGGCAGTCTATGGCTGCGCGGATCAGGAAAGGGCGTGTAGGTGGCGCCGCTGCGGGTGAACTCGGCATACAGCTCGATCACGTTGCCGACATCGACCACCAGCAAAAAGGGCGGCCGGCCTTCGGCGGGCGGCAGGGCACGGGCGTAGCCTTCGGCCTGGGCGCGAGCGCGCAGCAGGGCGTCGTCAAAGCCCTTGGTCTGCGGGCCGGCCTTGAGCTTTTTGGATTCGAGCACGAAGTGGCCGCGCCGGTAGCAGTCAATGCGGCCGGGGCTGCTGCTGCCGTCGCCGTGGCTGAAGGTGACGGGCCGCTCGAACATATAGTCCTGTTCGGGCGTGGGATGCGGCACCGCCACGCCCAGCAGTTCGCACAGTTCGCGCACAAAGCTTTGCGCGGTCGACAGCTCGCTGGCGCTGACGCCCTGCCAGCGGGCGATGAAGGCTTGCGCCGGGGTGTGGGCGGCAGGGGTGTCGAGGGTGTCGGCTTGAGGCATCGCCATGATGATAGCGGGACGGCCATGACAAACCGCCAGCGCGTGGCCGGGTTCCGCTTCGGGTGCTGATTTAGGTCGATTCAG
>NZ_JANOAL010000290.1:0-1997 GCF_031411155.1 Polaromonas sp. | reverse complement strand
GCTGCGCGCTTACCGCGAATGGGTCGAGGGTTTTGGCCTGAAGATAGACCTGTTTGCGCTCGACGTGGGTGCCATCCTGCTGGACTTTCTGACCGACGAAGCCAGCGCCCGGCGCCAGGCCCAGGTGCTGCAGCAAAACATCCAGATCGCGGCCGACGCCGGCCTGACGGCGCTCAAGTACAACGTGCAGATGGTGGGCATTACCCGCACCGGCCTGCGGCCCGGGCGCGGCGGCGTGCAGTACTCGGGCTTCAAGCTGGCCGCTTACACGCCCGAGGCTGACCGCCAGCATTCTTACTGGGGCGTAGGCTACCCGACCAATCAGCAGGAGGGGGGCGCCGCATCGGGCCTGCTCTGCGGCCAGAAACTGGCCAAAGAAGTGCCGCCAGTGACCGAAGCAGCCGGCTGGCGCGCGATTGAGTTTCTGGTGGCCAGCCTGGTGCCGGCGGCCGAAAAAGCCGGCATCAAGCTCGCCTGCCACCCGCACGACCCGGCCTACCCGATAGGCGGGCTCAACGGTGTCGAGCATGTGCTGGGCTCCATCGAAGGCCTGCGCCGGTTTGTTGCGCTCAGTGACAGCCCCGCGCACGGGCTGAACTTTTGCCAGGGCACGGTGGCGGAGATGGCGACCGAGCCGCATGCCTATGTCATTCGCGCGATTGAAGAGTTTGCGCCGCGCATCTTCATGGTCCATTTCCGCAACATCAAGGGCGGCTACCTCGACTTTGCCGAGGTTTTCCCGGACGAGGGCGATGTGGACATGAACGAGGCCATCAAGGCCTACCAGCGCTGCGGCTACGCCGGCATTTTGTGCCCCGACCATGTACCGCTGTCCGAGCTGGACCCGAACCGCGAACGCTTCATGGCGTTTGCGCTGGGCTACACGCGCGGCCTGTTGCAGGCGGCGGGCTACCGGCCCAAAATCACGGCACTGCAAAACTGAGTTTGAACCGGCCTTGAACCGGCCCCAGCAGACATTGAAATGACAAATCGCCGTCTGGCCCCCGGTTTCATTGCCCCGACAGCTATTAATTTAATAGCATGCAGCGGGGCCGGCGCAGACCCCGAGCGACCACCCGAGCAAGGCATCAAGTCCGGGTAAGCCGCCCCCGCGTCATCCCGATTGTTCAACCGCCCCCAAAAAAGGAAGCCATTTTGAAAACCGAAGCAAGCGCCAGCGCCGACCGCATTGAATGGGTCAAGGTCTCCCTGGTCTACCTGCCGCTGGCCGCGCCCATCAGCGACGCCAAGGTGCTGACCGGCCGCCAGAAACCGCTGACCGAGATCGCCTTCATCTTTGCCGAGATCAAAAGCCGCGATGGCTTTGACGGCATTGGCTTTGGCTACAGCAAGCGCGCCGGTGGCCCCGGCATGTATGCGCATGCGAAAGAGATCGCGCCCAACCTGCTGGGCGAAGACCCGAGCGACATCGCCCGCCTGTGGGACAAGCTGATGTGGGCCGGCGCTTCCATGGGCCGCAGCGGGCTCACCTCGCAGGCCATTGCCCCGTTTGACATTGCGCTGTGGGACCTCAAAGCCAAGCGCGCCGGCCTGCCGCTGGCCAAGCTGCTGGGCGCGCACCGTGACAGCGTGCAGTGCTACAACACCTCGGGCGGCTACCTGTCGATGCCGATTGAGGAGGTGCTGAAAAACGTAGCCGCGATTCGTGCCAAGGGCATAGGCGGCATCAAGATCAAGGTCGGCCAGCCCGATTTGCCGACCGACTTGAAGCGCGTCAAGGCTGTGCGCGAACTGCTGGGCGAAGGCTTTCCGCTGATGGTGGACGCCAACCAGCAATGGGACCGGCCCAAGGCCCAGCGCGCCTGCCGCGCCTTTGAGCCCTTCGAGCTGACCTGGATCGAAGAGCCGCTGGACGCCTACGACTTGGAAGGCCACGCCGCGCTGGCGGCCAGCCTGGACACACCGATTGCCACCGGCGAAATGCTGACCAGCTTTGGCGAGCATGCGCAGCTGATCATGGGCAACAGCAGCGACTT
>NZ_JANOAL010000289.1:0-19982 GCF_031411155.1 Polaromonas sp. | reverse complement strand
GCCTGCGGCTGGCCAAGATGTGCGGCGGCCATGGTCACCAGGGCGTGGTGGCGCGGGTCGATGCGGTAGCCCAGGTCACATCGCTCGATGAACTGCTGGAAAACCTCGAGGCGTCGGGTGTGGCCCAGCCGCTGCTGCTGGTGCTGGACGGCGTGACCGACCCGCACAACCTGGGCGCCTGCCTGCGCGTGGCCGACGGCGCCGGTGCCCATGCGGTGATCGCGCCCAAGGACCATGCGGCCGGCATCAGCGCCACGGTGGCCAAGGTGGCCAGCGGTGCGGCCGAAACCATGCCTTACTTCATGGTGACGAATCTGGCGCGCACCCTGAACGAACTCAAGGAGCGCAACATCTGGTGCATAGGCACCAGCGACGACGCGCCCAAGACGATTTACGACGTGAACCTGACCGGCCCGGTGGCGCTGGTGCTGGGCGCCGAGGGCGAGGGCATGCGCCAGCTGACACGCAAGACCTGCGACGAACTGGTCAGCATCCCGATGCACGGCGCGGTGGAAAGCCTGAATGTGTCGGTGGCCAGCGGCGTCTGCCTGTATGAGGCCTTGCGCCAGCGCCGCTGAATCAGCGGTATTAAGCGCCAGTCGGGTTAAACCAGCCCGAACCAGCCCAGCAGCGCGCCCGCGCCCAGCAGCCACAGCAAATGGATATTGCTGCGCCAGACGATGACGGCGGTGGCGGCCGTCAGCAGCCAGACCGGCCAGTCTTTCAGGCTGCTGCCGTTGGCTGCCGCCAGAATCCAGCTGGTGGCAATCAAGAGCGCAATCACGATGGGCGCCATGCCCTGCTTGAAGGCCCGCACCGCGCGCAGCTCGCGGTTGCGGTGGCCCCACTGGGCCGCCACATAGGTCAGCGTGGTGCTCGGGATCAAAATGCCCAGCATGGCGATCAGCACGCCTAGCAGGCCGGGCAGCAGGCCGCCCGCATTCAACCCGACATTCCAGCCCATCAACGCGATGAACAGCACATTGGGGCCGGGCGCGGCCTGGGCGATGGCAATCGAGGCGTTGAACTGCGCGTCGGTCAGCCAGTGCTGCTGATCGACCAGAAAACGGTGCATGTCGGGCGCGGTGCTGATGGCGCCGCCTATCGACAGCAGCGACAGCGACAGGTAGTGCACAAACAGCTGAAACCAGTCGCCCGCCTGAAAGGCGAGATGCAGGGCCTGCTCGGTCATGGCTTGAGTTTTCGAAAAGCCAGCACGCAAGCCAGCGCGCCCAGCCCCACCAGCACATAGGCCAGCGGCCAGCGCAGCAGGGCAATGGCGACAAAGCAGGCCAGGCCCAGCGCAATGCACAGGCGCGGGCCCAGCACATTGGCCTTCAGCGCGCCAAACAGCTTGAGTCCGGTCGCGGCAATCAGCCCGGCGGCGACGGCCCCCATGCCGCGCAGCGCACCGGCCACGCCGGGGTGGCCGGCAAACTGGGCATAGACCAGCGCCAGCAGCAACACCAGCACCAGCGGCACCGTCAGCATGCCGGCCAGCGCCGCCAGCGCGCCCTGGATGCCGAAGTAGCGCGCGCCAATCATCAGCGACAGGTTCACCACATTGGGCCCGGGCATGATTTGCGCCACGGCCCAGTCTTCAATGAATTCCTCGCGCGTCATCCAGCGCTTTTTCTCCACCAGCTCGCGCTGCACCACGGCCAGCACGCCGCCAAAGCCCTGCAGCGCCAGCAGGGTGAAAGACACAAACAGGTCGCTCAGGGATTGGGGTTGCGGATGAGGCGGTGCGGACAGGGCGGGAGCGGGCGCGGAAATCATGCGCCGATTATCGCCGTCCATGTGGTTTCGGGCCGGCCGCGGGCCATCAACCGGCAGCTTTGATATGCTATTAAAACAATAGCGAACTATGCACGTTCTGCCTGGGCTAGAGCCCTGAAATGTGCAAAAAGTGGTCAATAAACCGGCTGGTGGCGTGCGATGCCTGCCGTCACGGCATCGGTCAGCGCAAAGCCGGGGCCGAAGCGGGCGGCCAGTTCGTCGCAGCGCCGCACGAAGCGGTCTGTGCCCATGCCGTAGATGAACTGCATCGCGCCGCCGGTCCAGGCCGGAAAGCCGATGCCGAAGATGGAGCCGATGTTGGCGTCGTGCACGCTGGTCAGCACGCCTTCGCTTAAGGCACGGGCGGTTTCCACCGCCTGGCGGTACAGCAGCCGGTCCTTCAGCTCGTCGATGTTCCAGGCGGCGTCGGGCTTTTCAAACAGGGTTTTCAGTTCGGGCCACAAGGTCTTTTTGCCACCTTTTTCGGCCGGGTAGTCGTAAAAGCCGCCACCGCCGGCGCGGCCGGGGCGGTTCAGTTCCTTTACCATGCGCTCGACCAGCAACTCGCCGGGCGTGGCGGTGTAGCGCTTGCCCTCGGCGGCCAGGTCGCTGCGGGTCTGCTCCAGCACATGCACGCTGAGCGACAGCGCGGTTTCATCGAGCACCGCCAGCGGTCCCACCGGCATGCCGGCCTGCAGCCCGGCGTTTTCAATCACGGCGGCCGGAATGCCTTCACCCAGCATGGCCGCGCCTTCCATGACAAAGGTGGCAAAGGTGCGGCTGGTGTAAAAGCCGCGCGAGTCGTTGACCACAATCGGAATCTTGCCGAGCGCCTGCACATAGTCAAAGGCGCGCGCCACGGTCTCGTCATCGGTCTGCGGGCCACGAATGATCTCGACCAGCTTCATCTTGTCGACCGGGCTGAAGAAGTGGATGCCGATGAATTTCTCGGGCCGCGCGCTGGCCGTGGCCAGGCCGGCGATGGGCAGGGTCGAGGTGTTGGACGCGAAAAAGCCACCCGGTGCCAGCCAAGGCTCGGCCTCCTGCGTGACCAGGGCTTTCAGGTCGCGCCGCTCGAACACCGCCTCGATGATCAGCTCGCAGCTGGCCAAGTCGGCCGCCTGGCTGGTGGCGCTGATGCGTGACAGCAGGGCGGCCTGCTCGTCGGCGGACATGCGGCCCTTGTCGACACGGGCTTGCGTGAGCCTGGCGCTGTAGGCCTTGCCGGCATCGGCCCTTTCCTGGCTCACGTCTTTGAGAACCGTCGTGATGCCCTTGCTGGCCTGCGCGTAGGCAATGCCCGCGCCCATCATGCCGGCGCCCAGCAGGCCGACCCTGGCGGGCTTGAAGCGCGCAATGTCCCTGGGGCGCGACTGCCCGCTCCTGATCGCATTCATGTTGAAGAAAAAGGTGTTGATCATGGCCTTGGCGTTGCTGCCGGTCATGAGTCTGGCCAGATGCCGGCTTTCAATGCGCAGGGCGGTTTCCAGGTCCACCAGCGCGCCTTCGACCATGCAGGCCAGGATGGCTTCGGGCGCCGGATAGAGGCCGCGCGTCTGCTTTTTGAGCATGGCCGGCGCCACGCTGAGGGCGGCGGCAATCTTGGGGTTGGCCGGTGTGCCGCCCGGGATTTTGTAGTCCTTGGCTTCCCACGGATGCTGGGCTGTCGGGTGAGCGGCCATCCAGGCCAGCGCCTTGGCGCGCAGTTCACCGGCATTCGCCACCAGCTCATGCACCAGCCCCAGTGCCAGCGCCTCGCGCGGGCCAAAGGTTTTGCCTTCGACCAGGTAGGGCTGGGCGCCCATCAGCCCCAGGTGCCGCGTCATTTTGGTGACGCCGCTGGCGCCGGGCAGCAGGCCCAGCGTGACTTCGGGCAGGCCGAACAGCGTTTTGTTGTCATCGACGGCGATGCGGTGGTGGCCGACCAGCGCCACCTCCCAGCCACCGCCCAGCGCCGTGCCGTTGAGGCAGCTCACCACCGGTTTGCCCAGCGTTTCCAGCGTGCGGAAATTTTTCTTCACGCGCTCGACCTCGGCGTAGGCCCGGGGTGCATCGGCCGGCGTCAGGCGCATCACGGCCCTGAGGTCGGCGCCGGCAAAAAACGTGCTCTTGGCGGAGGCGAGTATCACGCCCTGGATCGCGTCCTTGTCCTTGAGCACCCGAGCGGCGGCCTCGCTCAGGTCGTCCTGCCACTGCAGGCACATGGTGTTGACCGGGGAGTCGGGCTCGTCAAAGGTGAGGGTGGCCACCTTGCCGAAAGATTCGTCGGTCAGCTCGTACTTGATCGTCTTCATCAGATTCTCTCCACAATGGTTGCAATGCCCATGCCGCCGCCCACGCACAAGGTGGCCAGGCCGTAGCGCAGCCGGCGCCGGTGCAGCTCGTCGATCAGCGTGCCCAGAATCATCGCGCCGGTGGCGCCCAGCGGGTGGCCCATGGCAATCGCGCCGCCGTTGACGTTGACCTTGTCGTGCGGCACCTTCATCTCTTTCATGAAGCGCATCACCACCGCGGCAAAGGCTTCGTTGACTTCAAACAAATCAATCTGGTCCACCGTCATGCCGGCTTTGGCCAGCGCCTTGCGCGCCGCCGGCATGGGGCCGGTCAGCATGATGGTCGGGTCGGCACCGCTCAGGGCCGCCGCCACAATGCGGGCACGCGGTTGCAGGCCATGCGTTTTGCCGGCGGCTGCCGAGCCCACCAGCACCGCCGCCGCGCCATCGACAATGCCTGACGAGTTACCGGCGTGGTGCATATGGTGGATGCGCGCTACCTGCGGGTAGCGCTGCAGGGCCACGGCGTCAAAGCCCATCGCGCCGAGCTGCTCAAAGGCGGGCTTGAGCGCGGCCAGGCCTTCCAGCGTGGTCTGGGGTTTGATGAATTCGTCCTGTCCCAGAATCACCTGGCCCAGAAAGTCCTTGACCGGCACGACCGAGCCGGCAAAGTAGCCGGCCTCGCGCGCGGCGGCGGCGCGCTGCTGGCTTTGCAGCGCAAACGCATCGACGTCGGCGCGGCTGAAGCCTTCCATCGTCGCAATCAGGTCGGCGCCTATGCCTTGCGGCACAAACAGCGTGGCGCTATTGGTTTCCGGGTCTTGCGCCCAGGCGCCGCCGTCGGCGCCAATCGGCACGCGGCTCATGCTTTCGACGCCGCCGGCCACCACCAGGTCTTCCCAGCCCGAGCGCACTTTCTGCGCCGCCATGTTGACGGCTTCGAGGCCCGAGGCGCAAAAGCGGTTGATCTGCACGCCCGAAGCCCTAAAGTCCCAGCCCGCCTTGAGCGCCGCCACCTTGGCGATCACAGCACCCTGCTCACCGACCGGCGAGACCACGCCCATCACCACGTCGTCGACGGCGGCCGTGTCAAAACCATTGCGGCGCTGCAGCTCGGTCAGCACGCCGGCCAGCAGGTTGACGGGCTTGACTTCGTGCAGGCTACCGTCTTTTTTGCCCTTGCCGCGCGGCGTGCGGATGGCGTCGTAAATGAAGGCTTCGGTCATGCTGGTTTTCCCTTTCAGACAGCGGGTGCGAAAAATCGCGCTCTTGCAGTATATTGATTTCACCAAGCAAACGCTTTGCATAAATAACCCGCACAGGCCACACCATGATCGAACGCAGCCTTTTCAGCCCCGAACACGAATCCTTTCGCGACGCCTTTCGCCGCTTCATGGACAAGGAAATCGCGCCTTTTCATGCCCAGTGGGAAGAGCAGGGCCATGTGGACCGCGCGGTGTGGCACAAGGCGGGCGACAACGGCTTTTTGTGCATGACCCTGCCCGAAGCCTACGGCGGCGCGGGTGGCGACAAGCTGTATTCGGTGGTGCAGATGGAAGAGCTGGCGCGCGGCGGCTTTTCGGGCATCGGCTACGGCCTGCACAGCGAGATAGTCGCGCCCTACATCCTGCACTACGGCACCGAGGCGCAGAAACAGAAATACCTGCCCAAACTGGCCAGCGGCGAGATGGTGGGCGCGATTGCCATGAGCGAGCCGGCCGCCGGCAGCGATCTGCAGGGCATCAGGAGCACGGCCCTCAGGCAGCCCGACGGCAGCTACCTGCTGAACGGCAGCAAGACCTTCATCACCAATGGCTGGCATGCCGACCTGGTGATTGTGGTGGCCAAAACCAATCCGGCAGCCGGCGCCAAGGGCACCAGCCTGCTGCTGGTGGAGCGCGGCATGGCTGGTTTTGAGGTCGGCAAGCGCCTGAAAAAGCTGGGCCTGAAGGCGCAGGACACCTCGGAGCTGTTTTTCAGCGACGTGAAGGTACCGGCCGAGATGCTGCTGGGCGGCGAAGCGCAGGAGAATAAGGGCTTCATCTGCCTGATGGAGCAACTGCCCTGGGAGCGGCTGCAAATTGCCATCACGGCCGTGGCCTCGGCCCAGGCCGCGATTGACTGGACACTGGCCTATGTAAAAGAGCGCAAGGTGTTTGGCCAGCCGCTGGCCAGCTACCAGAATACGCGCTACACCCTGGCCGAGCTGCAGACCCAGGTACAGGTGGCACGCGTGTTTGTCGACAAGTGCACCGAGCTGATGGCGCAGGAGAGGCTGGATACCGCTACCGCCAGCATGGCCAAGTACTGGACCACCGACCTGCAGTGCAAGGTGATGGACGAATGCGTGCAGCTGTTCGGCGGCTACGGCTATATGTGGGAATACCCGATTACCCGCGCCTATGCCGATGCCCGGGTGCAGCGCATTTACGGCGGCACCAACGAGATCATGAAGGAAGTGATCTCGCGGTCCATGGGCCTGGGGCCAGGTAGCCGGGCTTAAGCGCGCGCGGTGGTCAAGGCGCTCAGGACGGGTCTTTGCTGCGCGTGCGGCTGACGGCGCTGAAAATGCCGATACCCAGAATGATCAGCGCACCGATGCCAATGTAGAGCTGCGGCACACCGGCCACCACGGCGCCCCAGATCACGCCGCCCAGAAAGATGATGAACCCGATCATGTAGAGTGCAAAAGACACAGTTTTTCTCCTTGAAGTTGTGGCTTTACTGTGCCTGCGCTGGCTCGCGAAGCCTATCGGGGAGAGGCGCTGATGGCTGTCAGCGCCGGCCTACTCCCGTCCATCCAGACCCTAGCTGCCGATGCGGCCACCGTCATTCTTGGTGATGGCGATGGTGGCCGAGCGCGGGCGTTTGCCGGCGCCGTAGCCCACATTGGCGGGCCACTGGCTGGTGTATTTGGCGGGGTCGCCAATATGGGCCTGCGCCGTGGTTTCACCGGGGTGCTGGATGTTGACGAACAGGGTTTTGCCGTCCGGCGTCTCGGCCAGGCCCGTGATCTCGCAACCCACCGGCCCCACCAGGAAGCGCTTGAGTTTGTCGGGGGTTGGCGCCTTGCCGATATAGGTGTCCACCGCCAGTGCGCCGCCATCGGCCTTGGGGTAGCTCAGCGTGAGCTTGCGGCCGTCGCCGACCTGGCCCGGCAGGCCGGCCAGCATCATGCAGTTGGTGACATCGGTGTAGGCGCTGTCGTCGGTCTGGATCCAGCAGATGCCGGTGCTGTGGCTGAAGGCCAGGCCGTCGGGGCTTGAAAAGTCCTGCTCGCCCGTCAGCTTCGACAGATTCACCGAGCCGGGCGCCGCGCTGGCTTCCGCGCCAAACAGGTACACGTCCCAGCTGAAGTGGGTGGCGGCCGAACCGGCGGCGCCTTCTTTCATGCGCAGGATGTGGCCATTGGGGTTGCCCGTCTGCACGGTGGCCGTGCCCCTGATGTCGGAATAGGCGCGCGGATTGGCGCTGTCGGGGGCCAGTTGCGACGGGCCGCTGGGCTCGACACGGCGGTTGCTGTTGTTGGTCAGCGCGTAATAAATTTCACCATTGGCCGGATTCACCGAGCACCATTCGGGCCGGTCCATTTTGGTGGCGCCCACGGCGTCGCCCGCCAGCCGCGTGTTCACGGCGATGTCGGCCTGGTCGGCAAACGGGTACTTGCTGAAAGCCGCGATGGCCGGGTTGCCGGTCGCGAGTTCCAGCCACTGGCCGCTGCCGTCGGCGTTGAACCTGGCGACGTAGAGCGTGCCCTGGTCCAGGTACTTGTCGCCGGTGGCGAGGCGGTCAGCCGGATTGGCGTCGGCCGCGTCCCAGCGGGCGGCCGACACCCACTTGTAGATGTACTCGTTGCGCGAGTCGTCACCCTGGTAAACGGCCAGCGGCTGGCCCGCAACGGGCTTGCCAAAGGCCGCGCTTTCATGGGCGAAGCGGCCCAGGCCGGTGCGTTTCTTGGCCGATCTGGTCTGGTCGTAAGCGTCCAGTTCCACGATGTAGCCCATGCCGTTGAGCTCATTGCGGTAGTCGTCGCTGCCATCGGCCGAGCTGCCGGTCTTGGCATTGATCCAGCGCGCAAACCGGTCGTCCTTGCCGGCGCTTTCCCAGCCGTGGCGGCTGCTGGCGCCTTCGGCGCGGCCATAACGGACCAGCGCGGTCACGCTTTTGCCGCCTTCGCGCGCCGCGTCGTCGCCCTTGGGGCGGGTGAAGTAGCCGGCCCAGTTCTCCTCGCCCGTCAAAAAAGTGCCCCAGGGCGTTTTGCCGGTGCCGCAGTTGTTCAGCGTGCCGCGGGTTTTGGTGCCGCCAGGCGAGAATTTCGTGACTAGCAGCGGGCTGCCGCGCGCCGGCCCGGCAATCTCGATCTCGGTCAGCGGCGTCAGGCGCCGGTTGAAGGCCGAATCCTTGAGGTAGCCCCAGCTGGCGCCCTTGCGCTGCACTTCGACCACCGCCACGCCGTGAATCGCCAGCTCCTTGTCGACTTCGCTGGCCGGGCGCGGCAGGCTGCTGGTGCCGCCGTTGGCATGCAGGAAAAAGGACGACAGCTTCTCGTCGGTGGTGGCTTCGTGGTTGATGGCCAGCAGGCCCCGCTGGTTGGCGCTGGGCGAGGGGCGGCCCCGGTTGTCCAGGCCAAACCATTCCATGCCATCGTGATGGTCACCGGCGCGGTGTTCATAGTCGCTGTCGGTGCCGTCGTTTTTATAGGCGGGGGTTGACGCGGTGAGCGGATCACCCAGCGCGTAGAGCACGCTGGCGCTGTAGCCGGCCGGTACGATCACGCTGTCGGCCAGGCTTTTGACCACTTCCCTGAAGCCCAGCAACTTTTCATGCGGTGCGGCCACGGCGGCCGAGGCGGCCAGGCTGCCAAAAACAGCGCTGGCGGCGGTGCCGACCGAACCGAGCAGAACGGATCGGCGGCTCAGGCGGGCCGCCAGCACGCTGTCGAACGACGGATTGCTGGAGCTGTTGTTGTTCAGATCGTCAGGATCGACATAGGCGGTAGCGAGATCGGGCGTCGGGGACATCGTCGGCTTTCTTTAAAGGTGAAGGTGAGACCGGTCACGGAATCGCGTTTCGGCAGGCTGATTGTGTGGAATCAACATGACACTTCCGTGACCCGGCTTGCCGCAACGGCACTCTTGACTTTTTGCCCGGCCACCTCCAGATGGGCAAGACAGGCGGCCAGGCTTCGGGTCAAAATCCGGGGCTGAGAATACGGTCGCCTTCCTTTTTCGTATGAATTTCTTGCAAAGCACCCCATGACCACCCCGCTCAAAATCGACTTCGTTTCCGACGTTTCCTGCCCCTGGTGCGTGATCGGCCTGAAGTCGCTCGACCAGGCGCTGGCCCGTGTCGCGGGCGACATCAGCGCCGAGCTGCATTTCCAGCCGTTTGAGCTCAACCCGCAGATGGGGCCGCAGGGCCAGGACATCACCGAGCACATCACCGAAAAGTACGGCATCACGCCCGAGCAGGCCCGGGCCAACCGCGAAAACATCCGGGCGCGGGGCGCGCAGCTGGGCTTCAGGTTCAGCATGGCCGATGAGCCTGGCGGCGGGCGCAGCCGCATCTACAACACCTTTGACGCGCACCGCCTGCTGCACTGGGCCGAACTGCAGGGCCAAGGCAGGCAAAAGGCGCTGAAGGAGGCCTTGTTCAGCGCGTATTTCACCGACGGCCAGAGCCCCGGCTCGCACGAGGTGCTGGCGCGTGTGGCGGGCGAAGTCGGGCTGGATGCGGCGCGGGCGCGCGAGATCCTGGCGTCGGACAGCTATGCCGACGCGGTGCGTGAGCGCGAGCAGTTCTACCTGTCGCAGGGCATTCATTCGGTGCCGGCGGTCATCATCAATGACCGGCACCTGATTTCGGGTGGCCAGCCCGCCGAGGTGTTTGAGCAGGCGCTGCGCCAGATTGCCGCCGCCGGCTGAAGCCGGCCGTAAAGTGGTCGCGCCTTGCAGCCGCGCCTGCCGCGGGGCGTTTTGGGAACAGCGCATCGTTGGCCGTTGTTTGCTATTAAATAAATAGCAGCTTGCGCTTATTCCAGTTGGGCTGCACGCCATTTTCATTGATAAGCGCGGCCCGAATGCAGCGCCCGGCAACAGGCACCGCGCGGCAAACTCCTACAAGCCTCCCTGAGCTTGCCTGACCGTGGCAGAACCCACTGCGGGCGAGCATGTAACTGTGTGTTGAAAACGCGTCCACAACGCGTTCGTTTCTGCGTCTTTGCAGTTTACGTACAACAACTTTTACAGGAGATCACCATGGCCACGCCAAGCGATTTGAAGCACAAGCCGATCGGCAATAAACCCGCCGCCCATCCGTCAGGGGCTGGCGCCCTGCTGGGCGCTGCCGTTGGTGTGTCGTTTGGCGCGCTGGGTGGCCCCGTTGGCTCATTGATTGGCGGTGTGGTCGGTGCGGTGGCAGGGTGCCAGTGGGAATCAAGGCATCTGCCCAGGAAGTGAATCCGCAAGCGGCGGCAAGCACTGGCAGTTGGGTAGGCGGCGCACTCCTACAAATGCCCCTGAGCTTGCCTGACCGTTGCATGGCGCACTGCGGGAGACGATGCAACTGCGTGTCGAACCACAAGGATGCTTGAAGCAGTTTTGTGCCAGATCTTTCGCAGTTCTCATTCACTCAACTTTTTAAGGAAACCATGATGTTAAAAGAAGGCGATCTGAATCTCGACCCAATCAGCCAGGAACCTGGGGCGCACCCGGTCGGCACCGGAGTCGGCGCGGCCGTGGGCGGTGCGGCAGCTGGCGCAGCGGCGGGCCTGGTGGGCGGGCCGATTGGGGCTGCGGTCGGCGGTGTGGCGGGTGCCATCGTGGGCGGGCTGGGCGGCAAGGCGGCGGCCGAGGCGGTCAACCCGACGGCCGAAGAAGCCTACTGGCAGGACAACTATCACCGGGAACCCTATTACGAGGCCGGCCGGCCGTTTGACGACTACGCCCCGGCTTACCGCCTGGGCCTTTTTGGCCGCACCGAATACGGCGGCACGTTTGACGAAACCGAAGGCCGGCTGGCCACCCACTGGGACACGCAGAAGGAGCGCTCCACCCTGAACTGGCCGCAGGCCCGGGCCGCCAGCCGCGCGGCCTGGGACCGCATTGGGGCCGGGCAGCCTGGGGGCAGCGTGCTGGACGACAGCAGTTACCCGGCCGACGGCGACGATGACGTGATTGAGACCTTGAACGACCTGCTGGAAACCTGCCGTGACGGTGAATATGGCTTTCAGGCCAGTGCGGAGCACGCCAAGGCGCAGGACCTCAAGACCCTGCTGCATCGCCACGCCGACGAATGCCGCGCTGCCGGCGCAGAGTTGCAAACGCTTATCAGCGAGCGCGGTGGCAAGGCCGATGAAGGCGGCTCGATCACGGGCGCGTTGCATCGCGGCTGGGTGTCGGTCAAAGGCACTCTCAGCGGCTACAGCGACCTGGCCATGCTCAATGAGTGCGAACGCGGTGAGGACTCTGCCGTGGCGAGCTACCGCAAGGCGCTCAAACAAAACCTGCCGGCCGACGTCAGGGCGGTGGTGTCGCGGCAGGCGCAGGGCGCCCAGCGCAACCATGACCAGGTGAAGGCACTGCGCGACGCGCTGAAAACCTGAATCTGGGGCCTGACCATGAAAAAAGGGCGGCACCGAAAGGTGTCGCCCTTTTTTGCTGGAGGTGAAAAGCTAGTTTGCCATGCGCTCGCCGCAGTCGACCTGCGCATCGAGCTGCTGCCCCTGGCGCGAATAGTCGCTGTCGGTGACCTTGCAGCCCGAGGCTTGCTCAATGGCGCGCAGCAATTCGGCCTTGCTGGCCCCACGGTTCACGGGTTTGGGCGCGCCGGCCAGAATGGCGACCCAGGTGCCGGCGGTGAGCTGGCTCAGGTTGTACGACTCGCCTTGCACCACCACCTTGCGCACAACCGCTTCGCCCGAGGGCGCGATCAGGGCACACGAAGCCAGGCAGACCGAACCCAGGGCCAACAGAACTTTCGCCTGCGTAGTCATGCGGCCGTCAATTCTTGCTGGCTGTGACCATTCGCCACGGCGGCGGGCAGGGTGATTGCATCCTGCAACCAGACGGACGCCTTCGGCTCCGGCACATTGGGTGGCGCCTTGGGCACCTTGGCGTCGGGGCAGCCGGCCAGCATCATGACGACAGGTAACAGCAGGACATAGGGGACAAAGGGCTTCATGAGGTGTTTCCGGATTGATAAGTCAGTTGCGTCACGCCTGTTTGAATGATAGGCCGCGACGCAGCCCCTGACCAGCCGGCGGCTGCAACTCGCGGCAACTGCCTACAGGGGTCTGCGCGGGGCCGCTCAGCGGCGTGACGCTGGCGCCTTGAAGCCCAGCTGCTTCATGGCGGCGCTCAAGCGGTTGCGCGACGATGCGTAGCCGCTCCAGGGCGTGTTGCCGATGGCCAGCCGCGCGGCAACGCTGCGCGCCGTCCAGTGCGCGCCGCCCGTGAGCGAGGCCAGTTCGTCCCATGCCACCGGTACCGACACCCCCAGACCGGGCCGCGCCCGCAGCGACCAGGCCGACACCGTGGTGGCGCCGAAGCCGTTGCGCAGGTAGTCGACAAAAATCTTGTCGATGCGGTTTTTGGGGCCGCTTTTGGCCACGAAGCGCTGGGGCACGATGCGGGCCAGATGCGTCACCAGGGCATGTGAAAAATCCTTCACGGTGTCGAAGTCGTGAGCAGATGAAGGCCGCAGCGGCACCACCACATGCAGACCCTTGCCGCCGCTGGTCTTTAAAAAGCTGGCCAGGTCCAGCTCATCGAGCATGGTTTTCACCAGCAGCGCGGCTTCCTGCACCTGCGCCCAGCCGACGCCTTCGCCCGGGTCCAGGTCAAAGGTCATGCGGTCGGGGTGGCGGATCGCGCGGTCGGTCGCGTTCCAGGTGTGAAATTCGATGACGTTGACTTGCGCGGCGGCCAGCAGGGCGGCGACCGACGGGATTTCAAGCAGCGGGGCATGGCCCGGGTCCAGCGCCGGATCCAGCAGCCTGATGCCGGGAATCGACGAGGCCTCGGCATGTTTTTGAAAGAACAGCTGACCCGTAATGCCCGACGGCGCGCGCACCAGCGACACCGGCCTGGCCTTGAGGTGCGGCAGCATCAGCGCCGCCACCGCCGCGTAATGCTCGACCCCCTGCTGCTTGGTAAAGCCGCTGGTTTTGTCGATCACGCGGTCGCCGTGGGTAATTCGCAGTGACCGCAGTGATTTGAGCGCCGCGCTGCCGGGGCTGGCCGCGGCGGCCTGCGGCGGCGCGACGGTCTCGCGCACGATGGCGGTGGGCGGCTTGTCAGCGCGCAAGCCCTGGAACACGCCATGGCGAATGCGGCCGCTGCCAGTCCAGTCGGCAAAAGCCACCTCGGCCAGCAGCCGCGGCTTGACCCACTGCCCCTGCACGCCGGCGGGCCGGCCGGCCAGGTCGGCGAACGGGCTGCGCGCCGTGTGCAGCCTGGCCAGGCGGGTGCTCAGCGCCTGCAGGGTTTTGTCGCTAAAACCGGTGCCGACATTGCCGGCGTAGCGCAGCTTGCCGCGGGCGTCGTGCAGGCCCAGCAGCAGCGCGCCCAGCCCGGTGCGCGAGCCCTTGGGCGCGGTGTAGCCGCCAATCACAAACGCCTGGCGCAGCCCGGTCTTGAGCTTGATCCAGTCCGTCGAGCGGCCCGAGCTGTAGGGCGCTTGCCTGCGCTTGCCGATCACACCCTCGAGACCGAGTTGCCGGGCGGCGGCCAGCAGGTCTTGCGGCGACTGCTCGAACGCTTCGCTGAAGCGAATGTTGTCCTGCGGGTTTCGCGTCAGCGCGGCCAGCAACATGTCGCGCCGCTGCGTCAGCGGTAGCGGCCGCAGGTCCAGCCCGTCGTAAAAAGGCAGGTCAAACACGTAATACACCAGGCGGGCCGTGCCGGCGCCGTCAAAGGCGTTTTGCAGCGCGCCAAAGTCGGGCAGGCCCTGATCATTAAGCAGCACAATCTCGCCGTCGAGCCAGCCGGCGTCAATGCCAAGCTGCGCAATCGCCTTGGCCAGCGCGGGCATTTTCGCGGTCCAGTCATGCCTGTTGCGGGTGAAGCAGCGCACCGACGAAGCCTCGATGCGCGTCAGCAAACGGTAGCCGTCGAATTTGATTTCATAGACCCAGCCTTGCGCAGTGTCCGGGGCCTGGTTTGCCAGTGTCGCCAGCTGCGGCGCCAGCGCAGGGGGCAGCGGGGCGGCGACGGCGCCCTGCGGAATGCCACCGCTGTCTTGCCGGGCCGGCCCGCCCAGCACGCTGTCGGGCAAGGCCTTGAGCACATCGAACTCGTTGGCCGGGCGGGCGAATTCGTCTTTTTCCTTGATCAGCAGCCAGGGCTCGTGTTTCTCTGGCGCGTGGTCGGCGCTGCCGTGCATGCGCACCAGCGTCCAGCCGCCCTGGAGTTTTTCACCGTGCAGCGCAAATTTGAGCTTGCCCTGCGCCAGCCCCTGCACCGGGTCGCCCACAGGCGTCCAGAAGCCGCGGTCCCAGACGATGACCTCACCGGCGCCATATTGTTTGGGCGGAATGCGGCCTTCAAAAGTGGCGTAGGCCAGCGGGTGGTCTTCCACCTGCACGCCCATGCGCTTGACGGCCGGATCCAGGCTGGGGCCCTTGGGAATGGCCCAGCTTTTCAGGGTGCCCTGCAGCTCCAGCCGAAAGTCGTAGTGCGGACTGCGCGCGGCGTGTTTTTGCACCACAAAGCCCGGCGTCGCGCCCGACGGCGCGGCCAGGTCCGCCGGTTCGGGCGTGCGGCTGAAGTCGCGTTTGGCGCGGTAGCCTTCAAGCGGGTCGCGGCTGGGCATGGCAGCGGGCGCTCAGGGTCTGCCGGGCTCAGGCGGAGCGGCTTTTTTTGGGCGCGGCCGGCGCTTTTACCGTGCTTTTGACGGGTGATTTCGGCGCTGGTTTGGCGGCAACTTTCGCCTGGGTGGCGCCGTCGGCAGGCGCTTTGGCGCCGCCTTTGCGCAGGCTGCGCTGAAGCAGCTCGGTCAGGTCGATGATCTGCGCGCCGGAGCGGGCCGGTTCGGCCTCGCCCGCCGCATCGGGTTGCACCACCGTTTGCAGCTTGCCGGCCTTGGCCTTTTGTTCGACCAGCGCCATGATTTCGTCCTTGAACGAATCCCTGAACTTGCTCGGGTCCCATTTCTCGGTCATGTCATCGACCAGCTGTTTGGCCATGGACAGCTCGCGCTCCGACAGGCCGGCCGCTTTCGGGCCTTCGGGCGGCAGGTTCAGCTCGTCCCAGGGGCGGATGTCGGCGCCCCAGCGCAGCAGGTTGAGCACCAGCCCCGGGCCAGACGGCACCAGCACGGCCAGATGCTGCTTGGTCTGTATCACCACCCGCGCAATGCCGACGCGCTGGCTCTGCAGCAAGGTGTCGCGCAGCAGGGCATAGACTTTTTGGCCCTTGTTGATCGGGGCGATGTAGTAGGGCCGCTCCAGGTACACAAACGGGATGTCGGTGTTGGCCACGAAGCTCTCGATTTCAATGGTCTGCGTGGTCTTGGGGTAGGCCGCCGCGATTTCCTCGTCGGACAGCACCACATACTGGCCGTCTTCGTATTCGATGCCCTTGACGATGTTCTCCTTGGTGATTTCCTTGCCGGTTTTCTTGTTGATGCGCTTGTAGCCCACCGGGTCCATGCTGCGCTTGTCCAGCCAGTCAAAGTCCAGCCCGCTGTCGGCCGTGGCCGAATGCAGGGCCACCGGGATATGCACCAGGCCAAAGCTGATGGCACCCTTCCACAAAACGCGTGAAGCCATGAGGGAGTTCCTTGCCCGATTTTTTGAGCGATTCCCCTGACCTTAGCAAGCGCCCTGGCGCCGACTGTCGGCAGCCTCAGGGCTTTGGCGTAGGACAGACGCCAGACGCGCCAGACGCGCCAGCGCGCCGCGCCTGTAGTGAACGGCCGACCCGGCGCATCGGAGTTGTCCTACGGTCAATTTGGGGATGCGCGACTGAAAATGGTCCTCTGTCATACACAGGAGCCCGTCATGTCCACACGCCGCCAGCTAACCCGTTTCTCCCTCGCCGCCTTCACCTTGGTGGCGGTGGCCGCCGTCACCGGCTGCGGCATGATGAACCGCCAGTCCAACCTGGTCGCCTTTACCACCCAGTTGCGCGCGGCCAACGAGGTGCCCCCCAACGTCAGCACGGCCAGTGGTTCGGTCGATGCGGTGCTCAACAAAGACACCAACCTGTTGCGCTGGAAGGCCAACTTTACCGGCCTGACCGGCCCGGCCACGGGAGCGCACTTTCATGGCCCGGCGGCCGTCGGCGCCAATGCCGGCGTGGTCATCCCGTGGACCAGCCCCCCCACCAGTCCGCTCGAAGGCAGCACCACGCTGACCGCGGCGCAAGCCGCGGACCTGATGGCCGGGCGTTGGTACGCCAACGTGCACACCGCCGCCAACCCGGGCGGCGAGGTACGCGGCCAGATGGCGGTGCGCAATTAGTTGCTATGAATTTAATAGCTGCTTAAGCTCTGTTTGTATGGGCTAGAGCCTGATTTTGTTGGATTTTTTCGGTTTGGGCGGGTGCTGCGGCGGGTTTGGGCACAATCCAGTTCATGCGTCCTGATCACATCCTGGCGGCGGCAGCCCACCCCGATCCCTACCCTTTTTACGCCACGCTGCGGGCCGGCCCGCCGCTGGTTTATGACGCGCCGCACAAGCTCTGGATAGCCAGCAGCGCGGCCTGCGTGAAGCAAGTGCTGCAAAACCCGGCCTGCCAGGTTCGGCCCGCTGCCGAGCCTGTGCCCCTGGCCATTCTGGGCTCGGCCGCCGGCGATGTGTTTGGCCATCTGGTGCGCATGAACGAGGGCGCGCGGCACGATGCACCCAAGCTGGCGCTGCAGCGCTTTCTGGCCTCGGTCGATCTGGACCGGCTCAGGCAGAGAACGCAAACGCTGGCGGCAACGGTGCTGGAAAATGCTCTGGAAAGCGGCGCTGTGTCAGGGGCCGGGCTGACGCGCTGGGCGTCTGCGGTGCCGGTGATGGCCGTGGCCGATCTGCTGGGTTTTGAGCAGGCCGAACTGGGCCAGGTCGCGCTGTGGATGGACGACTTCGTCGCCTGCCTGTCGCCCTTGAGCAGCGAAGCCCGGCTGGCGGCCGCGGCGGAGGCCGCCAGGGCCTTGCTGCTGCGCTTTTCGGCTTTGGTGCGCAGCGCGCCAGCCACCGGGGGCAGCGCCATCGCCCGCCTGCAGGCGGAAGCCGCGCGGGTCGGCTGGAACAACGCCGACGCACTGCTGGCCAACCTGGTCGGACTGCTGTCGCAAACCTGCGAGGCCACGGCCGGCCTGCTGGGCAACAGCATCGTGGCACTGGCAACCCAGCCCGGCTTGCTGGACACTGTGACCCGGCAACCGGGCCAACTGCCGGCCATGGTGCAGGAAGTCAGCCGCCATGACCCCTCGATTCACAACACCCGCCGCTTTGTGGCCCAGGCCACGCAGATTGCCGGCACGCCGGTGCCGGCCGGCGCGGTGATTCTGCTGCTGCTGGCCGCCGCCAGCCGTGACCCGGCGGCCAACCCGCAACCCGACGATTTTTTGCTGGACCGCGCCGAGCGGCAGACGCCCGGTTTTGGCCATGGCCCGCACCAGTGTCCCGGCCAGGCGCTGGCCTGCACGGTGGCGGCGGCGGCCCTGCAGGCCTTGCTGGATTCGGGCCGCCTGCAGCCGGCCATGCCGCGGCACTGGCAGTACCGCCCGTCCGCCAACGCCCGCATTCCGGTGTTTGCCGATTGACCACCCGCCAAGGAGGCGCCAATGAGTTGCATGGCTGATGTTGCGGGCTGATCTGATGGGTGGGCAGGGCGGTTTCCCCGGTATCCACAGGGTCGCAGTGTGCTTTAGGGTGCACAAACTGCTTTAAAACCTTAAAATCGCGGGTTATCCCCAAACTGCCGGCCGCTTTCAGGCCTGTTCCAGGGTTTTCCCTTCCTGGCAGTTTTTACAGATCGCCCCATGAACGCCCCCGCGAAATCCCCTGTGGATGTCTCCTTCTTTCATCGCGCCGCCAAGCCGCTGACCAGCTACCGCAAGTACTGGGCGGCCCGTTTTGGCACGGCCAAATTTCTGCCCACCAGCCGGGCCGAGATGGACGCGCTGGGCTGGGACAGCTGCGACATCATCATCGTCACCGGCGACGCCTATGTCGACCACCCGAGTTTTGGCATGGCGGTGATTGGCCGCATGCTGGAGGCGCAGGGCTTTCGCGTCGGCATCATTGCGCAGCCCGAGTGGCAAAGCGCCGAGCCGTTCAGGGCGCTGGGCAAGCCGAATCTGTTTTACGGCGTGACCGCCGGCAACATGGACTCGATGATCAACCGCTACACGGCGGACCACAAGATCCGCAGCGACGATGCCTACACGCCCGGCGACATCGGCGGCAAGCGGCCCGACCGGGCCGCGCTGGTGTATTCGCAGCGCTGCCGCGAGGCCTACAAGGACGTGCCCATCATTCTGGGCGGCATCGAGGGCTCGTTGCGCCGCATCGCGCACTATGACTACTGGTCCGACAAGGTGCGCCGCAGCGTGGTGGTCGACGCCAAATGTGATTTGCTGCTGTACGGCAATGCCGAGCGGGCGATCGTCGAGATCGCGCACCGGCTGGCCGCCAGGGAACCGGTGGCCAGCATGACGGACATTCGCGGCACGGCCTTTATCCGCCGCAGCGGCGACGAAAGTGCGAATGACTGGTTCGAGATCGACTCCACCAGCGTCGACGCGCCGGGCCGGGTCGAGGCCCATGTCAACCCCTACCTGATGATTTCGGAGCAGGCCAAGGCGCAGGGCGCCAGTTGCGCGCGCGAGGATGAGGCCGAGGCCGTGGCGCAGGCGGCCAGCCCCAGGGCCGACGTCAAAGCCAACCCCGCCATCAAGCCGCTGACCTTCGTGCCCAACCCCAGCCTGCCGGCTATGCAGGGCCGGATCAAGGTGCCGCCGCGCGACCGCTCGGTGATCCGCCTGCCGTCGTACGAGCAGGTCAAGAGCGATGCGGTGCTCTATGCCCACGCCAACCGCGTGCTGCACCTGGAAACCAACCCCGGCAATGCCAGAGCCCTGGTACAGGCGCATGGCGAGGGAGCGACCGCGCGCGATGTCTGGATCACGCCGCCGCCGATTCCGCTGACCACGGCCGAGATGGACTACGTGTTTGACCTGCCGTATGCGCGCTCGCCGCACCCGATGTATGCCGACGAAAACGGCAGCCATGACCACGCCACCAAAATCCCGGCCTGGGAGATGATCCGCTTTTCCGTCAACATCATGCGTGGCTGCTTTGGCGGCTGCACCTTTTGCTCCATCACCGAGCATGAAGGCCGCATCATCCAGAGCCGTTCCGAGGATTCGGTGATTCGCGAGATCGAAGCGATTCGCGACACCGTCAAGGGCTTTACCGGCGCCATTTCCGACCTGGGCGGCCCGACCGCCAATATGTACCGCATCGGCTGCAAGTCGCCCGAGATTGAATCGGCCTGCCGCAAGCCGTCTTGCGTCTATCCCGGCATTTGCTCGAATCTGAACACCAACCACAACCCGCTGATCAAGATGTACCGCCGCGCGCGGGAGCTCAAGGGCGTGAAGAAAATCCTCATCAGCAGCGGCCTGCGCTACGACCTGGCGGTGCAAAGCCCCGAGTATGTGAAAGAGCTGGTCACGCACCACGTCGGCGGCTACCTCAAGATCGCGCCGGAGCACACCGAGCAGGGCCCGCTCACGAAGATGATGAAGCCCGGCATCGGCAGCTACGACAAGTTCAAGCGCATGTTCGAGCAGTACTCGGCCGAGGCGGGCAAGAAGCAGTACCTGATCCCGTACTTCATCGCCGCGCACCCGGGCACCAGCGATGCGGACATGATGAACCTGGCCGTCTGGCTCAAGAAGAATGGCTTTCGCGCCGACCAGGTGCAAACCTTC
>NZ_JANOAL010000288.1:0-1665 GCF_031411155.1 Polaromonas sp. | reverse complement strand
AAACCGGTGTGAATATTTTTGCCGAGTTTCAAGTTCCGAAGTGACATCGCCGTGCAGCGTGAAACATTGTCTCCCTATCACGCCGAGATGAGCGAGTTTCGTCTTGCCTATAGCAAGGCGGGGGCCATTGTTTCGGCCGTTTTGGTGATGTTTGGCTTGGGGCTGGACTACTCGCTTTATCCGGCGCTTTTTGCCGAATTCGCGACCGCGCGCGTCGTGACCACGACCTTGACGCTGCTGGTGTTCTGGATGCTGCGCGACTTGCCCCTGGGGCAAAAATATGTGCAGCCGCTCACCCTGCTTTGGCTGGCCTTGCCGCAGATCATGATCTCCTGGATGATCTGGCGTGCCGATGGGGTGGACTCCATCTATTTCGTGGGTTTGCATTTGGCCCTGTATGCCACGGGGATCATTCTTCCGATTGGGTTTCTCGAGGGCGTGGGCTTTGGGTTGCTCACGTATCTGCTTTATTTCCTTGCGTGTTATTTGCATCCCCAGGGGTTGGAAAATATCAGCCGGTTCACCGGGGTCTCCATGTTCATTTTGTTTTCGGCTTCGGTCAGCGCCTTCTGTACCTATTTCAATGAACGTGGCCGCCTGAACGTGTTCAGTCTGCAGTACCAAGTTGCAGAGAAAAATGCCGCCCTGGAGAAGACCAACAAGGTGCTCGCGGAAACCAACGCCGCCCTCGCCGAGGTCAAGGGCCAGCTGATCCAGCGCGAAAAGATGGCAGCCCTGGGCACGCTGTCGGCGGGGCTGCTGCACGAGGTCAACAACCCGGTCAACTACAGCCTGATGGCGATCAACATGGCCTTGATGGAGCCGGCGGCCGCGCAGAACGCCAATCTCAAGGAAAGCCTGACCGATGCGCGCGAGGGCATGCAGCGAATCCAGAGCATTGTGTCGGACCTGAAAACCTTCGCCTACCAAAAACCGGGCGTCGACGGCCAGCGTGTCTTCCTGCTGGAAAAAGCCATTCAGTCCGCGCTGCGCCTGACCAGCTTTGAGCTCAAGGGCGTCAAGGTGGATATGGCGCTGCCGCAGGACACCCATGTGCTGGGTGACGAACCGGCCATCATCGGCGTGCTGATCAACCTGTTCAGCAACGCCGCGCTCGCCCTGAACAGTGCGGCGCGCGAGCAGCCGCAGATTTCGCTGCGCGGCGAGCACCGCGATGGGCGCCTCTGGCTGGCGGTGCGCGACAACGGCACCGGCATTGCGCCCGAGAACGTCGGCCGGGTGCTCGAGCCCTTTTTCACCACCCGTGATGTGGGTGCCGGCCTGGGGCTGGGGCTGAGCGTGAGCTACGGCATCATCCAGCGCCACGGGGGCCTGCTGGCGGTCACCAGCGAGTTCGGCGCCTGGACCGAATTTTCCCTTGACCTGGCCGAGCCCCAGTCGTGAGGGATGACGACGCCATGACGACTGCCCGACCCCTGCCCCAGGCAACCCAGGGGGCCTGCACCATACTGTTCGTCGATGACGAGGCGCAGGCCTGCAAGTGGTTTGCCCGGCTGTTCGCTGACGAATTCTCCATCATCACGGCCGGCAGTGTCGACGAGGCCTTGCAGGCGCTGCGCGCGCGCGGCCCCGACATCGCCGTGCTGGTGACCGACTACCGCATGCCGGTCCGCAACGGCCTGGCGCTGCTGCAGGAGGTCCAGC
>NZ_JANOAL010000287.1:0-5153 GCF_031411155.1 Polaromonas sp. | reverse complement strand
TACAGGCCCAGCACATTGCCGGCCGCGTTTTGCCAGGCCAGGCCGTCAGGCATCACAGCGTAGGCGATGTCGCCCGCGGCCGCCATGGCGGTGTGCGGGGCCGTCTGGCCATGGTGGATTTCATAGCCCTGCACGGACACGCCCGACAGGCCCGCCCACCAGCCCCGCACAGGGCCAAATGCCGCCTGCCGCTGCCGCACGGTTTTGGCTTCGTCAAACAGCGTGACCAGCGGCAGCAGGCCCAGGCCGGGGCCGTTGCCGTCAATGCCGTGCGGGTCAATCAGCGCTTCGCCCAGCATTTGCAGGCCGCCGCAAATGCCCAGCACCACGCCGCCACGGCTGGCGTGCGCGGCAATCGCCTGGTCCAGCCCCTGCGCGCGCAGCCAGGCCAGGTCGCCGCTGGTCGCCTTGGAGCCGGGCAGGATGATCCAGTCGGCGTCCATCAGCGCGCTGGGGCTGCGCACCCACCGCAATCGCACGCCCGGCACGTTTTTGAGCGGCTGGAATTCGTCGAGGTTGCTGATGCGCGGGTAAGCCACCACGGCGATAACCGTCGCCTTCGCCCGGGCCGCCCCCTCGGGGGGCAGAGAGGACATGCCAGTGCCGAACGTGGGGGCCATATCGAACACGCCGTCTTCCTCGGGCAGGCCGTGCTGCCACCACATCGGCAGCGTGGCCACCGTCGGCACGCCGGTCAGGTCCTGCAGCATCTGCGGGCCCGGCGCCAGCAGTGCCGCATCACCACGAAACTTGTTGAGCACAAAGCCTTTGATGAGTTTTTTCTCGGCCGCATCCAGCATGGCCCAGGTGCCGTACAGATGGGCAAAGGCGCCGCCGCGGTCTATGTCGGTGACCAGCAGGCAGGCCGCGTTGGCGTGCAGCGCCACGCGCATGTTGACGATGTCACTGGATTTCAGGTTGATCTCGGCCGGCGAGCCCGCGCCTTCGATAACGACCACGTCGTTTTCGGCCATCAACTCGGTCAGGGCGGTTTGCACCGTCGGCCAGACACGCTCGCTGCGGTCGCGCCATTCCATGCGCGACAGTTCGGCATTGACCTGCCCCATCAGCACCACCTGGCTTTGCGTGTCCTTTTCGGGTTTGAGCAACAGCGGATTCATGCGCACATCGGGATTGGTGCGCGCGGCCAGCGCCTGGAAATACTGGGCGCTGCCGATTTCACCGCCGGAGCAATTTTCCGCCGGGCCGCCCCAAGGAAAATTAGCCCCCTCGGGGGGCAGCGCAGTACGCAAAGCGACAAGCGTGGGGGCCACGACCCTGGCGTTGTTGCTCATGTTTTGGGCCTTGAAGGGGGCCACCTTTAAGCCCTGTCGAGCGTAGTAACGGCACAGTGCGGTGGTCAGCCAGCTCTTGCCGGCGCCGCTGGTGGTGCCCAAAACCATCACGCATTTGGCGGTCATGGTGCCTTCTCCTTCAAAACTTGCAAAAAACGCTGCAAATGTTACGGCCCGCGCACCTGAACGCGCGCTGGCGATTCTTCATGTCATCCGATTTTGGGCAGCGCGATCCACTGGCCAGCCAGTTTGTGCACGGCAATGCGCTGGTCAAACACCTGTTCCAGCGCGCGGTGGGTGGCGGGGTCATCGCAGGCGCCCTGGTGCGTCACGCGGCCTGCGGCCATCACCACCAGCGCGTCGGCCCGCAGCGCAAACGAAATTTCATGCAGCACGCTGACCACGGTTTTACCGCTGGCCACCAGCTCGCGCACGGTCAAGAGCCAGTCGGTCTGGTGCGGCGGGTCGAGGTTGGCCAGCGGCTCATCCATCAGCAGCACCTGCGCCTCCACCGCCAGCGCCCGCGCCAGCAGCACGCGCTGGCGTTCGCCGCCCGACAGCTGGCCCAGGGCGCGGGCGCGCCAGTCCCAGGCCTGAGTGGCACGCAAGGCGTTTTCAACGGCGGCGTGGTCGGCGGCGCTGGGCGGTGCCAGCCAGGCCTGGTGCGGCAGGCGGCCCAGCATCGCCACGTCGTAGGCCGTCAGGTCGTCGGCCGAGCTTTCGCTCTGCCCCAGCCAGGACAGTTGCCTGGCACGCTCGCGGCCGCGCAGGGCAGTCAGTGGCCGGCCCAGCAAGGCCACCTCGCCGCCATGCGCCAGCAAACCGGCCAGCACCTTGAGCAGGGTCGATTTGCCCGCGCCGTTGGGGCCGACGATGCCGGTCCAGCGGGCCGCCGGCAAGGCCAGCGTGATGCCGTGCAATACCTCGACATTTCCGAGGCTGGCCCTGATGGAACGCGCATCAACAGCTATTGAATTGATAGCAATTGTCATAAGCCGGCGCCCCGCCCGCTACCCCTGCCGGTGCTGCGATGCATCAGCCACAGCAGGTAGCTGCCGCCCAGCACCGCCGTCAGCACACCCACCGGCAGCTCTTGCGGCGCAATCAGCCAGCGCGCCAGCACGTCGGCAGCCAGCAGCAGCAGGCCGCCCATCAGCGCGCTGAGAACCACCAGACGCCCATGCGTGGTCTTGACGATGGAGCGCACCAGATGCGGCGCGGCCAGCCCGACGAAAGCGATCAGCCCGGTCTGCGCCACCGCCGCGCCGGTCGCCAATGCCAGCACGGCCACCAGGGCGGCGCGCGCGGCGGTCAACGGCAGGCCGAGGCTGGCGGCCGTCGCCGCACCCAGGGCCAGGCCATCGAGCACGCGGCCCAGGGCCCAGGCGACGGCCAGGGTCGGCAGCAACACCGCGGCCATGACGCCGCAGGAGGTCCAGCCGACGAAGCCGGTGCTGCCCAGCAGAAAGGCCTGCATGGCCTGCAGGATGTCGGGCACGGCCAGCGTGACCAGGTCGCGCGCCGCGCCCAGCACGACGCCGACGATGACGCCGGCCAGCAGCAGCCGCAGGGTGTGCAGCACGCCGTTGGAAAGCAGCAGCGTGAGCAGCACCCCGCCCACCGCGCCGGCGAAGGCCGCGCCGGTCAGGCCCAGGCGCACCAGGAACGAAGTCGCAAACGGTGACACGCCAAACAAAGCCAGCGCCAGCGCGACACCCAGCGCGGCACCCGAGGCACTGCCGAGCAGATAGGGATCGGCCAGCGGATTGCGGAACAGCCCCTGGGCCACGGCGCCGGCCAGTCCGAGCAGGCCGCCGGCCAGCCAGGCGCCTAGCGTGCGCGGCAGGCGGATGTCCCGGATGATTTGCCAGGCCACGGGGTCATGGCGCGCCTGCAGCACGCTGTCGAAGCCGGTGCTGCCGACGCCGGCGCCCAGCAGCAGCAGGCCGGCCGCCGCCAGCAGCAGGAACAGGCCGAGCACAAAGCCCAGTCGATGGGGGGCGCTTGCCGGTGCGGCGCCGCTCATCGAAGCGCAGCCCCCGCCTTGTCGGCGATGCACCTGGCCATGATGCGTGCAGCTTCGGCCATGCGCGGACCGGGGCGTACCAGCACGTCCGACTCCTCCGCCGTGAACACGCACAGCCGCCCCTCGCGCAAGGCGCGGATGCCGGCCCAGCCGGGACGCTGTTCCAGCCCCTGGGCGTTGCGCGCGCCAACCATGATCAGGTCGGGATTGGCACGCACGACGTATTCCGGGTTGATCTTGGGAAAAGGCCCCAGCTCGGGCGTCATGATGTTCTTCACCCCCAGGCGCAGCATGGTCTCGCCAATGAAGGAGGTGGTGCCCGCCGCATACGGCCCGCGGCTGACTTCAAAATAGACCCGGGTGTTCTTCGCGGCAGGCGGCAGCGACTGCGCGGCCGCCGACACCCCGGCGTCGATGACGCGCCAGACGCGCTGCGCGTCGGCCACCTCCAGCAGCTGGCCGATCTTGCCCATCACGCGCTGCACGTCGGCCGAGCTCTTGGGCTCCAGCGCCACCACCTTCAGGCCCAGCGCCTCCAGTCGCTGCACGCCGCGCGACGAGGTGGCCATCAGCACCAGGTCGGGCCGCAGTGCCACGACGGCTTCGATGTTGGGGTCGATGCCGCCGCCCGCCTGCGGCAGGCTGCGCACGAAGGCCGGGTAGTTGGAATAGCGGTCCACCCCCACCAGGCGCTTGCACTCGCCCAGCTCGCACACGGTCTCGGTCAGCGATGGCAGCAGGCTGACGATGCGCCGCGGTGTTTGCGGCAGCGTGACCGTGATGCCTCGGTCATCGGTGATTTGCAGGGCCTGTGCGGGCGCCAGCACCACGAGGAGCAGCACCAGCACGGCCACAAACCGCTTCATGACAAGCCTTTCAGGGACAGCGGCAAACCCGCCGCCATGAAAGTCACGCGCTCGCAGGCCTGCGCCACCGCCTGGTTCAGCCGCCCCAGCGCATCGACAAAGTCACGCGTCTCGCGGCCCAGCGGAATCACGCCCAGGCCGATTTCGTTGCCGACCAGCACGACCGGGCCTGCGTTTTTTTCAATTGCTATCAAAAACATAGCTATCTGCGCCTGTGAATCCTGGGCTAGAGGTCTATTTGCTTCAAAATCAGGGGCTGGCATCAGCAAATTGGTCAGCCACAGGGTCAGGCAGTCCACCACGACCAGGGTCTGGGGCTGGCTGTGCCGGGTCAGGGCCTGGGCCAGCGCATGCGGCTCTTCCACCGTGCGCAGGCCGGGCACGCGCTGCGCCCGGTCTTGCTGATGCCGGGCAATGCGTTTGCGCATTTCATCGTCCCCCGGCTGGGCCGTGGCAATCAGCACCGCGCCGTGGACGGGCGACTGGGCCAGCCAGTGGCGCGCCAGCAGTTCGGCGCGGCGCGACTTGCCGCTGCGCTGGCCGCCCAGAATCAGTTCGCTGCGGGCTACTTTCAAGGGCTCAGCCATATTGCTGATTCCAGTCCATGAGGATGCGGTGAATCTGTTCCACCCCGTCGGTCAGGGCCGCCGGTCCGGGCTGCAGAATCTCTGACGACTTGATCTCGAACAGCTGGCCGGTTTTCACGGCGCTGACATTTTCCCAACCGGCTCTGGCGCGCACATGGTCGGGCCGGAATTTGCGCCCGCACCAGGAGCCCAGAACAATGTCGGGGTTGCGCCGCACAATCTCGCCACCGTCGGCAATGATGCGGTCCTTGCCCATGGCCTGGCTGGCCAGTTCCGGAAAGCAGTCATCGCCACCAGCGATGCCTATCAGTTCGGACACCCAGGCAATCGCGCTGATGTGCGGGTCGTACCACTCTTCAAAAAAAACCCGCGGGCGGCG
>NZ_JANOAL010000286.1:0-10200 GCF_031411155.1 Polaromonas sp. | reverse complement strand
GCGCTGGCGCTGTTTGCCTGGAAAGGCCATGTCTGGTGGCACTTTGCCCTGAGCATGGCCGTGGCCAACGTGCTGGGCAGCCTGCTCGGCACCCGGCTGGCGCTCAGGCACGGCGCCAGCTTTGTGCGGGGGGTGTTTATGGCCGTGGTTAGCGCGCTGATCATGAAGACCGGTTACGACGCCTTTTGGCGCTGAGCCAGGCTACAGTAGTTTCAGGGTCAATTGCCGCCAGGCGCCATCAAGGGTCTCCTGCACCAGCGTCGCGCAGGCAAAACTCAATGCACGTTGCTCGGCTGAAGGGATTCGCAAGACCAGGCTGTCTTGCACAGGCGGCCGCCCGCCTTCACGGGCCACGGTGATGTGCAGGCCTTGCGGCGTGCAAGCCACCTGCAAGCGCCACTGCCCATAAGCACCATCGCGGCAGGCTTGCGAGAGACCATCGTCTTCAAAACAGGTGGTCTCGAAGCGGCCCTCGCCCTGGATGGGAAACACCTGGAAGCCGCGCACATCCTCGACCTGCCCGAAATGGATCTCGCCCAGGTTGAGCGGGATGGCGCAGCCTTCGCGCGCCAGCAGGGGCGGCGGGCCGTCCAGCGGCGCGTCGAGCGTCACCCACTGGCCGGCGGCCAGATGGCGCGCGGTGTTCCAGTCGTACCAGCCGCCGCTGCCAGGCAGCCACACCCGGCGCTGGTGCTGGCCGGGCTCCACCACCGCCGCCACCAGCAGGCTGGCACCCAGCAGCATGTCGTCGTTTTCCTCGAAGCAGCGCTCGTCGTCGGCAAAGTCGTGGTAGGTCGGCCGGATGATGGGCTCGTAACCGCGGTGGTAGCGCCACACCAGGTCGTACAGGTAAGGCATCAGGCGGTAGCGCAGACGGATCAGTTCGCGGATCTGCGGCGTCACCTCGGGGTACATCCAGGGTTCGTTGACGGTCTGGTCGTCGTTCCACGAATGGATGCTGAAACGCGGCAGGAAGATGCCGTACTGCACCCAGCGCACCAGCAGCTCGGGGCCGGGCGCGGGGCCCGAGAAGCCGCCGATGTCGTGCCCGGTGTTCGACACGCCCGACATCGCCAGGCCCAGGCCCATGCGGACGTTGTAGCGCAGGGTTTCCCAGGCGGTGTAGTTGTCGCCCGACCAGGTTTGCACATAGCGCTGCATGCCCGCTGCGCCCGACCGTGACACGAGGTACGGCCGCACCTCGGGGGCAAATTCGGCCTGTGCGGCGTGCGAGGCCTGCATCATCAACAGGGTTTGCAGCGGCCGGGCCTCACGCGCCGCACGCGGCGTGCCGAAGCCGTGCATGCGCGCCTGGTCGCTCCAGATTTCGTATTCGTTGTTGTCGTTCCAGGTGGTGGGAATGCCGAGCTGCAGCAGTTGCTCGGTGACCTGTTGTTTCCACCACGCGATGGTCTGCGGATTGGTGAAGTCGAGGTAGGCGCCGGTGCCGTCCCAGAACTGCACGGCGGTGGGCTGGCCGTCCGGGTCCTGCACCAGCAGACCGGCCTGGCGGGCTTCTTCAAACCGCGGATGGTCGCGCAGCAGGGCGGGCTTGATGTTGGGTACCAGGCGCACGCCACGGTTCAGGTAGCTTTGCACGAAGCGCGCGGGCTCGGGGAACTTGTCGCGGTTCCAGTGGAACACGTAGCGGCCCGGGCCGATGGAGGTGTAGCCGGACGAGAGGTGGAACGAGTCGCAGGGGATGTCGTGCTCTTCGCAGCGGTCCAGGAATTCGCCCATGCGCTCCTGCGCGTTGGGCGCATCGGTGTAGCTCATGGTCGAGCCGGAATAGCCGAGCGCGTAGCGCGGCGGGAAGATCGGGCGGCCGGTAAGCCAGGTGTAGCGCCGGGTGATGGCTGCGGGGTCGGCGCCGGCGATGTAGTACAGGTCGAGGTCGCCGTGGTCGGCCACGAAGTAGCGGTAGTGGCCGTGGTAGTTGTCCATTTCCCGGCCCATGTCGAAGCTGCAGTCGGACAGGGTGTCGTAGAACAGGCCGAAGCACAGGCCCGCATCTTTCTCGCCGCCCTTGCGGGTGATGTAGAACGGAATGTGTTTGTACAGCGGGTCGGTGCTGCGCGCGCTGTAGCCCATGGGGTCGAGGTTGCACATGCGGTAGCGCTGGCCGGCGCGGTTGGCGTCGCCGGCTCGCTCGCCCAGGCCGAAGTAGGCTTCGCCAGGCGCACGCTGCAGGTAGTGGTAGACGCGCTCGTCCCACCAGCCGAAGTTGTAGCTCTGGGTCGAGCGGTCGGCCGCGGTGGCTTGCCATTGACCGTTGTGCTGGCTTTCCCATTGGCAGAAAAAACCTTCAAGGGCGATGGTCAGGCGGATGACGCTGGTGCGGATGCGCAGCTGCACGCTGTCTTCCGTCAGCTCAAAGGCGGGCAGGGAAAAACCGCTGAGGTCGAAGCGGTCGCGGCCCTCGGTGGGCAGGTTTTCGAGGCCCGGCGCCACCGTCCAGGTGCGCGGCATCTGCAGCTGGCCTTGCGGCAGCACGAGTACGCGCACGATGTCTTCTTCCAGCACCCAGACGTGGGCAACAGCGCCACCCGCGCTGCCGAGGATGAGGTGGTTGCCGCTGTGCGACTGCAGGGTGAATACGGGGGCTTGGTCTAAGCGCATGTTCGTCATCAAAAGAGTTGTGTGGGGCGTAGGGCCTTACAGGCGCAGGCCGTTCTGGTCGAAGCAGTGCAGGTGCTCGGGCGGGGCCGTGACTTTGACGGTGTCGCCGCGTTGGATGCCGGTCTGACCGCCCAGGATCAGCTCAAACGGCGTGCCCTCGACCACGCTGCCGTGCAGGATGCTGGTGCTGCCTAGCTGCTCGACCTGCGCCACCTTCAAATGCAGCGGGCCGTGGTCGTCCAACCGTGCGTGCTCGGGCCGGATGCCCACGATCTTGGTGCCGGGCGTGGCGTTGGGCAGCTGGGCCACGGGCACGAAGTTCATGCGCGGGCTGCCGATGAAGCCGGCCACGAACTGGTTGCAAGGCCGGTTGTACAGCTCCAGTGGTGAGCCGACCTGCTCGATGCGGCCCGCGCGCAGCACCACGATCTTGTCGGCCATGGTCATGGCTTCGACCTGGTCATGGGTGACGTAAATCATGGTCGAGCCCAGGCGGGCGTGCAGATCGCGGATCTCGGCGCGCATGGACACGCGCAGCTCGGCGTCCAGATTGGACAGCGGTTCGTCGAACAGAAACAGCTTGGGCTCGCGCACGATGGAGCGGCCAATGGCCACGCGCTGGCGCTGCCCGCCCGAGAGCTGGGTGGGCTTGCGCTGCAGCAGTGGATCGAGTTGCAGCATCACCGCTGCGGCCCTGACCTTGGTTTCGATCACCGACTTGGCCACGCCCAGGTTTTCCAGACCGAAAGCCATGTTGTCGTACACGCTCATATGCGGGTACAGCGCATACGACTGAAACACCATGGAGCAGCCCCGGTGCGCGGCCGACACCTCGTTGACACGCTGGCCGTCTATGCGGATGTCGCCGCTGGTGGCGGGCTCCAGCCCGGAGATGATGCGCAGCAGCGTGGATTTGCCGCAGCCCGAAGGGCCGACAAACACCACGAATTCGCTGTCGGAAACGGTCAGATCGACGCCGTGGATGATGGTGGTTTTGTCAAAGCTTTTGACAACGTTGGAGAGTTGTAGAGTAGCCACGAAAAGAGTCCTATCGAGGGTTCAGGCAGTTACTTCACACCGGCGCTGGCGATACCAGTGGCGATGTACTTCTGCAAAAAGGTGAAGACCAGGCTGATCGGGATCAGCGTGATGACGGTCATGGCCAGCAGGTAATGCCACTGCGTGTTGAGTTCGCCCTGGAAGGCGTTGAGTGCGAGCTGCAGCGTGAAGTTTTCCGACTTGGACAGCACGATCAGCGGCCAGAGGAAGTCGTTCCAGCGCCACATGAACGAGAAGATGGCCAGCACCGCCATGGCCGGCGCGGCCAGCGGCAGGATGATCTTCCAGTAGATGCGCCATTCGCTGGCGTTGTCCATGCGCGCGGCCTCCAGCAGCTCGTCGGGAATGGTCAGCATGTATTGGCGCAGCAGGAACACGCCGGTGGGCGTGGCCACCGCAGGCAAGATCACGCCCCACAGGTTGTTCAGCAAGCCCATGCTGGAGATCACCAGGAACGCGGGCACCAGGATGATGGTGGGCGGAATCATCAGCGTGGCGATGATTAGCACGAACACCGTTTTTTGGCCGGTGAACTGGTATTTGGACAAGGCGAACGCCGCCATGGAATTGAACAGCAGCGTGATGATGGTGGCCACCACGGTGATGAACACGCTGTTCCACAGATAGTTGCCGAAGGCGAACTTGCCAAACAGCTCGGTGTAGTTGCCACCGGCGAACTTGAGTTCGTTCACCGGCTTGCGGTCGTTGATGCCGACGCGAACCTCGGTTTGCGGCTGCTGCGGGTCGACCATGGTGGCAACTATGCCCATGCGGCGCACCTGCGCCAGCTCACGCGTCTGGCCTTGTTCGTCTTTCGCCAGATACAGCGGTAAGGGTTTGTCGTAGCCCGCCACCACCACCTCTTTCTGGCTGTAGGGCAGGAAGCTGGGCGGAAACTGGCTCAGCGCGCTTTCGGTCTTGAAAGACGACATGACCAGCCAGAGCACGGGCCCGAACATGACCACCAGGCCCAGCAGCAGATAGCCGTAGGAAACCCAGTCGGTCCAGTGCAGGCTGGTGCGGCCGCGGGTACGTGTGAGGAAATTTGCCATCGCTCGGGTCCTTATTTCTTGGTTTTTCCGGCGTCGCCCGCCTTGGACAGCCGCAGTTGCATCAGCGTCAGCGCCATGAGGCCGATGGCAAGAATCAGCGAAGCTGCTGCGGCCAGGCCGTACAGATGGATTTGCTCGGCAAAGCCGGTCTGGTAGATGTATTGCACGATGAAGGTGGTGGCCGAGCCGGGGCCGCCGCCGGTGAGCACGAACACTTCGTCAAAGCTTTGCACCGCGCGGATCATCACCAGCACCAGCACCACGATCAGATTGGGCATGAGCAGCGGCAAGGTGATGCGCGACAGCACGCGCAAGGGCGGCGCCGCATCCATCTCGGCGGCCTCGTACACGTCCTTGGGAATGGCTTGCAGCCCTGCCAGCAAGATCAGGGTGTAGAAACCCATGTGCGCCCAGATGGACACCACCACCACCCAGAAAAAGGCCCAGTGCCGGTCCAGCAGCCAGTCCATAGGCTGCGAGCCCATGGCCACCAGTCCGGCGTTGAACACGCCCTGGCTTTGCAACAGCCATTTCCAGATCAGCGCCACCACCACCGGCGACAACAGCACGGGGTAGAAGAACACGCCGCGCCAGAAGCCGCGGCCGATGATCTTGCGGTTCAGCACCAGGGCCGTGACCAGCGAGAAGCACAGCATCAGCGCCACCTGGATCAGGCTGAACTTGACGGTGTTGAAGATCGAGCGCCAGAAGATATCGGTGCGGCAGGTCTGCAGGTCCATGTAGTCCCGGCATTCCAGCAGGATGGAGAAGTTCTCCACACCCGTGAAGGGCCGCTGGGTAGGCAGCAGATTCACACCACCCGTCACCGCATAGACGAGGTTGACGACGATAGGCAAGAAGGTGAACACGCTGATCACCAGCAGATTCGGCCCTACAAAGAGCCAGCCGATGCGCGAAGTACCAAGCCATTTTTGGCCCAGCCGGAACACCGGCTCGAACAGATTGAAACAAAAGCCCAGAAGGCGGGAGAACACTGACATACCGACTCCGATCAAACCAGCGGGTCGCAATGGATGCGTAGGTCCGTTGCGACCTGCCGTTCTTATTTTTCTGCTTGCTTGACCGCTTCAGCCATGTCTGCGCTGATCTTGGTCACTGCTTCGTCCACGCTGATTTCACCCACAATAGCCTGCGTGACACGGGTCACGGTGGGCAGCATGAGGGCGCGGTTGTATTTGTAGCCCTGCAGTGCGTAGGCTGCCGGCGCCAGCGTGCTTGTGCCGCTTGTAAATACCCCAAGTGCAGCCTGGGCGGCGGGGCCAGCGCTCGGGTAGCTCACGCCTTTCTTGGCCACACCTGCATGGGCAGGAATATTGTTGGTTCTGGAAACCCATTCAGCGACGTTGGCCTCCTGCGCCATGAAGTCCAGGAACTGGCCGACTTCCTTGGGTGACTTGGTGGTCTTCAAGGCCACCCAGGCGGCGCCGCCGGGCATGCCGGAGCACGCTGCCGGGCCGCAGGGGTTGGGCACGGCCACCCAGTCGAACGCATTGCCGATTTCCTTCTGCATGCGGTTGATCTGCCAGGAGCCCGACAGCACCATCACCAGGCGCCCATTCTTGAACTCACCCACGGTATCGGCATAGCTGGAGCCGCCCGAGCCGCCCCACACGTCTTTCAGCATGGTGCCGTCCTTGTGCCAGGCGACGAACTTGCCGACGGCGGCCTTGTAGCCATCGTCCAGCGCCAGGTTGCCCTTGGCGTCGAATATCTTGGCGCCGTAGCTGATGGCCGGGCCGGCGAAGCGGTGGCCGGAGCGGTCCCAGGCCATGGCGGCCGGGGTCTGCGTGGCCTTGGCCACCTTGCGTGCCGCGTCCGCCCACTCTTCCCAGGTAGCCTTGGGGCCGGGCATGGGGATCTTGGCTTGTTCAAACAGGGTCTTGTTGACGAACGGGCCGGTCATGGTCATCTGCGACAGCATGCCGTAGATGCCCTTGTCGCCCACCTTGTTGCGCATCCAGGGCAGGGTGCTGCCGAAGTTGGCTTCCCAGTACTTGCGGTCTTTCACATAGGGGCCGATGTCCAGGTAGTTCTTCGACAAACCGCCGATCTCGGCCACGCGTGCGATGTCCGGGCCCTGGCCTGCGGCTAGCTGGATCGGCAGTTGCTCCACCACCGTTTTGTAAGGTACCACGTCGAGGATCACCTTGGCACCGGCGTTCTGCGCTTCATAGCGCTTGATGAGTTCGGCGGTCACGTCGCACTCGTTGCCGTCCTGGTAACACATGACGCGGATTTCGGCGTGCACCGCGCCAGGCAGCGCAACGGCGGCCAGGCCCAACAGGCCCGCGCCCATGGCGGCTTTTGTGAAACGCGGCACGGAGGATAGAGATTGGAATTTCATAGTCTTCTTTCGTGGTGGTGAGGGGATCAACGGGTTCGGCGGTTCAGCGAACCATGCACGGGCTCTTGGCGTCGAAGCGCCAGCCCGGAATAAGGAACTGCATGGCGATGGCGTCGTCGCGCGCGCCCAGGCCGTGCTGCAGGTAGAGCTGGTGCGCGCGTTCGACTTCGGCCATGTCGAGTTGTACACCCAGGCCCGGCGTTGTGGGCACCGCCACTTGGCCCTGCACGATCTGCAGCGGCGCTTGCGTCAGACGTTGGCCGTCCTGCCAGATCCAGTGCGTGTCAATGGCGGTGATATGGCCCGGCGCTGCGGCGGCGACGTGAGTGAACATGGCCAGCGACACGTCAAAGTGGTTGTTGGAATGCGAGCCCCAGGTCAGGCCCCACTCGTGGCACATCTGCGCCACCCGCACCGAGCCTTGCATGGTCCAGAAATGCGGGTCGGCCAGAGGAATGTCCACCGCCTGCAACTGGATCGCGTGGCTCATCTGGCGCCAGTCAGTGGCCACCATATTGGTGGCCGTGGGCAGGCCGGTGGCGCGGCGGAATTCGGCCATCACCTCGCGCCCGCTGTAGCCGCCTTCGGCGCCGCATGGGTCTTCGGCATAGGCCAGCACGCCATGCAGGTCGCGGCACAGGCGCACCGCGTCTTTCAGCAGCCAGCCGCCGTTGGGGTCGAGGGTGATGCGGGCCTGTGGAAAGCGTTCGTGCAGCGCGTGGATGGCTTCGACCTCTTCCTCGCCGCGCAACACACCGCCCTTGAGTTTGAAGTCGTTGAAACCATAACGGGCGTACGCGGCTTCGGCCTGGCGCACCACGGCTTGGGCATCCATGGTTTTTTCGTTGCGCAGGCGAAACCACTCGTTGTTGACACCCGCCTCGCTACGGTACGGCAGGCCGGTGGCTTGGCGGTCGCCCACGTAAAACAGGTAGCCCAGCATCGCGACCGACTCGCGCTGTTGGCCTTCGCCCAGCAGTTGCGCCACGGGCACGCCCAGGTGCTGGCCCAGCAGGTCTAGCAGCGCGGCTTCCAGGGCGGTCACGGCGTGGATGGCGATGCGCAGGTCGAAAGTCTGGTCGCCCCGCCCGCCGGTATCGCGCCCGGCAAAGGTCTGGCGCGCACGGCTCAGCAGTTGCTGATAGGTGCCGATGGATTGGCCCACCAGCAACGCGCGCGCGTCCTCCAGCGTTTGACGAATGGCTTCGCCACCGGGCACCTCGCCCACACCGGTGCGGCCCGCGCTGTCGGTCAGCAGCAACAGGTTGCGGGTGAAGAATGGGGCGTGCGCGCCACTGAGGTTCATCAGCATGGCGTCATGCCCGGCAACAGGAATCACCTGCAGCGCGGCGATGCGGGGCGTGGAGTGCGAAGGCGTGTTCAGCATGGTGCGAATGGAGAAAGTGTGAGCCAAATCTGAATTTGTTATCGATAACAAATGATGATGAAGCTTAACGTCGAAAAACATTCAAAAACAGGGGGTTTACCCTGAATTCCTATTCATTCACAGCCGATAAGCAGATCCATGCGCTCACATTGCACCCACTTTGTTATCCGTACCAAAAATGTTGTAAGGCGAGGTTTTTGGTACACAATCCCTGTATGTCGCAAGCCTTTACTGTCCATGATGTCGCCCGGCTGGCGGGGGTGTCCGCCATGACGGTGTCGCGCGCCCTGAACCACCCAGAACGGGTGTCGCCCGCCATGCGTGCCAAGGTACAAGAAGTGGTGCGGCGCACAGGTTTTGTGCCCAACGGCATGGCCGGTGGCCTGCGTTCATCGCGTGCGCGCTTGGTTGCTGCGGTACTGCCCACCCTGGTCGGGCCGGTGTTCCAGGAAACCATCCAGTCCCTCAACCAGGCGCTTGACGCCAAGGGCTACCAACTGATGATTGGCCAGAGCGGCTACGACGCCTTGCGCGAGGATGCGCTGCTAGATGCCATCATCCGCCGCCGGCCCGACGGCATCGTGCTCACCGGCATCATGCACTCCCCGGCCGGTCGGCGTCAGTTGCTCGCCTCGGGCATTCCGGTGGTGGAAACCTGGGACCTGACACCCACGCCCATCGACATGCTGGTGGGCTTCTCGAATGAGGACATTGGCGCCTCGGTGTGCGCCTACCTGCACCGGCGGGGCTACCGCCGGCCGGCGCTGCTCTGCGGCGACGACGAGCGTGCGCGGCGCCGCACCGATGGCTTTCGGCGCATGGGCCACACGTTGGGCCAGGAGGCCGACCTGCCGACCTACCTGGCCCCGGCCCCCACGACCCTGGGCTCCGGGCGGGCCGGGCTGGCACAACTGCTGAACCATCCAGCCGGCATCGATTCGGTGTTCTGCAGCTCCGACATGCTGGCCTTGGGCGTACTCATCGAGGCCCAGGCGCGTGGACTGGCGGTGCCCCAGCAACTGGCCATCGTGGGCTTTGGCGACCTGGAGTTTGCCGCCAGCCTGCAGCCGGCCTTGACCACGGTACGCATCGACGGCACCCGCATCGGCCAGACGGCCGCGCAGTACATCGTCGACCGGGCCGATGGCCGCACCGTTGCGCAGCCCATTGTCGACATCGGTTTCTCCATCGTGGAACGGGCCACGGCCTGAGGCCCGGGAGCCCGACAGGCGGTGTCGGATGCAGGGGGCAGGGCCTCAGCCCCCGAAAATCGCTATGTTTTTTTTAAAGATAGCTGTCAGCGCATGACCAGACTGCGTCAAAGTCTTTTTTTATCCCCCTTTTTTGTCGCCAGCGGACGGCTGGCGACAACGGGTGGTGGGGCGGCAGGGGCCGAGGCCGCCGGCGCTGGAGTGCCAGGCAGACCCGGCACGTCGGCCGCCATGCGCGGTTTGCCAATCGGCGCAGCGGCGAGCCCTTTTTGCACGGCCGCCATGTCTTCCTCGCTCGGGTATTGGCCCAGCAGCAGGTAGTCGAATGCCCGGCGCGCAATGGGCGCGGCGGAACCGGCGCCCCAGCCGGCGTTTTCCACGATCACGGCCAGCGCGATTTTGGGGTCGTCGGCGGGGGCCAGGGCGATGTACAAGGCATGGTCACGCTGGTGCTCTTCCATCCTGGCGCTGTTGTATTTGCCTTTCGCGGTCATGCCGACGGCCTGG
>NZ_JANOAL010000285.1:0-18380 GCF_031411155.1 Polaromonas sp. | reverse complement strand
GGCGCCTGCGTCACGGCGCTGGTGTCCAGCGATTTGCCGGTGGCCGAATACACCGCGCTGCAAATGAAAAAGGCCGTGGCAGGCTATGGCAAGGCCGGCAAAAGCGAGGTCCAGCAAATGGTCATGCGCCTGCTCAAGCTGCCGGCGCTGCCCGGCAAGGATGCGGCCGACGCGCTCGGGCTGGCCATTACCCACGCCCATGTCGGACCTTCGGCCGCCCTGCTGGCGGCGGCCAGCGCGCTCAAGCCCACGTCCAGCGCCTCGTACAAGGCCGGCCGCCACCACTGACGCGCCACCTCCAAAGCCGCGCCGCAGGCATGCGCCGGGCGACGAACGGTAGCCCAATGGCCTGCCCGCCACTACCGGAACTGCGTTTTTCTCTCCACAATGACGGCTTCACCCACCAGCCAAGGAGTTCATCATGGTACGTGTCGCATTGGCGGTTCGCCTCGAGGCCAAGCCCGGCAAGGAAGCCGAAGTCGCCGCCTTTCTGGAAAGCGCGCTGCCGCTGGCCAACCAGGAAGCCAGCACCCCGGTCTGGTTTGCGCTGAAGTTCGGCCCCTCGTCTTTCGGAATTTTTGATGCCTTTGCCGACGACACGGGGCGCCAGGCCCACCTGGGCGGCCAGATCGCTGCGGCCTTGATGGCCAAGGCGCCGGAACTGCTGGCCCAGGCGCCGGTCATCGAACAGGTCGACGTGCTTGCAGCGAAGCTGCCGGGCTGATTGCGTTCCTCACGACGGCGCGCTGGCCGGCCGCCACGCCCTCAGGCCACGCGCTCCAGAATCAGCACGGCAAAAAATCCGAAGGCGGCAATCATGGTCCACTTGAGGATGGTCAGGCCATAGAGCTTGAAGCGGGCTTGTCCGGTGCCGGCATAAAACATGAAACACACGGCGGCCGCCAGCAACAGCAGCAGGACGATCCAGCGAAAAAGCAGCACGATGGCGATCCGGGCGTCAGCTCGCCACGCTACCAGGCGCGCGCTAGCGTGGCAAAGCCTTGGGGGGCGCGCTTTTCATCGTCAAACGTGACGATTTCGTAAGCGTCCTGGTGCTGCAGCAGCTCGCGCAGCAGCTTGTTGTTCATGGCATGGCCGGAGCGAAAAGCGCTGTAGGCCGCCAGCAGCGGCTTGCCCAGCAGGTAAAGGTCGCCCATGGCATCGAGGATTTTGTGCTTCACAAACTCGTCGTTGTAGCGCAGACCATCGCTGTTGAGCACCTTGTAGTCGTCCATGACGATGGCGTTGTCGAGCCCGCCACCCAGCGCCAGGCCGTTGGCCCGCATCATCTCCACGTCCTTGGTGAAGCCAAAGGTGCGGGCCCTGGCGATGTCGCGGCTGTAGGAACCCGAGCCCATGTCGAATTCAACGCGCTGGCCGGTGGAGTCCACGGCCGGGTGGTCAAAGTCGATCTCAAAGCTGAGCTTGTAGCCTTCGTAGGGGCTCAGGCGCGCCCACTTGACGTTGGCGCCCTCGCCCTCGCGCACTTCCACCGGCTTGATCACGCGGACAAAGCGCTTGGGCGCCGCCTGCAGCGCAATGCCGGCGGACTGCAGCAAAAACACAAACGAAGAGGCCGAGCCATCCAGAATCGGCACCTCTTCTGCCGTGATGTCCACATAGAGGTTGTCGATGCCGAGGCCGGCGCAGGCCGACATCAGGTGCTCGACAGTGTGCACCTTGGCACTGCCACTGGAGATGGTGGAGGCCAGCCGGGTGTCGGTCACGGCCTGCGCCGAGATCACGATATCGACCGGCTGCGGCAGGTCCACGCGCCGAAACACGATGCCGGTGTCGGGCGCAGCCGGGCGCAGGGTCAGCTCCACCCGCTGACCGCTGTGCAGGCCCACGCCCACGGCCCGGGTCAGTGATTTGAGGGTTCTTTGCGCGAGCATGGCGTCATTTTAAGGAGGGCGGATGAACCGTGCGTAAAGCACGGTCATCCGCCATTCCCTGTCGACCAAAGCCCGAGACCGCGCTCAATCCGCCTGCTTGCGCAGAAAGGCCGGAATCTCGAAATCATCCATGCCGCCCGAGGCCAGCGCATCGACCTTGGCCGCCGCCTGGGTGCGGTTGGTGCGCCACACGCTGGGCACGCTCATGTTGCCGTAGTCGGGCTGGGTGCTGCCCATGCCGCCTGGCGAAACGCTGGCCGCGCCGGACATGGCGTTGAGCGTTGGCACATTGAAAGGCACGTTGTCGGTGCCGGTGCGCAGCACCTGCAGCGGCTGCGCCTGGCGGCGCACGCCCTGACGGCTCAGGCCGGTGGCCACGACCGTCACACGAATCTCGTCACCGAGTTCGTCGTCATAGGCCGTGCCGTAAATCACATGCGCATCGGGCGAGGCGTAGGCGCGGATGGTGTTCATCGCCAGTTTGGACTCGCTCAGCTTGAGGGAGCCCTTGGCCGCGGTGATCAGCACCAGCACACCCTTGGCGCCCGACAGGTCGATGCCTTCGAGCAGCGGGCAGGCCACGGCTTGCTCGGCCGCGATGCGTGCGCGATCCGGGCCGTTGGCCTTGGCCGTGCCCATCATGGCCTTGCCGGGCTCGCCCATCACGGTGCGCACGTCCTCGAAGTCAACATTGACATGGCCGGGCACATTGATGATTTCGGCAATACCGCCAACGGCGTTTTTCAGCACGTCGTTGGCATGGGCAAAGGCCTCGTCCTGGGTCACGTCGTCGCCCAGCACTTCGAGCAGCTTTTCGTTGAGCACCACAATCAGCGAGTCGACATTGGCTTCGAGCTCGGCCAGGCCGAGGTCGGCATTGGTCATGCGGCGCCCGCCCTCAAACTCGAAAGGCTTGGTCACCACACCGACCGTCAAAATGCCCATTTCCTTGGCCACGCGGGCAATCACGGGTGCCGCGCCGGTGCCGGTGCCGCCGCCCATGCCGGCCGTGATGAACAGCCTGTGCGCGCCGTCAATCGCGCTGCGGATGTCATCGACCGCCAGTTCGGCCGCGTCCCGCCCCTTGTCGGGCTTGCTGCCTGCGCCCAGGCCGCTGCCGCCGAGCTGGATCGTCTTGTGCGCGGCGCCGCGGCTGAGCGCCTGCGCATCGGTGTTGGCGCAGATGAATTCGACGCCCTGCACGCCGCAGTCAATCATGTGGCCGACCGCGTTGCCGCCGCCGCCGCCGACACCGATCACCTTGATCTGGGTGCCTTGGTTGAACTCTTCGATTTCAATCATTTCGATGCTCATGGGGAGCCTCCTATCAGTAAATTGCAGTTGCCAAAAATTATTAAGAATGTTTTTATGCTTGACATGACCCGTCAGGCAGGCGGGTCTGCGCCTCCGCAGTGGGTGCTACGGCAAGAACGACGAATGAAGCTGGAGAAGTTGTTCATTGGCGGACTTTCAGAAATTACCCACGAACCAGTCTTTGACCCGGCCAAAAGCGTTGTGCACCGTGCCTGCCTTTTGCGCCACCTTGTAGCCACGCATGCGGGCCAGCCGGGCTTCTTCGAGCAGACCCATCACGGTGGCGGCCCTCGCCTGGGCCACCATGTCGGACAGCGCGCTGGAATACCGCGGTATGCCGCGCCGCACCGGCTTGAGGAAGATGTCCTCGCCCAGCTCGACCATGCCCGGCATGACCGCGCTGCCACCGGTGATGACAATGCCGGACGACAGCACTTCTTCGTAGCCCGACTCGCGAATGACCTGCTGCACCAGCGAGAAAATCTCTTCCACACGCGGCTCGATCACGCCGGCCAGCGCCTGTTTGCTGAGCATGCGGGGCGCGCGGTCGCCCAGCCCCGGCACCTCGACCTGGGTGTCCGGGTCGGCCAGCAGCTGCTTGGCGTAGCCGCTTTCGACCTTGATGTCCTCGGCATCCTTGGTGGGCGTGCGCAGGGCCATGGCGATGTCGCTGGTGATCAGGTCGCCGGCAATCGGTATCACCGCGGTGTGGCGAATCGCGCCGCCGGTGAAGATGGCGACATCGGTGGTGCCGGCGCCAATGTCGACCAGCGCCACCCCCAGCTCCTGCTCGTCCTGCGTCAGCACGGCCAGGCTGGAAGCCAGCGGATTGAGCATCAGCTGGTCGACTTCGAGCCCGCAGCGGCGCACACACTTGATGATGTTTTCCGCCGCGCTTTGGGCGCCGGTGACGATGTGAACCTTGGCCTCCAGCCGGATACCGCTCATGCCGATGGGTTCGCGCACATCCTGGCCGTCAATCACGAACTCCTGGGGCTCGACCAGCAGCAGGCGCTGGTCGGTCGAGATGTTGATGGCCTTGGCGGTCTCGATCACGCGCGCCACGTCGGCCTGGGTGACTTCCTTGTCCTTGACCGCCACCATGCCGCTGGAATTGATGCCGCGGATATGGCTGCCGGTGATGCCGGTGTAGACCCGCGCAATCTTGCAGTCGGCCATCAGCTCGGCCTCTTTGAGCGCCTGCTGGATGCTTTGCACCGTGGCATCAATGTTGACCACCACGCCGCGCTTGAGCCCATTGCTGGCGGCAATGCCCAGACCGGCCAGCTTGAGCTCGCCGCCGGGCATGACCTCGGCCACCACGGCCATCACCTTGCTGGTTCCAATGTCCAGCCCCACCACCAGATCTTTGTACTCTTTGGCCATCTATCTACCTCTTCACTTTCTTGTCCTCTTTGTCAGCCGCATTCACGGTGGTGACGCCTCTGAGCTTGATTGCATAACCGTTGCCATAACGCAGGTCGGCCGACTCCAGGTCGCGGCCATAGCGCGAGGAAACCTGCGTCAGCGTCGCGATGAAGCGGCGGGTGCGCGCCTGCAGTTCGTCAAACGAGCCATGGCCCAGTTCAATGGCGGCGCCGCTGTCCAGCCGGGCCCGCCAGCCGCCCTGCCCACTCAGTTCGAGCTGCTCCAGCACCGCGTCAATCTCTTCAAACATCGGCGCCAGCAACTGGTAGGCCTGCAGAACCAGGGCAGCCTGCCCCTGCGGCCCGTTGAGCAGCGGCAGGTCCTCGGCTTCCGTATCGCCCTGGTTGGCTTCAAACACTTCGCCGAAGCTGTTGACCAGATGGGCGTCGCCCTCCTTGTCCCAAAAGGCAATGGCCTGATGCTCCTGCAACACCACCTTGAGGCGGTTCGGGAATTCGCGCTGCACCACGGCCTGGCGCACCCAGGGCACGGCCTCGAAGGCCGAGCGGGTGGTTTCCAGGTCGGCGGTAAAAAAATTGCCCGCCAGTTTGGGGGTCACGTTGGCACGCAGGGTCGCTGCGTTGCTGTGCGCCAGGTCGCCCTGCACCCGGATGGCGCTCAGGTTGAACACCGATTGGCGCATCAACCAGGCCACGGCCAGCGCCAGCAGCATGGCCGCAAACACCAGGCTCAACACCACCGTCAGGGCGTTCATGAGCTTGATGTCCAGCGGCAATGGCGCGGGCGTTGGCAGTGGCAGGCTGCGTCTCAAGTGGTCGTCCCCTTGGTGACTTGATGGTCAAGCGCCGCCGTGCCGAGCACCTCGATGCACAGGTCCTCGTAGGAAATGCCGGCCGCGCGGGCCGACATGGGCACCAGCGAATGGCTGGTCATGCCGGGAGAGGTATTGATTTCAAGCAGGTAGGGCTTGCGGGTCTGCCGGTCTATCATCACGTCGGCGCGTGCCCAGCCGCGGCAGTTGAGGGTGCGGTAGGCCTGCAGCACCAGTTGCTGGATGGCCGCTTCCTCGCCTTCGGGCAGGCCGCAGGGCACCAGATACTGCGTGGTATCGGTGAAGTACTTGTTCTGGTAGTCGTAGTTGCCGTCGGGCGCCACGATGCGGATGACCGGCAGGGCGCGTGCCTCGGCGCCGCTGCCCAGCACCGGGCAAGTGACCTCGTCGCCGCTGACAAACTGCTCGCACAGGATGTCGGCATCGAGCTTTTCGGCCTGGGCTACCGCGCTCGCCATGGCGGCGCGCTCAGTCACCTTGCTCAGGCCGATGGACGAGCCTTCGCGCGCCGGCTTCACAATCAGCGGCAGGCCCAACAGCTCGGGAATGGCGTCCACGGCGGCGCTGTCATAGCCGCCCTGGCGCAACAGCGCGTACCGGGGGGTGGGCAGGCCTTCGGACAGCATCACGCGCTTGGTCATGACCTTGTCGATGGCCATGCTCGATGCCATGACGCCGGAGCCGGTGTAGGGAATGCCCAGCAACTCCAGCGCGCCCTGAACCGTGCCGTCTTCGCCAAAGCGGCCATGCAAGGCGATAAAGCAGCGGGCAAATCCGTCTTTTTTGAGTTCGCCGAGGTCGCGCTCGGCCGGGTCAAAGGCGTGCGCATCAATGCCGCGCGCGCGCAGCGCCTGCAACACGCCCTGGCCCGACATCAGCGACACCTCGCGCTCGGCTGAGCGGCCGCCCATCAGAACCGCCACCTTGCCAAAATCTGAAATGGTCTGACTCATGCTCATTGTCCTGGGAGCGTGCCGCTCCCGGTAGTTTGAAAAGTATCGACAATTTTTCCGGGCACCAGCCCAATCGATCCGGCCCCCATGCAAAGCAGCACATCGCCGCCCAGGGCGTTGTCCAGAATGGCTTGTGGCAGGTCGTCGATCTGATCGATGAACACCGGCTCCACCTTGCCCGCCACGCGCAGGGCCCGGGCCAGCGCGCGGCCGTCCGCCGCGACAATCGGCGTCTCGCCGGCGGCGTAGACCTCAGCCAGCAGCACGGCATCGGCCTGGCCTATGACCTTGACGAAGTCCTCAAAACAGTCGCGGGTGCGCGAGTAACGATGCGGCTGGAACGCCAGCACCAGCCTGCGGCCCGGAAAGGCGCCGCGCGCGGCCGCCAGCGTGGCCGCCATCTCGACCGGGTGATGGCCGTAGTCTTCGATGACGGTGAAATGGCCGCCGTCCTTGGCGGGAACCTCGCCATAACTTTGAAAGCGCCGGCCCACGCCCCTGAATTCGGCCAACGCTTTTTGCACCGCGGCGTCGGACACATTGAGTTCAACCGCCACCGCAATCGCCGACAAGGCATTGAGCACGTTGTGTTCACCCGCCAGGTTCAATACCACGTCCAGATCGGGCAGGGTCACTCCATTGCGCCGTTGCGCCGTGAAATGCATCTGAGATCCGACCGGCCGCACATTGACGGCGCGGACCTGTGCGTCCTCGCCAAAACCGTAACTCGTGATGGGGCAGGAGACTTGGGGCACGATCTCGCGCACGGCGGCGTCGTCGGTGCACAAGATCGCCGTGCCATAAAACGGCATGCGGTGCAAAAAGTCGACAAAGGCCTTCTTGAGATTGCCGAAATCATGGCCGTAGGTTTCCATGTGATCGGCATCGATATTGGTGACCACCGCCATCACCGGCAGCAGGTTCAGGAAGGACGCATCGGACTCATCGGCCTCGACCACGATGTAGTCGCCCGCCCCCAGCTTGGCATTGGCGCCGGCGCTGTTCAGGCGCCCGCCAATCACATAGGTCGGGTCCAGGCCAGCCTCGGCCAGGATGCTGGCCACCAGGCTGGTGGTGGTGGTTTTGCCGTGCGTGCCGGCAATCGCAATGCCCTGCTTGAGACGCATCAACTCGGCCAGCATCAGGGCGCGCGGCACCACCGGAATATGCTTTTCGCGCGCCGCCAGCACTTCGGGGTTGTCGGCCTGCACCGCGGTGGATGTCACCACCGCATCGACCGTGGCCAGATTGCTGGCGGCGTGACCGACAAAGGTTTTGATGCCGAGTTTGGCCAGACGGCGCAGCGTCGAACTGTCCGACAGGTCGGAGCCCGAAATGACATAACCCAGGTTGTGCAGCACCTCGGCAATACCCGACATGCCGGAGCCGCCCATACCGATGAAGTGAATATTCTTGATGGCGTGTTTCATGTCGCAAGTTCCTCGCAGGCAGCCACAACACGCGCCGTGGCATCAATTTTTTGCATGGATTTGGCCTTCAGCCCAATCTGGACAAGCGTTGAGCGCTCTGTTTTTTGTAGCATTTCGGCAAGCAACGCAGCGGTCAAATCGCGTTGCTGGATCAGCAGACCGCCGCCCTGTGCCACCAGAAATTCAGCGTTGCGGGTCTGGTGGTCATCCACTGCAGACGGAAACGGCACGAAGAGTGCCGCCGCGCCGACGGCCGCGATTTCCGTCACCGTGCTGGCGCCGGCCCGGCAAATCACCAGGTCGGCATCGGCAAAGGCCTGGGCCGTGTCTTCGATAAAGGGCGTGAGTTCTGCGCGAACGCCAGCAGCTTCGTAATTGGAACGCAACTCGTCAAGCTGCCGTGCACCGCTTTGATGCGTGACCTGCGGGCGCCCGGTAACCGGAATCAGGGCAAGCGCCTTGGGGACCAGTTCATTGAGGGCTTTGGCGCCCAGGCTGCCGCCCACCACCAGCAAGTTCAGCGGGCCGCTTCGGCCAGCGAAGCGGGCCACCGGATCGGCCTGGATGGTGAAGGCAGGACGCAGCGGGTTGCCGACCCATTCGGCCTTCTTGAGCGCACCGGGGAAGGCGGTAAAAACACGATCGGCGACCCCGGCCAGCACCTTGTTGACCATGCCGGCCACCGAATTTTGTTCATGCAGCACCAGCGGCTTGCCCAGCAGCACGCTCATCATGCCGGCCGGAAAGGTGATGTAGCCGCCCAGGCCCACCACCACGTCGGGCTTGACGCGCCGCACCACCTGAATGCTTTGCCAGAAGGCCTTCAGCAGGCGCATCGGCAAAAACGCCAGCGTGACCGGGCCCTTGCCGCGTACGCCGGAGAAATCAATGGTCTCGAAGGCAAAGCCGCGCGGCGGCACCAACTGGCTTTCCATGCTGGGATGCTCCGCATTGCCCCGGCCACCCAGCCAGTGCACCCGCCAGCCGCGCTCACGCAAGGCTTCGGCCACGGCCAGGCCCGGAAAGATATGGCCACCGGTGCCGCCGGCCATGATCAATGCGCAGGACTGCTTGCTCATGCCCGGCCTCCGCGCATCAGCAGTCGGTTCTCATAATCGATACGCAGCACCACCGCCAGCGAAATCAGGTTCATCAAAATGGCCGATCCGCCATAACTCATCAGCGGCAGGGTCAGGCCCTTGGTCGGCAAGGCGCCCAGATTCACGCCAATATTGATAAAGGTCTGAAACCCCATCCAGATGCCCACGCCCTGCGCCACCAGACCGGCAAACAGCCGGTCCAGTGCGATTGACTGGCGGCCGATGTGCATGATGCGGCGCGTCATCCACATAAAGAGGGCAATCACCACCAGCACGCCCACCAGGCCGAACTCCTCACCCAACACCGCCATCAGGAAGTCGGTATGGGCTTCTGGCAGCCAGTGCAGCTTTTCAATGCTGCCACCCAGTCCAACGCCAAAAACTTCGCCGCGGCCGAAGGCGATCAGCGAATGCGAAAGCTGGTAGCCCTTGCCCATCGAATACTTGTCGCTCCAGGGGTCCAGGTAGGCAAAAATCCGCTCGCGCCGCCATTCGCTGAGCATCACCATCAGGCCAAAGGCCACCACCACCACCGCCGCGATGACAAAGAACATGCGGGCATTGACGCCGCCCAAAAACAGGATGCCCATGGCAATCACCGAGATCACCATGAAGGCGCCCATGTCCGGCTCGGCCAGCAGGAGCACGCCCACCACCGCAATGGCGGCCGCCATCGGCAACACGGCGCGAAAAAAACGCTCCTTGACTTCCATTTTGCGCACCATGTAGTCGGCGGCATACAAGAGCACCGCAAACTTGGCCAGCTCGGAAGGCTGAAAGTTCATGAAGCCCAGCGAAATCCAGCGGCGCGCGCCATTGACGCCCTTGCCAATGAAGGGAATGAGCACCAGGATCAACAGCAGCAGCGACAGCACAAACAGCCAGGGAGCGAGCTTTTCCCAGGTCGCCATAGGCACCTGAAACGCCACGAGCGCGACCAGAAAGGCCACCGCCAGGGACATGAGGTGGCGAATCAAAAAGTGGGTATGGGCGTAGCGCGCAAACTTGGGGTTGTCAGGCATGGCCACCGAGGCCGAGTACACCATGACCAGGCCCAGCATCAGCAACGCGACAGTGACCCAGACCAATGCCTGATCAAAACCGGCCAAGCGTACCGGACTGGCCGGGCCGCGCGACAGACTGTGGCCGCCCAGGCGCACCGGCAGCACTTCCGACGCGACTTTGCCGACGCCGGAGAACCAGCCTGAAAGACGTGCAGTAGCGCTCACAGCACCACCCCCTGCTCTTGCGCCAGCGCCTGCACCGCATTGCAAAACACCTTGGCGCGGTGCTCATAGTTGTCAAACATGTCAAAGCTTGCGCAGGCCGGTGACATCAGCACGGCATCGCCGGCGTGGGCCAGCCCGGTGGCCAGGCTCACCGCCTCCTGCAGGGTCGCGGCGCGGGACATTGGCACGCGACTGGCATCCAAAGCCGACTCGATCTGCGGCGCATCGCGGCCCATCAGCACGACGGCCCGCGCATAACGCGCCACCGGCTCGGCCAGCGGCGAAAAATCCTGCCCCTTGCCGTCGCCGCCCAGAATGACGACCAGCTTGCGCTCGGCGCCCAGCCCCGCAAGCGCGGCCACCGTGGCCCCCACGTTGGTGCCCTTGCTGTCGTCAAAATACTCGACCTCATTAAGCACCGCAATCGATTCGACGCGATGCGGCTCGCCCCGGTATTCGCGCAAGCCATGCAGCATGGGTGCGAGGCTGCAGCCCGCGGCGCTGGCCAGACCCAGTGCGGCCAGGCCATTGGTGGCGTTGTGGCGGCCGCGAATCCGCAGGGCGTCCAGCGGCATCAGGCGCTGGATGTGCAGCACCACCTCTTCATCATTGCGGCTAGCGACGCCGGGCCGCCCCAAAACGCTAACGGCCCCCTCGGGGGGCAACGAAGCGTGGGGGCGTCTTTTCTTGATGGTTTCGTCGGCCTCGGCCGCCCGCACCAGCCAGGCCATGCCATTGACGGTTTCAATGCCGTAGTCGCCAGGGCGCTGCGGCTCGCCGGCGCCAAAGGTCAGCACCGTGCGCAGCTGTTTACCCTTGACCAGCGGCGGCAAGGCCGCCATCACCAGGGCATCATCGCGATTGAGCAGCATGACCGCGTTGCTGCCGTACACATGGTTCTTGGCGGCGGCATAGGCGGGCAGGGTCTCGTGCCAGTCAAGATGATCCTGCGTGACGTTCAGCACGGTCGCCACCGTGGGCTCAAAATTCCTGACCTGGTCAAGCTGAAAGCTCGACAGTTCCAGCACCCAGACCTCTGGCAAAGTCTGGGCGTCGAGTTTTTCTGCCAGCGTGTCGAGCAGCGTTGGCCCGATGTTGCCCGCCACGGCCACGGATTTACCGGCGCGCTGCACCAGTTGCCCGGTCAGCGAGGTCACGGTCGTCTTGCCGTTGGTGCCGGTGATGGCTATCACCTGGGGCGCATAGCCCCGCTCTTCCTTCAACTCAGCCAGCGCCTGCGCGAACAGGCTCAACTCGTTGCCGCAGGCCATGCCGCGCGCCTGGGCGGTAGCGAGGACGCCAGCGACCGCCGCCGGCGACAGACCGGGACTCTTGAGCACCCGGTCAAAGGAATCGGCGCCCAGCAAGGCCTCATCCAGTGCGGCGTTGACGAAGCGCGCCGCTGGCACGTCCGCCTGCAACGCCTGCAACTGCGGGGGGGCGGCCCGCGTATCGGCCACCGTCACATCAGCACCGCAGCGGACACACCAGCGCGCCAGTGCCAGGCCCGAAGCGCCCAGCCCCAGCACAAGAATTTTTTGATGCGCCAGATGTTTCATCGCAGTTTCAACGTGGACAGGCCGACCAGGCACAGCAACATGGTGATGATCCAGAAGCGGACCACCACTTGCGTCTCCTTCCAGCCACTCTTCTCGAAATGGTGATGCAGCGGAGCCATCCTGAACAGGCGCCGCCCCTCGCCAAACCGCCTTTTGGTGTACTTGAACCACATCACCTGCATCATCACGGACAGGGCCTCGACCACGAATATGCCGCCCATGATGGCCAGCACGATTTCCTGGCGCACGATGACCGCGATGGTGCCCAGGGCAGCACCGAGTGCCAGCGCACCGACATCGCCCATGAACACCTGGGCCGGATGGGTGTTGAACCACAAAAATGCCAGCCCGGCACCGGCCATCGCGGCGCAAAATATCAGCAACTCCCCAGAACCGGGAATATGCGGAAACAGCAGGTATTTGGAGTACACCGAGCTGCCGGTGACGTAGGCAAACACACCGAGTGCCGAGCCGACCATGACCACCGGCATGATGGCCAGCCCATCGAGCCCATCGGTCAGGTTGACGGCATTGCTCGATCCCACAATCACCAGATAGGTCAGGATCACAAAGCCGAAGACCCCCAGCGGATAGCTGACTTCCTTCACGAAGGGCACCAGCAGCCCGGCCTTGGGCGGCAGGTTCACATCAAAGCCTGACTGCACCCAGCTGATGAACAACTCGAGCACGCGCAGGTTGGAGCTTTCTGAAATGCTGAACACCAGGTAGAGCGCGGCCACCAGTCCGATCACCGATTGCCAGAGGTACTTTTCCCGCGAGCGCATGCCTTCCGGGTCCTTGTGCACCACCTTGCGCCAGTCATCGGCCCAGCCTATGGCACCAAAACCCAGGGTGACGATCAACACAATCCAGACAAAGCGGTTGGACAGGTCAAACCACAGCAGCGTCGAGGTGCCAATGGCCAGCAGGATCAGCACGCCGCCCATGGTCGGTGTGCCGCTCTTGCTCAAATGGGTTTGCATCGCGTATTCACGAATCGGCTGGCCGATCTTGAGTGAAACCAGCCGGCGAATCACGAAGGGCCCGGCCAGCAGGCCGATCAGCAGCGCCGTCAGCGCGGCCATCACGGCGCGAAACGTCAGGTACTGAAACACCCTGAAAAATCCGAATTCAGGAGACAGGGTCTGGAGCCACTGGGCCAGGCTAAGCAGCATCGGAATTCTCTTTTTCTTGTTGTGGGGGTGAGGCAGCCGCGATGGCCTGAACCACCCGCTCCATCTTCATGAAGCGTGAGCCCTTGACCAGCACGCTACCCAAGGCCGGCAACCTGGCAAGGACAGCCGTGGACAGCGCCGCGATGTCATTGAAATGGCGTGCCGGACCGAAGGCCAATGCCGCTTTTTCCGACTGGGTTCCCAGCGAGAAAAGCTGTTCGATGCCGCGCTGGCGGGCATACCGACCGGCTTCCTCATGAAACTGGGGACCCTGATCGCCGACCTCGCCCATGTCACCTATGACCAGCAGATGGGGCCCCGGCAACTCCGCCAGAACGTCGATGGCCGCGCGCATGGAATCGGGGTTGGCGTTGTAGCTGTCGTCCACCAGGGTCAGCATGCGGCCGGCGATATGGACCGGAATAGCCCGCGAACGCCCCTTGACCGGCAGGAAAGCCGACAGTCCGGCGGCGATGCAGGACTCCGGAACACCGGCAGCCAGCGCACAGGCCGTGGCCGCCAGCGCGTTCTTGACGTTGTGGCGGCCCGCGATGTGCAGGGAAAAATTGAGCGCTCCCGCAGGCGTGGCGGCCTCGACCTGCCAATGATCGCCATGCCAGTTCGCCCGGGCAGTCACGTCAGCAATTCCAGACAGCGCAAAGGTCAGGGTTGGGCGGGAGCCGGCCAGTTCGCGCCAGACGGATGTGTAGTCGTCATCGGCCGGAAAAACCGACGTACCGTCAATAGCCAGCGATTGCAACACCGAGCCGTTTTCCCGCGCCACGGCTTCGACCGTAGCCATGAATTCAAGGTGCTCGCGCTGGGCGTTGTTGACCAGGGCCACGGTGGGGCGGGCCAGCGCGGCAAGGTAGGCAATTTCGCCCGGATGGTTCATGCCCAGTTCAACAACCGCCACCTGGTGAGATGCCTGCAGACGCAGCAGCGTCAGGGGCACACCGATGTCGTTGTTGAGATTGCCCTCGGTCGCAAAAGCCTGGCCAGCCTTCCAGGCTCGCAGAATGGATGCCACCATCTGTGTGACCGTGGTTTTGCCGTTGCTGCCCGTCACCGCGATGAGGGGCAGGCTGAACTGCGAACGCCAGCCAGCGGCCAGCTGGCCCAGTGCGAGTCTGGAGTCGGCAACTTCCAGACCCGGCAAACCGGCCCCGGCCAGCCCCTGGTGGGCAATGGCCGCGACAGCGCCTTGCGCCTTGGCTCGGTCCAGAAAGTCATGGGCATCAAAGCGCTCGCCCTTGAGCGCCACGAACAGATCGCCGGCCTGCACGCTGCGGGTATCGGTGTGCACGCGCTGCGCCGTCAGGCTGGCGTCACCCACCAGCCGGGCCCCTGGCAACCAGTTCATGGCCTGCTGCAGGTTCATCATGGCGCAACCCCCTGACTGGCGCGTGCGGCCAGCATCCCGTTCAGCACGGCCTCAGCCCGCGCGCGGTCCGAAAACGCATGTTTGACGCCATGAATTTCCTGGTAGTTTTCATGTCCCTTGCCGGCCAGCAACACCACATCGTTGGGCTGCGCCTGATGCAGCGCATGGGCAATCGCGGCGGCGCGATCCACCTGGACATGTACGGCGTCGCCGTGGCTCAGCCCCAGCAATATCTGGCCAATGATGGCCAGTGGCGCTTCATTGCGCGGGTTGTCACTGGTGACCACCACTTGGTCGGCAATTTTCTCGGCCACGGCGCCCATCAATGGGCGCTTGCCGGCATCCCGGTCTCCGCCGCAGCCAAAAACACACCAAAGCTGGCCACCCCGGCTGTGGGCCAGCGGCGCCAGCGCCGCCAGCACCTTTTCAAGCGCGTCCGGCGTGTGCGCGTAGTCAATCACGACCCGCGGCAGGCCTGCCACCGCCAGCGTTTCCATGCGTCCGGGCACCGGCAGCAAGTCGCCACACACCGCCACCGCGTCACCCAATGCAATGCCCAGGGCGCGCAGGGCGGCGATCACGCCGAGCAGGTTGGACACGTTGTACTGCCCCACCAGCCGGGTTGAGAGACTGTGCCGCGCGGCGCCTTCGACCACCTCGAAACGCAACCCCTGCGGATCATGCTGAATGTCCCTGGCCTCAAGGCGTGCCGGGCCGGTGCAGGACACTGTCCACACATCCAAAGCCGTGTTGGCCAGCGCCGCACTCAGTTCCGCGCCTTTGGCGTCGTCAAGATTGACGACCGCCGCCTTCAGGCCGGGCCAGTCAAACAGCATGCTCTTGGCCTGCCAGTACGACGCCATGGAGCCGTGGTAATCGAGGTGGTCCTGGGTGAAGTTGGTAAAGAGCGCAAGCTGCACCAGGGTCGCGTCGAGGCGATGCTCGACCAGCCCGATGGACGAGGCTTCCAGCGCGCAGGCGGCAAAACCCTGATCCACAAAACGCCGCAGCGCCTGCTGCAACAGCACCGGGTCGGGTGTCGTCAACCCATTGAAGGCCATGGCACCCGGCTCGCCGATGCCCAGGGTGCCGACAAGGCCGCATTTGCGCCCCAGCCGGCCGAGAGCCTGCGCCAGCCACCAGGCGCTGGTGGTCTTGCCGTTGGTACCCGTCACCGCGGCTATCTGCAGATGCTGGCTGGGCGCCTCAAAGTAGGCCGCGGCAACCGGCCCGGTGGCCGCCTTCAGTCCGGCCAAGGCAGCCACCCTGTCATCGGCAAAAGCGTAGGCTTCACTGCCTTCATGCTCGATCAGGCAGGCCTTCGCCCCCGCGGCGAGTACGTCCTTGACAAACTTCCGGCCATCGGTGGCGGCGCCGGGCCAGGCGATAAAGCCGTCGCCCGCCGACACCTTGCGGCTGTCGGTCCAGAGCCCGCCGGTCACGCGCTCGCGCAACCAGCGGGCGGCCTGCGCGGGGGTGTGGAGTTGGGTGATCAAAACGACTCCTCGACCGGCTGCGTCACGATTTGTGGCTTGACGCTCATGTCGGGTTGCACCCCCATCATGCGCAGCGTCTGTTGCACCACTTCGCTGAAAACCGGGGCCGCCGCCACACCACCAAAATACTGGCCATCGCCGGGCTCATCGATCATCACCGCGACGATGATGCGCGGCGCCTCGATAGGCGCCATGCCGGTGAACCAGGCGCGGTATTTGTTGCTGGCGTAGCCCTTGCCGACCTGCTTGTGCGCGGTGCCCGACTTGCCGCCGACCGAATAACCGACCGTCTGAGCCAGCGGGCCGGTGCCGCCGGGGGCCGCGGCCATCTGCAGCATGCGTCGCACCGCGTGGGCATTTTCCGCAGAAAACACCTTGATGCCCACGGCCGGCTCGCTGCTCTTGAGCATGGTGACCGGAATGATCTGCCCGTCATGTGCGAACGAGGTGTAGGAATGCGCCATCTGGAACAGCGAGGCCGACAGCCCGTAGCCATAGGCCATGGTGGCCTGCTCCACCGGACGCCAGGTCTTCCAGGGACGCAGGCGGCCTGTCACGGCGCCCGGAAACTGAATCTGCGGTTTCTGGCCGTAACCGAGCGCGGTGTAGGTGTCCCACATCTCGTGCGGGCTCATCTTCTGCGCGATTTTCAGGGCCCCCACGTTGCTGGACTTCTGGATCACGCCCTCGACCGTGAGCGTGCCGTAGTTGTGGGTGTCGCTGATGGTGAAGCCCCCAATGCTGAAACGGCCGGGCCCGGTTTCAATGAGGGTCTGCGGCTTGATCCGGCCGGCCTCAAGCGCCATCGCCACCGTGATCGGCTTCATCGTGGAGCCAGGCTCGAAGGTGTCGGTCAACGCGCGGTTGCGCAGCTGCTCGCCGGTCAGGTTCTGCCGCTTGTCGGGGATGTAGCTCGGGTAATTGGCCAGCGCCAGCACTTCGCCGGTGATGGCATCGAGCACCACCACGCTGCCGGCCTTGGCCTTGCGCGCGGTCACCGCATCGCGCAGCTTCTGGTAGGCAAAAAACTGCACCTTGCTGTCAACGCTCAGCTGGATGTCCTTGCCTTCCACCGGCGGCACCTGTTCGCCCACGCCTTCGACCACGCGGCCGAGCCGGTCCTTGATCACCCGCCTGGAGCCCGCCTTGCCGGCCAGATCGTTGTTAAAGGCCAGCTCAATGCCCTCCTGCCCCCTGTCCTCGACGTTGGTGAAGCCGACCACATGGGCGGCCGCCTCGCCCTCGGGATACTTGCGCTTGTATTCCTTGCGCTGATAGATGCCCTTGATGTCGAGCGCAAGAATCTTCTGCGCCACCGGGTCATCCACCTGGCGCTTGAGCCAGACAAAGGTTTTATCCTCATCACCCAGCTTTTTCTTCAGCTCGGCGGCGGGGATTTCCAGCAGCCGGGCGAGCTCTGCAAGCTGGGATTTGCTCGCCTCAACGTCTTCTGGAATGGCCCAGATGCTCTGCGCCGGCACGCTGGAGGCCAGGATCAGTCCGTTGCGGTCCAGAATGCGGCCCCGATTGGCAGGCAGCTCCAGCGTTCGCGCAAACCGGACCTCGCCCTGGCGCTGAAAGAATTCATTGCCAAAAAACTGGATGTAGGCGGCCCGGCCTGCCAGCCCGGCAAAGGCCAGCGCAATGCCGGCCACGATGAATTTGCTGCGCCAGACCGGCGTCTTGCTGGCCAGCAAGGGGCTGGAGGTGTAGAGAATGCTCTTACTCATGGGACGCACCTGCGGCATTGCCAGTCGCTGGCCCCTCCTGGTAGCTCACGTACTGCGTGATGGCGGGCGTGGCCGTGCGCATCTGCAACCGGTCGCGCGCAAGTTTTTCAACCCGCAGCGGCGTCGCCTGGGCGCGTTTTTCCACCTGCAGGCGCTCGTTCTCGGTCTCCAGTTTCCGGCTCTGGGCCGTGACCCTTTCCAGCTCGACAAACAGTCGGCGCGACTCATACTGGGTGCGAACCAGGTACAGCGCACTGGCGACCACGGCCAGCAGAAGGACCAGGTTCAGACGGGTCATGTGCCAGCCCTCGCACGGGCGACTTGGGGGCGGATGGTCTTCATGCCGCCACCCCGGTGCGCTCAGCCACCCGCATCACGGCGCTGCGTGACCGCGGATTGCCGGCCACTTCCTCATCGCTGGGCTTGGTACGTCCCAGGGCCTTGAGCCGCATGGCCTTGGGGGCGGCAAAGGGAGCGCGGCGGTCAAACACCTCGCGCGAATGGCCGGCAATAAATTGCTTGACGATGCGGTCTTCCAGCGAATGAAAACTGATCACCACCAGACGTCCTCCGGGCTGCAGTACTTTCAGCGACGCGTTTAGCGCCTGTTGCAGCTCTTCAAGCTCGGCGTTGATGAAAATCCGAAAAGCCTGAAATGTGCGCGTTGCAGGGTCCTTGCCCGGCTCGCGGGTTTTGACCGCGCCAGCCACGACTTCGGCCAGTTCAGCGGTGCCTCGAAGAGGGCCCCGCTCTTGTCGGCGACGATCAATCGCCTTTGCAATCTGCCCAGCAAACCGTTCTTCGCCATATTCACGAATCACCTCCGTCATGGTTTCTATGGATGCATCGGCCAGCCAGTCGGCCACACTTTGGCCGCGCGTGGTGTCCATGCGC
>NZ_JANOAL010000284.1:0-1640 GCF_031411155.1 Polaromonas sp. | reverse complement strand
CCGAGCGCCTGATAGGCCGCGTTGTGCACCTTCACGTTGAAGGTGAAGGGCGTGCCCATGATGGAGCCGCACAGGGTGGGGATGGAACGGGGCATGGGGCTTCCTAGGCAGTGCGCAGGTCGTAGGCCGAGGTCGGCTTGTCGCCGGCCAGCACACGCAGCAGGTTGTCGGTGGCGAGTTCGGCCATCGCGCGGCGGGTTTCGTGGGTGGCCGAGCCGATGTGCGGCAGCGGCGTGACCTTCGGGTGGTTGCGCAACGCCGAGTCCATCGGCAAGGGCTCGACCTCGAACACGTCCAGTCCGGCGGCGCGCAGGTGGCCGCTGTCCAGTGCGGCCAGCAGCGCCGGCTCCTGCACGATGGGTCCGCGCGAGCCGTTCACGAAGATCGCGCCGGGCTTCATCAAGGCAAACTCGCGCGCGCCCATCAGGCCGCGGGTTTGCACCGACAGGGGCAGCACGGCGGCAATGATGTCGGCGCGGGCCAGCAGTTCATCGAGTGGCGTGTGGCTGGCCTTGCCGGCCAGTTCGGGCGCCGCTTGGGCCAGATCGACCGGCCGGCGGCTGTGGTACAGCACCGGCATGCCAAAGCCGAGTGCCGCGCGGCGCGCCAGCGCCTGGCCAATGCGGCCAAAGCCCAGAATACCCAGGGTTTTGCCATGCACATCCCAGCCAAAAAGGCGCTCTCCAATGTTGCTCGTCCAGTGCCCATCGCGCACATGGTTGGCCAGCTCCACCAGACGGCGGCTGGTGGCCATGATGAGGGCAAAAATCGTGTCCGCGGTGGTTTCCGTCAGCACGCCGGGCGTGTGGCACAGCATGATGCCGCGCACCGCCAGGGCGCCCAGGGCATAGTTGTCAACGCCGACCGAGACGCTGGAGATGACTTGCAGATGCGGCGCCGCCGCCAGCAAATCTTCGTTCACCGGGTAGCTGGAGCCGATCATGCCTTCGGCGCCGGCCAGCGCGGCGTGAAAGGCGGCGGCCTGTTCCGGCAGGCGCGGGTTGGCCACCGTCACGTCGTGCTCGGCCTGCAGCCGTGCCAGCTGGTCGGGCGGCAGTTCGCGGAAGACCAGAACCTTTTTGCGTGTGTTTGTCATGGTTTCTTTAGAGCCCTGCTGCGTTGAGTTCGGCGCGGGTCGGCAGGCCTTCGCTGTCGCCCAGCACCTGCACCGCGCGCGCGCCAATCCAGGCGCCGCGTTTCACCGCCTCGCGCACGCTCAGGCCGTCCAGCAGCGCGCTGATGACGCCGACCGCAAAGCCATCGCCAGCGCCCACGGTGTCTATCACCTGGGCCACCGGAAAGCCCGGCACATGGCCGCTGCCCGAGGCGTCTTCAAAGTACGCGCCTTCGCTGCCGAGTTTAACGATCACCAGTTTGGCGCCGCGCTGGCGGTAAAAGCGGGCCACGCCCTCGGGCGTGGTTTCGCCGGTCAGCAAGCGGCCTTCTTCCAGGCCGGGCAGCACCCAGTCGGCGCGCGTGGCCAGGTCGTTGATGGATTCGCGCATCAGCTCGGGGCTGGCCCACAGCGTGGGGCGCAGGTTCGGGTCAAACGAGACGCTGCGGCCGGCGCCGCGCATCAGGTCCATGGTCTTGCGGGCGGCGGGCAGGGTGCTGGCCGAGATCGCGGCAAACACGCCGGT
>NZ_JANOAL010000283.1:0-1888 GCF_031411155.1 Polaromonas sp. | reverse complement strand
TCAAGCCCAGATACTCGGCGGCACCATGAGCGCCGCCCCTCCACAATCCCCCCACGCCGGCGGCATTCGCCTTCACGCCGACAGCCTGGCTGACCTGGCCAGCGCCCGCGACCACTTTCTGGCCCAGCTGCGGCAGCTGGGCCTGCACAGCCAGGTTGAAATTTCCGAAGCCTGCGCCACCGCTGCGGGGTCTGCGCGGGAGTTTGAGCAAGGCTTTGCGCTGCGCGCCGAGCTGGCCGCGCAATGGGCGCCCGGGCACGACACCACCGGCCTGACCCGGCAACTGCAACTGGACACCCAGCACCGCACCGACGACCTGGAGCGCGAAATCCTGCTGGCCATGCTGCTGGGCCCGGTGGCGTTTTCGTTCCCGGGCCATGCCGAACTGGCCTCGGCGCTGCGGATTCGGCGCAACATGGTCAAGGCGGCGCGCAAGACGGCGCTGGCCTTTCACACCACCGAGGCCGAGCGGCCGGAAGACTGCTGGACCTACCACGAGGACAGCGGCTTTACCGTGCGGCCCGGCCATGCGCTGGTGCCGGCGCTGCAAAAAGCCACCCAGCCCGAGGCCTCGGGCAAGCTGTATTCGTTTTCGTGCTACCGGGCCACCGAGTATGTGATCTTGCTGGCGATTGCCGAGGAGCTGGCGCACTGCAACCCGGCGCTGATGCACGGCCTGCAGCAGCAGTGGGAGCGCCGCGCCATCATGTCGGGCCAGTTTCACGAGGTGTTTTTGCGCGAATACGGCTCGATGGAGGCGCCGCTGCCGCCCAAGTACTATGTGCCGGGCGACCGGCTCTGGTTTCGCAACCCCGACGCGCATTCTTCCGACGTGACCGGCTATGAAGGCTCCTGGGTGTTTTACCTGGGCGGTGGCCTGTTCACCAATTTCTGGAAGCGTGAGCAGCCCTACACCCTGACCGACAAGTGCCTGGAACTGTTTCACTGGCGCCACGCCACCTACATCGACGCGGCCGGCGAACTGCAGATTGACGAAAGCGTGGTGGAGGCCGGCGTCAAGGCCACGCGGGCCGACCCGCAGGAAACGGCCCGCGTGCTGGAACTGATGCTGCGCCTGCGCGAACCCAAGGGCGTGTACCAGTCAGGCGGCTGCATCGACAGCTCGCGCGAACACCCGCGCTGGGTCTGCCCCGGCACCGCCGACATGGTGTTGCCGGTGTTTTGAGTTTTTTTAGTTTGCTATTAAATTAATAGCTTACTACGCACGTTTTGCCTGGGCTAGAGGCTTATTTGACCTCCAAACGAGCGGCTGGAGCCGTCCGGCGGCCCCCGGCGGCCGTTAGCGCGGCGCGGCGCGGCTGACGCGCCAGACCACATTGCCCACGTCGTCGGCCACCAGCAGCGCACCGCGCTTGTCCATCGCCACCCCGACCGGCCGGCCATGCGCACGCCCCTCGGCGTTCAGAAAGCCGGTCAGCACATCGACCGGCAGCCCGGCCGGCTTGCCGCCGGCAAACGGCACAAACACCACCTTGTAGCCACTGTGCGGCTTGCGGTTCCACGAACCATGCTCGCCCACGAAGACGCCATTGGCCAGCGCGGCGGGCATGGCCTTGCCGTCTGAAAACGCCATGCCCAGCGGCGCGACATGCGAGCCCAGCGCGTAGTCGGGCGACACGGCTTGGGCCACCAGATCGGGGCGCGGCGGCTTGACGCGCTCGTCCACATGCTGGCCGTAGTAGCTATAGGGCCAGCCGTAAAAGGCGCCGTCCTTGACCGAGGTCAGGTAGTCGGGCACCAGGTCGCTGCCGATTTCGTCGCGCTCATTGACCACCGTCCAGAGCGCGCCGCCCTCGGGCGACCAGCCCAGGCCGTTGGGGTTGCGCAGGCCCGAGGCAAAGACCCGGTGGCTGCCGGTTTTGGGGTC
>NZ_JANOAL010000282.1:0-9270 GCF_031411155.1 Polaromonas sp. | reverse complement strand
TCGAAATAGCGGGTCACGGGCCTGAACGCATCGTTGGCCGTCAGGTCGCCCTGCGAGAAGTCTTCAATCTGCTGCAGCACCGGGTCCGGCGCGCGGGAGTTGAAGCTGTCCCCCGGCAGCAGCAGCACCGGCAGGCGATTCACATGGGCCAGCGCGGCCGCCGTCACCAGGTTGGTGGCGCCGGGGCCTATGCTGGTGGTCACGGCCATGATGCGCTGGCGGAACTGCGCCTTGCCGTAGGCAATGGCCGCATGGGCCATGGCCTGCTCGTTGTGGGCCCGGTAGGTCGGCAGCTCATGGCGGCTGGCCCAAAGCGCCTCGCCCAGACCGGCCACATTGCCGTGGCCAAAAATCGAGAACACGCCAGCGCAATAGGGCTGGACGCTGCCATCATTCATTTCAACACGCAGGGCGGCCAGGTGGCGCACCAGCGCCTGGGCCAGGGTGAGTTTTTGGGTTTTCATGCGGCATCTTTCCGGTGGCGCCAGGCATCCACCAGCGCGCCAAAATTGTGCGCCACTTCATTCATGAGACCGGCGTCGTCCAGCTCGCCCTTGAACCAGCGCAGCGACGCATCGGCCCACAGTGTGCGACCCACCATGAAGCCCTTGACCACCGGATTGGTCGCTTGCGCAAAGCTGTCGGCCAGGTAGTGCAAGGACTGGTTCAACCCGAGGATCACGGCGCCACGGCAGCCAGGGTCGCGCTCAGCCAGCAGGGCCTGCAGCGCGCTCCAGCCCCCCGCCTGCATGGGGGCCAGCTTCCACCATTCGGGCTTGATGCCGAGGTTGTAAAAGCGCTCGATGGCGCGCAGCACGGTGGCGTCTTCCTTGCCGGCCGCCGTCATGGCCTTCATCGACACCGGCAGAATGATTTCGAGCAGCAGCTCGTTGCCCGATTCGCGCGTGGCTTCCCACAGCTCCAGCACTTTTTCTTCCTGCTCCAGCCGCAGCTCAAAGGCATCGTCGGGGTGGTAGTGCAGCAGGCACTTGACCACTTGCTCCGTCGGCCAGTGAATGAGGGCGCTGCCCATCGAGCGCGTGCCATCAAAGCGCAGCGGCCGCGAGCCGGGCAACTCGACCGGGCGCCCCACCCACCAGCCACGGCCGGTGGCGCTGGCGAGCGCGTCGCGCCCGTAGTCGCCGCCATCAATCAGCACACCGGTATGGCCTTGCAGCTGGTGGCTGCGCTCGACCTGTTCGGCGGTGTTGACCAGCAATTTTTTGAGTTCAGGAATACGCGACTCGCTGGCTCCGGCCGCGCGGGCAAGATCAAAGAACTGGCTGCGATGGTCAAAGGCCATCACGCACAAGTCGTTCCAGTCGGGCCGCGCCGCCGTCACACGGTGCAAATGCGCCAGTTGCCGGTCGGCATCGACCTGGGGCTCGCGGCTGCCGCCGAACCAGTGCGCCAGTTCGGCGGGTGTCGGCATGGCGGCGGAGCAGGCGTGGCGCGACACCACGATGGCGCCGCAGGCATTGGCCACGCGGGTCGCCTGCGCCCAGTCCTTGCCCTGCAGCAGGCTGGCCATCAGGCCGGACAGGAAGGCATCACCGGCGCCCAGCACATTGAGCACCTCAACCCGCTCGCCGCGAAAGGTGGGGGCGGCGTTGATGTCGTCGGGAATCGCCCCCTCGATCACGCTGCAGCCCAAAGCGCCGCGCTTGACCACCAGGGTCGCGGCACTGAGCGCACGCACCGCGCGCAGGCTGGCGATCAGGTCGTCCGCCACGCCGCCGGCAATGAAAAACTCTTCTTCGGTACCAACCAGCAGGTCGAACTCGGGCAGCATCTGCTGCAGCTGCCGGGTCACGTTCGCATCGGCGACATAGCGGTTTTCACCGGCGCCGCGTGCCGTCAAACCCCACAGCACCGGGCGGTAGTCGATATCGAGGATTCGCACCAGGCCGTGCCTGCGCGCATGGTCCAGCGCCGCCTGCGATGCGCGACGTGTACCGGGGGTGGACAGATGCGTGCCGGTGATGGCGAGCGCGCGGCATTGGGCGATGAAGTCTTCGCTGATTTCGCTGGCATCGATCGCCATATCGGCGCAATTTTCGCGCACGAACAGCAGGGGAAAAGTGTCGCGGTCTTTCAACCCGAGCAAGACCAGCGCGGTCAGGCGCTCCGGGTCCACTTGCACCTGGCTGGTGTCGCAACCTTCGCGCCGCAGGGTCTCGCTCAGGAAGCGCCCCATTTGCTCATCGCCGACACGGGAAATCATCGCGCTTTTCAGACCCAGACGGGCCACGCCGAACGCCAGGTTGGCGGAGCTGCCGCCCAGGTACATGGCCATGCTGCGCGCATCTTCCAGCCGGCTGCCGAACTGCTGGGCATAAAAGTCAACCGCCAGCCGGCCCAGACAGGCCAGGTCGATGCGGCGAGGCGGAGGAAAATTCAATGTTGTCATCATGACCTTAAATCGTTACGCCATCGAGATCGGCCATGAGCTTTTGCATCTCCTGGCCGCCAGCCATCATGTTCAGTACCTCGTCCTTGCTCACCTCCTGTTTCAGGTAGCTGCCCAGGGACTTGCCGCGGTTGAGCAGCGTGAAGCTGTCACCAATCGGGTAGGCGTGATTGACATTGTGCGTGATGAAAATGACTGAAATGCCGCGTGCGCGTGCCTTGGAAATCAGCTTGAGCACATTGACGGACTGCTTGACGCCGAGCGCCGCCGTAGGCTCGTCAAGAATCAGTACCTTGGCACCGAAGTGGATGGCGCGTGCGATCGCCAGGCATTGCCGCTCCCCGCCGGACATGGTGCCTATCATCTGGTCGGCATCCCGAATCCGGATGCCCATTTCCGTGAGTTTTTCGCTGGCCGTTCTGGCGGCCAGTTCGTGATCCATGACCGGCAGCAGCCCAAAGATTTTCCTGATCGGCTCCCGGCCCATGAAGAAGTTGCGGGCCACGCTCATCAATGGCACCAGCGCCAAATCCTGATAAACGGTCGCGATGCCAAGATCGAGTGCCTCGCGCGGCGAACCGAAGCGCACAGCCTGGCCCTCTACCAGGTACTCGCCCTTGTCCGGTGCATGGACACCGGCCAGCGTTTTGATCAGCGTGGATTTGCCCGCACCGTTGTCGCCGAGCAGGCAATGCACCTCGCCACGGCGCAGGCGCAGTGTCACGCCGTTGAGGGCGATCACGGAGCCAAAAAACTTGCTGATGTCCTCGAGCTGGAGAATGTAGTCGCTCATGCTGTGCCCCTGTGGTGGTTAGCGCTTGCCCAGCGCGAATCGTGTGCGAATGAAGTTGTTGAACAGCACCGCGACCAGGAGCATCAATCCGAGGAAAACCCGGTACCAGTTGTTGTCGATGCTGGTATAGCCGATGCCGATTTGCACCATGCCGAAAATCAGCGCACCAAATGCGGCCCCGATCACCGAGCCATAGCCGCCGGTGAGCAGGCAGCCCCCGATAACCGCGGCAATGATGGCCTCGAACTCCTTTTGCTGGCCCCGGTCGGCGGCCGCCGAGCCGGCATCCGCGACTTGCAGGATGGCGAAGACCGTGGAGCAGAACGCCATCAGCATGAACAGGCCAATCTTGACGCGTGCCACCGGAATCCCCACGTTCTTGGCGGCGTTGGCATCGCCGCCTATGGCTTGAATCCAGTTGCCCACACGCGTGCGGGTCAGCACAAATGCCCCCGCGGCCGTCAGCGCCAGCCACCACAGCACGGCCTTGGGAACACCGATGGCAAGTGCCTTGCCGCCATCGCGAACGGCCAGCACGCCGGCACTGGCCAGGGCATCGAACAAACCCGTCAGGGTGTAGCCATGGAACAGGAAGGAAATCAGCGGATCGTGGGCGATCATGTCACGCAACACCAGATCGCCGTTGGTGCTGAGGATGGTCTTGCCGGTGAAGATGACCGATACGGCAAGTGACAGGCCGCGCAGGATGAAGAAAAAAGCCAGCGTCACGATGAATGAAGGCAGTCCGGTGCGCACCACAATCCAGCCATTGAGCCAGCCCAGGCCCAAGGCCACCCCAAAGGTGAAAATCGCGGACAGCCAAATCGGCCAGCCCCAGTAGAGGGCGGGGATCGCAAGCAGCATGCCACCGAATCCAATCATCGAGCCCACCGAGAGGTCGAATTCGCCCGCGATCATCAGCAGCGCGGCGCCCACGGCCAGCACGCCCAGGTAGGCGGCGACGGTGCTCCAGTTGATGATGCCTTCGGCGCTGAACATGCCCGAGCCGCCTGCGCTCAGGCCAAAAATGACAAACACCAGCACGGTGCCGGCGAGCGCGCCAAACTCGGGACGGGACATCAGCTTGCGCAGGCGGCTTACCGGTCGCACCCGGTCATCGTCCTGTGCCGTGGATGCGGGTTTCGTGGCTTGGGGGTTCATGGGGGTAGCAGTCATTGAGGGTCAGGCCTTGGTAGCCGGCAAAGCGCGCTGGCGCCTTGCCGGCGGTTTGCAAATTAGCGGTATTGGCCGGCGTATTTCTCAACCTTGCCGATGTTGTCCTTGGTCACGAAGCCCGGGCCGGAGCCGATGTGGCGGTCGCCGTAGGCTGGGGTCAAGCCGTACTCGGTGAAGCGAGCCATGGTCTTGCTGTTGGCCTTGACCGCGGCGGCCACCTTGGCGAGGTCCGTGCTGTTGGTGGCTTTCATGGTGGCCAGCACGGCCACCGGGATATAGCCCTGGAGGTAGGGTTGCTGGTCGATGCCGAACTTCACGGAACCATCCTTGATGCCCTTGGAAATTTCATCCGACAGGTCGAAGGTGGCCATCCACAGCTTGCCTTTCTGGCCGTTTTTCTCCAGCGCCTTGAGCGTGGGATGCGCAGAGGTGGGGCCCAGGGTGAGCACGGCGTTGGTGCCGGGGTTCTGGCGCAGATAGGCGGAAACCTTGGCCTCGACACCGGTCGGATCGTCGCCCGAGTCGATGGTGCTTTTCTTGAAGTCGGCCCCGATGGCATCGGCAAAGCCGCGGCAACGCTCGAATGAAGCGGGGTTGGTGGCATAGTGATTGACGCACAGGAAGCTCTTGACACCGTCGGCCTTGGCGCGTTCGCCGGCACCCTTGCCGGCGGCATACTCAGGCTGGCCGACATGCATGACGGCGCCCAGTTTTTCGCTTTGTTCGGTCGTGCCTGAATTGATGGTGATGACCGGGATCTTCTTGTCGGTGAGCTTCTTGATGGCGCCCTGCAGCACGTTGAAATCGGCGATCGTGACAATCACGCCGTCATAGCCCTGGGCGGCGGCTTGTTCAATCAGGCGCGCCATGTCAGCCAGGTCGCCGTTGGGCGGATTGCGGTAGTCCACACGCACGCCATAGTCCTCGCCGGCCTGCTTGACGGAGTTCTTGATGGTGTTCCACCAGGAGTCGGAATCCGGTGCATGGCTGATCAGGGCGAACTTGGTTTGGGCGGCAGCCAGGCTGCCGGTGACCAGCATGGCGCCGACGAGCAGGGTTTTGAGGACGGCCTGACGGGAATACTTGGGTGTTTTCATGTTGTCTCCTTGAAAGCGTGGTGAAAGCGTGAGGGAACGTGGATAGCCGAAATTGCCGGGCGCTTGAAGTCGCCGGGCATCAGACGCGGTGGCGCCGCAGTCTGGGAAAAATTTTACCGAGCTTCGGCAAAATTAGAAACATATTTCTAATTAGGACAAACCCTAGACAAAGTTTTCTTTTTTTATTATTTGTTAGATAATTATTTCTAAATTTGTCATCCAGCCAAAAACATTCACCTTATGAGCACTGAACCCTATCGCCCCGTTACCGAAGAAGCGCTACTCAAGGCCATCGCGCGGGATTTCGAGGGACTCAGCCGCCAGCTCAAGGCCATTGCCCGGCATGTGGAGCAGCATCGCTCGCAGTTGGGGATTCAATCGATCCAGGAAGTGGCGCAGCATTGCGACGTCCAGCCTTCGGCCGTGGTCCGCTTTGCCAAGCATTTTGGGTTCAGCGGTTTTTCGGCCATGCAAAAGCTGTTTCGGGATGGCTTGGCCCAGCAGATTTCGCCCAGCCGCAACTACCAGTCGCGCATACGCCAGGCCATCGAGTCCGGTGCGCGCGATCTGAGCAGCGCCGAAATCGCGCACGCCCTGATCGGCGGCGGCATCGCCGGGATGGAGGAATTGCAGCGCACGCTGCAGGAGCCCGCTTTCGAAGAGTCAGTGAACCTGCTGGCGGGTGCCGAGACCGTCTGGTTGATGGCTTCCCGGCGTTCGTTCGCGGTCTCCACTTATCTGGCCTATGCCTTGCAGCACACCGACAAGCGGGTGCTGCACATCACATCCATGGGCAGCATGCAGGACGGGCAGCTGCGCGGCATGCTGCGCGAAGATGTGCTGATCGCCATTTCGTTTGCCCCGTATGCGGAAGAGACTCAGAGCATCGTGCAGCAAGCCCACGAACGCGGCGCCCGCATCATCGCCATCACGGACAGCCGCCTGAGCCCGCTGGCGCGTCTGGCGACCTGCTCGCTGCTGGTGCAGGAAACCAGTGTCTTCGGCTTTCGCGCCCTGACCAATTCCATGGCGGTAGCGCAAAGCCTGTTCATGGCTTTGGCCTACCGTCTTGAACTCGATTACCAACCCACCCGCGTCCAAGCGGTTTGAACTTTCCTGAAAGCCCATCCATGAAAAAAGTAGCCCTGTTTGGCGCCGGCCGCATCGGCCGCATCCACGCCGCCAACCTCTGTGCCTTGGCCGGCGTCGAGCTCGTGGCCGTCAGCGACCCGGTCGCCTCGTCCTGCGCGGAGCTGGCGCAAATGCATGGCGCGCGGGTCGATTCCATCGACAACATCTTTGCCGATCCGGGCATTGACGCGGTCGTTATCGGCAGCCCCACCACCACACACAGCGATCTCATCATCCGTGCCGCCCGGGCGGGCAAGCACATCTTTTGCGAAAAACCGGTTGACCTGTCGGCTGTTCGTGCGCAAGCTTGCGCCGAAGCGGTGGCCGGGGCGGGTGTGACGTGCATGATCGGATTCCAGCGCCGTTTTGATCCGACCTTCAACCAGGCCAAGATGCGCCTGGACCGGGGCGACATCGGCAACCCCGAGATGCTGGTCATCACCAGCCGCGACCCCGGTGCACCGCCCGTCGACTACATCAAAAACTCGGGTGGCATTTTCCGCGACATGCTGATCCATGACTTCGATGTGTTTCGCTGGATGCTGTGCGGTGACGGCGACGAAGCCGCCTGGCTCAGCGCAACCGGTTCCTGCCTGACCGATCCTGCCATCGCGCAGGCCGGTGACATGGACTGCACCGCCGTCACCATCAGGACCAAAAAAGGGCGCCTGTGCCAGATCAACACCACGCGCCGCGCCGCCTACGGTTATGACCAGCGTTTCGAGGTGATCGGCTCCACCGGCATGCTGCAGTGCGGCAACCATCGCCCCAGCGAGGTGACGCAGGCCGACGCGCAGGGCACCCGCGTTGACAATCCCGAGGCCTTTTTCCTGCAGCGCTATGCGCAGGCCTATCGCCTTGAGATAGAGCACTTTTTTGAACAACTGCAGACAGGTGGCGTCTTCCGCACCACCATCGAGGACGGTGTGCGGGCCCAGGTACTGGCTGACGCGGCCGCACAAAGCGCCGCGTCTGGCCAGGCGGTGGAATTTTGAAGGAGACAAGCATGAATCCCAAGATGTTGAGAGTGGGTATCGCCGGCCTGGGCCGATTGGGCCAACGCCACGCAGAAGCCCTGGCGTTCCGGACCCGCCATTGCCAACTGGTGGCCGCCTGCAGCCCGACGGCCAGTGAACGCGCGTTCGCCGGGGAACAACTGGGGGTGGAGCGGCTGTACGAGGACTTTGACGCTTTCGTTGCCGATCCGGCACTGGACGCCATCGTGTTGGCGACGCCGACCACCTTGCATGCCAGCCAGGCCATTGCGGCGCTGCAGGCGGGCAAGCATGTGTTCGTGGAAAAGCCCCTGGCCCTGAATGTCGAGGACTGCGAGCGGGTGCTGGCGGTTGCGCAGCAGCACCCCGCACAGGTCGCGATGGTCGGCTTTGTCAGGCGCTTCGACCCGAGCTACGTGAGCGCCCAGTCGAGCATCGTTGCGGGCGAGATCGGCCGGCCCTTCCTGGTCCGGTCGCAAACCTGCGACCAGAATGACCCGGAAGGCTTCTTCGTGCGTTTTGCCCCAACCTCAGGGGGCATTTTCATGGACTGCAGCGTGCACGACATCGACCTGGCGCGCTGGATGCTGGGCAAGCCCCGGGCCTTGCGGGCCTTTGCCACAGGCACCATTGCCCTGCATCCGGCGCTGGCGGAGTTTGGCGATGTGGACAACGGCATGGCGATAGTGGAGTTCGAGGGCGGCGCACGCGCGGTGCTGTATGCCTCCCGCACCATGGCGCATGGCCACGAGACCAGCACCGAAGTGATTGGCACCACGGGCAAGCTGACCGTGGGCGAACATGCCGCGCGTGATCGCGTGGTTCGCAGTGACGGCCACGGGGTACGCCACGCCGTGGTGAAAGATTTCTACGAGCGCTTCGAGACCGCTTTTGCGGCCGAAATGGCGGCCTTTGTCGCGGCCTGCCGGGGCGAGCAAGCCTTGGCCCTCACGCTGGCGGACGCGCTGGAAGCCACCCGCATCGGGCTGGCCATCACGCGTTCACTGCACAGCGGTCTGCCTGAAACGGTCTGAACCGTTCCCGGCGGCGGTTTGCCCCAGGGTTTGCCGTTGATGCGCTCGGCTTCGGGCCCGTCGCGCACCGGCGGTGGGGACGCAACCGTGGGCGAGAACTGTCTTCGCGGGCAAGTCAAGGTGCGGCCAGCGCATGCGTAGGACAGCCACTACCGCGACTGGCGATGCAGTCCGGTAGTCGGGGAGCAGGGGACTTCCTATTGTTGAATCACCCCATCCACCCGTGCCAAAAGGAGCCGCCATGAGCAACATCGCGTTGTTTGTAGATGCCGTCGCCGTGCAACAGCCCGCTGCGGACATTGTGTGTCTCAAGGCCTGCAGCCGCCCGGCACGCTGGCAACGAGGACTGACCGGCTCAGGCCCCGCCCTCATCGCGGCGGTCGCCGCCGCCGCCCTGCTGGCGGCATGCGGAGGCTCCTCGGACAGCGCGCCGCCCGACCCCGCCGCCGCCGCACAGGCCGCGCTGGTGGTGCAGGGCCAGCAGATCTTTCGTTTCGACACCTTTGGCGACGAGGCCAAGTGGACCGACACCCTGCGCCTGCATGAGGTCATCAGCAGCAACGTCTCGCCGGCGCTGGCGCTGGCGGTCGGGCTGAAGGTCGATGCCGAGGCGCTGCCGCTGGCCGTGGTGCAG
>NZ_JANOAL010000281.1:0-6502 GCF_031411155.1 Polaromonas sp. | reverse complement strand
GTCTCGACAATCCAGGCTTCATCGCCATTCTGCGAGTCATTGATGATGCGCACGCCGGCGCTCCACTTGGCCACCGGCTTGCTGATCAGCAGCGAGATGATGGCGCCGCCAAAACCCATGACCAGCGCAAAGCCGAGCAGCGCCGTCAGGTTCAGGCCATTGGCCGTGAGGAAACGGTTAACGCCCAGCAGGCTGGCCACAATGCCCAGCACGGCCACCACGGCCACGTTGGTCAGGATAAATAACAATATACGTTTCATGGATTCTCCGTGGGGTCGGTAATGAAGGTCCGCCGTGCGCAGGATATGCGGCTGGCTTTTGGCTTATCAAGCCCTCTCAAGCTGCGCCAGCGGGTGTAAGCGGCTGTTTTTATCTGTAGTTGGGTTGTTCTGGCAGCCGCCGCGGACGAAACACAAGAGAGTCATCATAAAAGGAAAAGTTTTCGTTTTCCGGCCACCAGCCGGGCACACCCAGCACCGGCAAGGGCAAAAAAGGCTTGCCGGCCAGCTTGTCCGCGCTCAGGTCGGCCGCCAGCCAGGCATCCAGCTCTGCTATTGAATTCATAGCTACCTGCGCACGATAGACGTGGGCCGTGATCGGTTTTCGGGGGTAAACCAGCTTTTCCAGCAGGGCATGGCCAAACAGCACGAGACTGGCCTGCTGCCAGAGCGGGCGCAGGTCAACAAAGAGACGCCGCCAGTCCCGGGCCGCCAGCGCGTCCCACAGCGCATCGGGCGCCGACAGCAGGGCCGCATTCTCGTCAAACAGGGTCAGCGCATCGCGCACCGGGCCGCGCACCCGCTGCACGCCGGCCCGCGCAATTTCGGCGGCCTGCAGCTGGTTGAGTTTTGTCTTGGTCCGCGGAAACCACATCCAGCACAGACCGTTGAAGAAATCGTGCAGGTTATCGCGCGTGGGCACGCTGCCGGTGTCGAAGATGAACTGTTCGTAGGCCTGGCCGGGCGGCAAGGCGGTTTGCGCGACAAAGCGCACCGGCGACCGGTTCGTCTGGTTCAGCGCCTGATGCAGCAGCGCCTCGCCAGTCACCTGCCCCGCCACCTGTTCGCCAGGCGCCCGCCAGGGCTGCAGCCACGGCAGCTTCCAGTCGATGGCCGACAGCGGCGGCACAGCCGCGATGGAGGTTTGCTCCCGCAAGCCCTCAGCCCCGGCCGGTTTTGTTCAGCCGTCTGTCTCGCACCGCCACGGTCGATTTGCCCTCGTCGGCGATTTCAAACAGCTGCGTGGCGACCAGCAGCTTGGTCAGCGTGGCGTAGCCGTAATTGCGGTGGTCAAACGAGGCCTGGTTGGCGATCTGCGTGCCTACCGCGCCCACGCGCGCCCAGCCCTCGTCGTCGGCCGCCGCCTGCACGGCGTTGCGCAGCAGCATGACGAGTCGGGCATCCTGCTTGAGCTGCGCCGGCGAGGCGCGCAGCGGCGTGGCGGAAACCGCTTCGCCATCATCCCGGCTGTCGCCCTGGGCACCAGTTGCATCGCTGACGGCAATGGGCCGCAATTTATCAAGGTACAAAAACCGTGAGCAGGCATTGACAAACGGCTCCGGCGTTTTTTGCGCACCAAAGCCGTACACGGCGGCGCCCTTGGCCCGCAGGTGCATCACCAGCGGCGTGAAATCGGCATCCGACGACACGATGCCAAAGGCGTCGGGCCGATCGGTATAAAGCAGCTCCAGCGCATCGATCACCATGGCCATGTCGCTGGCGTTTTTACCCTTGGAATAGTCAAACTGCTGCATCGGGCGAATCGCATGCTCATGCAGCGCTTCCTCCCAGCCCTTGAGTTCGCTTTTCTTCCAGTTGCCGTAGGCGCGGCGGATATTCGTCTCGCCAAAGGTCGACAACTCGTTGAGGATCAGGTCGATTTTGGACGCGGGCGAGTTGTCTGCGTCAATCAGCAGGGCAACGCGCGGTTTGTGGTCCATCATGTGCTCCGCTGGGTTTCAAACTTCCAGGCCAGGCTTTCACCCGACCGCAGCGGCTTCAGTTCCGCCTCGCCAAACGCATAACTCACGGGCGGCGTCCAGCTTTCCTTTTTCAGGGTGATCGTGCCCTGATTGCGCGGCAGGCCGTAGAAATCGGCGCCGTTGAAGCTGGCAAAGGCTTCGAGCTTGTCGAGCGCGCCCGCCGCATCGAAGGCCTCGGCATACAGCTCCATGGCCGCATGGGCGGTGTAGCAGCCGGCGCAGCCGCTGGCGTGTTCCTTCAGGTGAGCCGGGTGCGGCGCGCTGTCGGTGCCGAGGAAAAACCTGGCGTTGCCGCTGGTGGCGGCCTCGACCAGCGCCAGGCGATGCGTTTCGCGCTTGAGCACCGGCAGGCAGTAGTAATGCGGCCGGATGCCGCCCGAGAAAATCGCATTGCGGTTGTAGAGCAGATGGTGCGCGGTGACGGTGGCTCCGGTGAACCGGTCGGCGTCACGCACGTAGTCCGCGGCTTCCTTCGTGGTGATGTGCTCAAAGACGATCTTGAGTTCGGGGAAATCGCGGCGCAGCGGAATCAGTTGCGTCTCAATGAACACCGCCTCGCGGTCGAACAGGTCAATCTCGGGCGAGGTGACTTCGCCATGCAACAAGAGCAGCAAGCCTTCACGCTGCAGGGCTTCGAGCGTCTTGTAGGTCTTGCGCAGATCCGTCACGCCGGCGTCGCTGTTGGTGGTGGCACCGGCCGGGTAGAGCTTGACGGCGACCACACCGGCGTCCCTGGCACGCTTGATTTCGTCGGGCGGCAGATTGTCGGTCAGGTACAGCGTCATCAGCGGCTCGAAACGCACACCGGGTGGCACGGCGGCCTGAATCCGCTCGCGGTAGGCGACGGCCTGGGCAGCCGTGGTAACCGGCGGGCGCAGGTTGGGCATGATGATGGCCCGGCCAAATTGCGCGGCGGTGTGCGGCACCACGGTGTGCAGGGCTTCGCCGTCCCTGACGTGCAAATGCCAGTCGTCGGGGCGGGTCAGGGTGAGGGTATTGGCGGATGAAGTCATGGCCCGAATTGTCGCACTGCCGCCGGTTTTGCTGACCGGGCGCGGCGGTCAGCCTTGCCGCCCGATTTTTGCCGGGCGGCACGGCCGTTTGGCCTTTTTTACAGCAGGTAGTCGCCGCTGTCTTCAGGCTGAAACAGCAGGGCCAGGATTTCCGCCGACGCCTGACCACCGCCCTGCGGCATAGTCCAGCGGGCCACCTGGCCCACCGACAGGCCCAGCAAACCCGCCCCCGCCGGCGACAGCACCGACACAAAGCCGGCGGCCGGCTCGGCATCGTGCGGGTAGCACAGCGTGAGCTTGCGCTGCTCACCGGTCTGGCCGTCGGCAATCAGCACCTGCGAATACATGGTCACCACGTTGGGCGCCACCTCGTGGGACGACACCAGGTCGGCGGCGTCGATCACCTCATGGACGGCCGGGGCCGCCCCGTTTGAGAGGGAACCCGCCCGCGAGGCCGGATGGCGCAGCAGGTTGGTAATGCGGATGTGGTCAAGCTCGGTCAGCGTGCGCGATGGCGACGGCGACGGTTGAAGGGAAGCAACGTTCATGAAAGACACCTGGATCCATACCGCCCGGAAAAGGCTTACCGGGCAAGCCAGCTGGGTGGGTGCCCGACGATCCAGAAATAGCGCTAGAGAAAAAGGGAGGGATGGATCGCCAGGCTCAGGGGTGTGCGGCCGGCTGATGCGGCCACAGCACCGGCAAACCCGCGCAGCCGGCCGCGAGCCCGCGCACCGCGCCCTGGGGGGCGGTGGCAAGGCGCGCGGTTGGGCGCGGGGCGGTCATGCAAGCGGCAGGCATTTTTCTATAGCGTGTCAGTGACGCGAATAACGGCTTGGTGCCGGCCTTGCGGGCCGGCCCTCCGGTTCAATGCGACAGAATCTTGTTCAAGAAGTCCTTGGTACGGGCCTGGCGGTTCTCGGGGTGGCTGAAGAACTCGTCCTTGGAACAATCTTCCAGAATCTTGCCGCCCACGTCCATGAAGATGACGCGGCTGCCCACCTTCTTGGCAAAGCCCATTTCGTGCGTGACCACCATCATGGTCATGCCTTCGGTGGCCAGGCCCATCATGCAGTCCAGCACCTCGCCCACCATTTCGGGGTCAAGCGCCGAGGTGGGTTCGTCGAACAGCATGGCAATCGGGTCCATGCTGAGCGCCCGGGCAATCGCCACGCGCTGCTGCTGGCCACCCGACAGCTGACCGGGAAACTTGTCCTTGTGCGCCATCAGGCCGACGCGGTCCAGGTACTTGAGGCCGTGGGTCTTGGCCTCATCGGGCTTGCGCCCCAGCACCTTGACCTGCGCCAGCGTCAGGTTTTCGGTCACGCTCAGGTGCGGAAACAGCTCGAAATTCTGGAACACCATGCCGACGCGGCTGCGCAGCTTGGGCAGGTCGGTCTTGGGGTCATGCACCGCCTGGCCATCGACAAAAATCTGGCCTTTCTGGAACGGCTCCAGCGCATTGATGGTCTTGATCAGGGTTGACTTGCCCGAGCCCGAAGGCCCGCACACCACCACCACTTCACCTTTTTTGATACTGGTCGTGCAGTTGTTGAGCACCTGCACGGGACCGTACCACTTGGACACTTCTTTCATCTCAATCATCATCTACTCCAATCTGCGGTTCTTGTGATTTTCATCAGGGGGTTGGGTTGACGGCACCCGCTTAGCGAATGATGGCAATCCGGCTTTGCAGCCGCTTGACCATGTAGGACAGGCTAAAGCACATCACAAAATACACCACCGCCGCCAGCAGGTAGGCCTCTTCGGGGCGGCCGTAAATCTTGCCGGCGGTGCTGAAGCCCTTGAGCAGGTCATAGGCGCCAATGGCATACACCAGCGAGGTGTCCTGAAACAGGATGATGGTCTGCGTCAGCAAAATCGGCACCATGTTGCGAAACGCCTGCGGCAGGATGATCAGCTTCATGTTCTGGGCATAGCTCATGCCCAGCGCGCGCCCGGCATTGACCTGGCCGCGCGAAATCGACTGGATGCCGGCCCGCATGATCTCGCTGAAGTAGGCGGCCTCGAACGCCACAAAGGTGATGATGGCCGAGATCTCGGCGCGGTAATTGCTGCCGCCCGGAATCAGCGCGTAAAACGAGGCTGGCACCAGCAGGAAGAACCACAGAATCACCATGACCAGCGGCACCGAGCGCATGCCGTTGACATAAAAGGTGGCGGGAAGCATCAGGATTTTTTTGCCCGACAGCCGCATCAACGCCAGCAGGGTGCCCAGGATGATGCCGCCTATCGTGGCCACCAGCGTCAGCTGGATGCTGAAGAAAAAGCCTTTGGCGACGAAATTGGAGATGATCTCCCAGTTCAGAAAACTCAGGTCAAGTCCCAGCATGTCAGTGCCCCCCGCCCGTGGCGCCAGCCACCACAACGCCCGGGATCTGGACTTTCTTTTCGACGAAGGCCATGACCCGGTTGACGGCGAAGGCCGACACCGCATACAGCGCCGTGACCGCCAGGTAGATCTCGATGCCGCGCGAGGTTTCTTCCTGCGCCTGCATGGCGAACATGGTCAGTTCGGCAATCGACACGGCAAACGCCACCGAGGAATTTTTCAGCAGGTTCATTGATTCGCTGGTGAGCGGCGGAATGATGATGCGAAACGCCATCGGCAAGATCACGTAACGGTAGGTTTGCGCGGTGGTAAAGCCCATCGCCATGCCGGCATAACGCTGGCCGCGCGGCAAGGCCTGCACGCCGGCACGCACCTGCTCGGCAATTCGTGCCGAGGTAAAAAAGCCGAGCGCAAACACCACCAGCACAAAGCCGGGCAGGTCTTTCATGGCCGGGAACACCTTGGGCACGACGAAGTACCAGATGAAAATCTGCACCAGCAGCGGCACATTGCGAAACAGCTCGACCCAGGCGTTGGCCAGGCGCACCAGCCAGGGGCTGTTGGGCAGGGTGCGCAGGGTGCCAAACAGGGCGCCAAACACCATGGCCACGACCCAGGAGGTTCCGGCGACGGCCAGCGTCCAGCCCCAGGCGTTCATCATCCACTCCAGATAGGTGCGCCCACTGCCATCGTCGTTTAAAAATACTTTCCAGTCCCAGCTCATGGTGATTCCAGCCCGTTGTTATGAATTTGGTTTCCGCTATTAAACGTGTAAAGCGCCTAAAAAACAAACCCCGCCGAGGTCGTCAAGGGCGGGGTTTGCGGGCTCAAGCAGCCGGATTACTTCTTGACGTAGTCTTCCATGGGTTTGTCGTTAGGCGCATTCCAGGCGGCCTTGGTGCTTTCGCTGACGGCATAACCAACCTTGGTGTTCTTCGGTGGAATCGGCTGGATGAACCACTTGTCCCACAGCTTGGCGATTTCGCCCGACTTCATCATTTCCTTGACGGTGTCGTCACCCAGCTTCTTGAAGGCCGGGTCGTCCTTGCGGATCATGATGGCGATGGGTTCCACGCTCAGCACTTCGCCGACGAGTTTGAAGTCAGCCGGGTTCTTGGCAGTGGCGATGTTGCCGGCCAGAATGGCGCCATCCAT
>NZ_JANOAL010000280.1:0-5337 GCF_031411155.1 Polaromonas sp. | reverse complement strand
TCAACCGGATTCAGCAGGAAGTCGCCAAATCGCTGAGCACGCCGGCGATCAAGGAAAAACTGCTGGCGCAAGGGGCCATTCCGGGCGGCAACACGCCCCAGCAGTTCGGCGCCTTCATCAATGCCGAGCACAAAAAATGGGCTCAGGTGGTGAAGGCATCGGGCGCCAAGGTCGACTGAGCCCGGCAGGCATCGCGTTGCCTGCCAAAAAGCCCCGGTGACGGGGCTTTTTAACGCCCAGGCGCGGGCCAATAGCGGACTGCGCTTAAACGCCCCAGACCACCTCGTGGCCGGACTTGTGGTTGCGCCTGAGCATCTCGATGAACGGCAGTGCGCGCTGATGCAGGCCCAGCCCGTCACCGGGCACCGCGCCCGCGGTGTCGTCACCCGACTGTTCCAGCGCAATCGCCGCCTCCAGCGCCTGGATGGCGGCGGGCATCTGCTCGGGCAGGATGATGCCCTTGGGCCCGGCCTGCTTGCCAATGATTTCCAGCACCCGGCGCCCGTTGGCCTCCAGCATGATCACGTCGCCTGCGTCCTTGGATTTGAATTTGTACAGCATGGAAGACCCCTCTGGTTGATTTGTCTGGTCATTATGGGCAGTTTTTTACACCCTGTATGTAGGTTGAATCCGCTTCAGTTTTGACCCGGTTTGTGCCTGCGGGTTCCGCTATGTTCCGGTTCGCCGTCAGCGGCTTTGTCGCCCCTGGCAAGCGCCCTTGCCCTGCGCAGGCGCGGCGCGGCTATAGCAAAATAGGCCGCATGTTCAATATCGCCACCGTTCAAAAACCGCCCGCCCAGGCCTTGCGCCAGGACGGCCTGAGCCTGTTGCTGCCCGCCGACTTTGCCACCAGCCTGCAGCTGCCCGAGCCGCAGTGGGCGCAGGGCTGGGCACAGCTGACCGATAGCTGGAACCGGCTGCCGCCCGATGCCCACCTGAAGGACGGCGGGCACTACCGCAAACGCCGCCATGCCTGTTTCATCCAGACGCTGGCCGCCGGCACACTGCTGCAGACACCGCACCGCGCCCACTGGCAGCCGACCGACTACAACGCCCTGCATGGCGGCTTTGAGCGCTGGTTTGACCCGGTCGAGCCCGCCGTGGCCGAGTCGACTGCCTGGACCGAACTGCTGGCCAGCCTGGGGCGCTTGTTTGCGCAGGTCCAGCCGACTCAGCCCGTTGAGCGCTGGCACATCGAGGCGCACCAGTTCCGCATCGACACCGCCGGCGGCGTCGGCCGCCCCACGCCCGAGGGAGCGCACCGCGACGGCGTGGACTTTGTGGTGGTGCTGATGGTGGCGCGCCAAGGCGTCAAGGGCGGCGAGACCCGTGTCTTTGATGCGAACGGGCCAGACGGCGTGCGCTTTGTCATGCGGGAGCCGCTGACCGCGCTGCTGCTCGACGACGCCCGGGTGATTCACGAAACCACGCCCATCCTGCCCGCCGAAGAACCGACCGGCAGCGGCTACCGCGATACGCTGGTGCTCACCTACCGGGCGGCGGGGTTTCAGGCGCCCTGAGGCAAGAGCCGCCAGTCCGGCCCCTTTTTTTCCCGCTTTCCCGCCCAGCGCAGGGTTGACCCCCGGGAAATATCCGCTTGACGAATTTAGTTTAAACATAAACAATTAAGGACTAGATTAATTCAGAGGGTAAGCATTCATGCACATTCTTTGCCTTGGCGGCGGTCCCGCTGGTTTGTATTTCGCCCTGCTGATGAAGCTGCAGAACCCGGCGCATCAGGTCACCGTGGTCGAGCGCAACCGCCCGTTTGACACCTTTGGCTGGGGCGTGGTGCTGTCTGACCAGACCCTGGGCAATCTGCGCGCGGCCGACCCGGTCAGCGCGCAGCTGATTGGCGACGCCTTCAACCACTGGGACGATGTCGAGGTGTTTTTCAAGGGCCGCAGCGTGCGCTCGGGCGGCCACGGGTTTTGCGGCATTGGCCGCAAGCGCCTGCTCAATATCCTGCAGGAGCGCTGCCTGGCGCTGGGCGTGGCGCTGGTGTTTGAAACCGACGTGCAGGACGACCAGGCGATTGCCGCCCAGTACCAGGCCGACCTGGTGGTGGCCAGCGACGGACTGAACAGCCGCATCCGCAACCGTTATGCCGACACCTTCCAGCCCGATGTCGAGCTGCGCGCCTGCCGCTTTGTCTGGCTCGGCACGCGCAAGACCTTCGACGCCTTCACCTTTGCCTTTGAGCAGACCGACCATGGCTGGTTTGCCGCGCACGCCTACAAGTTTGACGACAACACCTCGACCTTCATCGTCGAGACGCCCGAAGCGGTCTGGAAGGCGCACGGCCTGGACCAGATGAGCCAGGCGGACGGCATTGCCTTTTGCGAGCGCCTGTTTGCCAACTACCTCGACGGCAACGCCCTCATGAACAACGCCACGCATGTGCGCGGCTCGGCGATCTGGATCCGCTTTCCGCGGGTGGTGTGCGAGCGCTGGGTGCACCACGAAACCATCAACCAGAAGCGGGTGCCGATTGTGCTGATGGGCGACGCCGCGCACACCGCGCATTTTTCGATCGGCAGCGGCACCAAGCTGGCGCTTGAAGACGCGATCGACCTGGCCACCGAGTTCAGCACCGGCCACGGCATGGACCAGGTGCTGCAGGCTTATGAGGCGCGCCGCAGCGTCGAGGTGCTCAAGATCCAGAACGCGGCGCGCAACTCGACCGAATGGTTTGAAAACGTCAACCGCTACAGCGGCATGCAGATCGAGCAGTTCGCCTACTCGCTGCTGACCCGTTCGCAGCGCATCAGCCACGAGAACCTGCGGCTGCGCGATGCGAAGTGGCTGGAAGGTTATGAAGCCTGGCTGGCTGGCGGGCGCACCGACGCCGGGCCGCCCCAAAGCGGGGCAGCCCCCTCGGGGGGCAGCGCAGCAGGCAACGCCGCGGAGCGTGGGGGCCATCCCGTGCCGCCCATGCTGACGCCGTTCAAGGTGCGCGGCATCGAGCTCAAGAACCGCGTGGTGTGCTCGCCGATGGCGACCTACAGCGCCGTCGATGGCGTGCCGCAGGACTTTCACCTGGTGCACCTGGGCGCGCGCGCACTCGGCGGCGCGGCCCTGGTGATGGTGGAGATGACCAGCCCGAATCCCGAGGGCCGCATCACGCCGGCCTGCACCGGGCTGTGGAACGACGCGCAAGAGGCGGCCTTCAAGCGCATTGTGGATTTCGTGCACGGCCAGAGCACGGCCAAGATCGGCCTGCAGCTGGGCCACAGCGGCCCCAAGGGTTCGACCCAGGTGGGCTGGGAAGACGCCGACGAGCCGTTGCCCGCCGGCGGGCCGCATGCCAACTGGCCGGTGCTGTCGGCCAGTGCCGTGGCCTATGGCGAGCAGAACCAGACGCCGCAGGCCATGACGCACAGCCACATGGAAGCGCTCAGGCAGCAGTTTGTGGACGCCACCCGGCGCGCCGCCAGCGCCGGCTTCGACTGGCTGGAACTGCACTGCGCCCACGGCTACCTGCTCTCAAGCTTCATCACGCCGCTGACCAATCTGCGCAGCGACGAATACGGCGGCAGCATCGAGAAGCGCTGCCGCTACCCGCTCGAGGTGTTTCGCGCCATGCGCGAAGTCTGGCCGGCCCACCTGCCCATGAGCGTGCGCATTTCCGCGCACGACTGGGCGCCGGGCGGCAACACGCCCGACGACGCGATCGTGGTGGCCCGGCTGTTCAAGGCGGCGGGCTGCGATGTGATCGACGTGTCCTCGGGCCAGACCACGCGCCAGGCCAAACCGGTTTACGGCCGCATGTACCAGACGCCGTTTGCCGACCGCATCCGCAACGAGGTCGGCATCCAGACCATTGCGGTGGGGGCGATTTCCGAAGTCGACCATGTCAACAGCATCATTGCCGCCGGCCGCGCCGACCTGTGCGCGCTGGCCCGCCCGCACCTGGCCGACCCGGCCTGGACGCTGCACGAGGCCGCCAAGCTGCAAAGCCGGGCCGTGGACTGGCCCAAACAGTACCTCAGCGGCCGGGACCAGCTGTACCGCGAGCTTTCGAAGCAAAAAGAGGCTCTAGCCCAGACAGAACGCGCACAAGAAGCTATCAAATAAATAGCAAAACATACCGGAGAAACCCCATGGACCTGGAAGCCCGAGGCCACAGCGAACACCCCGAAGCATTGCGGCTCTGGCTGCGCCTGCTGACCTGCACCCAGCTGGTGGAAAAGCAGGTGCGGACCCAGCTGCGCGAGCAGTTCGACACCACCTTGCCGCGCTTTGACCTGATGGCGCAGCTGGAACGCAGCGCCGAGGGCCTGAAGATGAACGAGCTGTCGCGCCGCATGATGGTGACCGGCGGCAACGTCACCGGCATCACCGACCAGCTGGTGGCCGAGGGGCTGGTGGAGCGCGCCCAGGTGGAAGGCGACCGCCGCGCCTACCGGGTGCGGCTGACGCCGCGCGGCCGCAAAACCTTTGACGAGATGGCGCGCCAGCACGAGGCCTGGATTGTGGCGGCCTTTGAAACCCTGTCGCCGCGCGAGGTCGAGTCGCTGCACAAGCTGCTGGGCAAGGTCAAGCACCACCACAACCAGCAGGCCGGCCAACAACTCACCGAAAGCAGACTGGAACCCGTATGAAGCACTACATCCGCCCCGGCAACCCGATGCAGGCGCAATTCAATGCGCTGGCCGGCCACCAGGCCCGACACTTCGCCTACGCGTTTGAGGCCGGCGTGGCCACGCTGACGCTGAACCGCCCCGAGCGCAAAAATCCGCTGACCTTTGACTCCTATGCCGAGCTGCGCGACCTGTTCCGCGCGCTGAACAGCGCCACCGATGTCAAAACCATCGTGCTGACCGGCGCCGGCGGCAACTTCTGCTCGGGCGGCGATGTGCATGAAATCATCGGCCCGCTGACCAAAATGCGCATGCCCGAGCTGCTGGAGTTCACCCGCATGACCGGCGACCTGATCAAGGCCATGCGGCTGTGCCCGCAGCCCATCGTGGCGGCGATTGACGGCATTTGCGCCGGCGCCGGCGCCATGATGGCGCTGGCCGCCGACCTGCGTCTCGGCACGGCCAACGCCAAGACCGCCTTTTTGTTCACCCGCGTCGGGCTGGCCGGTGCCGACATGGGGGCCTGCGCCCTGCTGCCGCGCCTGATCGGCCAGGGCCGCGCCTCGGAGCTGCTGTTCACCGGCCGCGCCATGAGCGCGCAGGAAGGCCTGCAGTGGGGCTTTTTCAACGCCCTGCACGAGCCGCAAGCGCTGCTGGGCGCGGCGCAGACACTGGCGCAGGAACTCGCCAGCGGCCCGACCTTTGCGCACGGCATGACCAAAACCATGCTGCACCAGGAATGGGCCATGACGCT
>NZ_JANOAL010000279.1:0-1863 GCF_031411155.1 Polaromonas sp. | reverse complement strand
GCTGGGCGCGGCGCACCGGTTTCAGATGGCAACGGACTGGCACCAGAAAACACCACGAGTTTTGACATGAGCAAAGACGCGAAATTCCTGCTGGTCCAAGGCTACGAAGTCGTCATCGGCTTCGAAACCCACACCCAGCTGACCACGCAGTCGAAAATTTTCAGCCGTGCCTCGACCGCCTTTGGCGCCGAGCCCAACACCCAAGCCTCGGCGGTGGACTTCGCCCTGCCCGGCGCGCTGCCGGTGATGAACAAGGGCGCGGTACAGCGCGCCATTGAGTTCGGCCTGGCAGTGAACGCCCACATTGCCGAAAGCAGCGTGTTTGCGCGAAAAAACTACTTTTACCCCGATCTTCCCAAGGGCTACCAGATCAGCCAGTTCGAGATTCCGGTGGTGCAAGGCGGCGTGGTGGAGTTTTTCCTCGGCGACGAAAAGAAATCGGTACGGCTGGTTAGAGCCCATTTAGAAGAAGATGCCGGCAAATCGCTGCACGAAGACTTCATAGGCCAAAGCGGCATCGATTTGAACCGCGCCGGCACGCCGCTGCTGGAGATCGTCACCGAGCCCGACATGCGCTCCTCGGCCGAGGCCGTGGCCTACGCCAAAGAGCTGCACAAAATCGTCACCTGGATTGGCATTTGCGATGGCAACATGCAGGAAGGCAGCTTCAGGTGCGACGCCAACGTCTCGGTGCGCAAGCCCGGCGGCCCGCTCGGCACGCGCCGCGAAATCAAGAACCTGAACAGCTTCAAGTTCATGCAGCAGGCGATGGACTACGAAATACGCTGGCAGATCGGGCAGATCGAGGACGGCCACACGATTCAGCAGGCGACCGTGCTGTTCGACCCGGAAACCGGCGAAACGCGCAGCATGCGCAGCAAGGAAGACGCGGCCGATTACCGCTATTTTCCCGACCCGGACCTGCCGCCGCTGGTGATTGGGCGTGACTGGGTGGAGAAAACCCGTGCCGAGATGTCCGAACTGCCGCGCGTGATGGCGGCGCGTTTTGTGGCCGACTACGGCCTGCCGGAGTACGACGCGGGCCAGCTGACGCAGAGCAAGGCCACAGCCGCCTTCTTCGAGGCCGTGGCCGCCGCCAGCAAGCAGCCCAAGCTGGCCAGCAACTGGGTCATGGGCGAGCTGTCACGCCGCCTCAATGCCGAGGAAAAGTCGATCGAGGCCTCGGCCGTTAACGCGGCTCAACTGGCCGCACTGATAGGCCGGATTGCCGACGGCACGATCTCCAACAACGCCGCCCGCCAGGTGTTTGAGGCCTTGTGGACCGGCGAAGGCCAGAACGTGGATGCGCTGATAGCCGCCAAGGGCCTCAAGCAGATGAGCGACAGCGGCGAGCTGGAGACCATCATCGACGCGGTGCTGGCCGCCAACGCCAAAAACGTCGAAGAGGTCAAGGCCGGCAATGCCAAGGCCTTCAACGCGCTGGTCGGCCAGGCCATGAAGGCCACCCAGGGCAAGGCCAATCCGGCGCAGGTCAACGCACTGCTGAAGCAAAAACTGGCTTGAATCCGGAACGCCAGGCGGTCAAACGCCGGGTCGGCTCAGGCCCTTGGTTGCTATTAAAACGATAGCTATAGGCGCACGTTTTCCCTGGGCTAGAGGCCTGTTTGACCCGCAAAATCATTTCTTGACGGCGGCCTTGGCGGAGGCATCGGGCGCCTCTGCCATGGCCGGCGCCCCGCCGCCCAGCGCCCAGAGCCGGTTGAGCTTGACCAGCTCCTCGTCAAAGCGCTGGTTGATGCGCAGCTTTTCCTGGTCCTGGTCGGCCACAAACCTTTTTTGCACCGCCACGCTGCCGTCGTTTTCCTCGATCCGGCGCTTCAGGCGCAGCGGCGCCTTGGCCGG
>NZ_JANOAL010000278.1:0-9387 GCF_031411155.1 Polaromonas sp. | reverse complement strand
TGGCAAAGGGCAACTTTTCGTCGTTGGCCCAGTACTGGCCCACGTTGACGGTGAAGGCATCGCCGCCGGTGGGCACCCGCACATCAAAAAAGCGCGCCAGCGCGGGCACATTGCCAAACGGTTTGTGGGCCGACAAGGCGTTGTGGGCCGCGCCCCAGGTCCATTGGCCGACCTGGTCGCCGTAGTCAATTTGCAGACGGCTCAATGCCCGCTTCAGCGCCAGCGCAGACGCCGCCGCGCAGCCGGGCTTGCCGCACCAGTCGGTATCGTCGCGCGCCATGATGTCTTCGATGGCGCTTCTGAAATGGCGCTTGCCGTAAAGCGCCTTGAAGGTCGCCTCGCCCAGCTTGCCGCCTATTACGCCGCGCGTGAGTTCGTCGGCCCAGGCCGCGAAAATCAGCGGCGCGGCCTGGTCGGCCCGCATGACGCCGTCAAATCCGGTCAGCACCCCCTGGGCCGCGCCGGCCAGTGGATGAACAGAGGTGTCTGCCAGGGCTTTCTGCAGAAACGGCAGCAGCTTGAGCGTGGCGGGCGACAGCAGGTCGCCCTGCAGCTCCTGCATCGAACTCAGGTTGTGTTTGGACGTGGCGGCCAGCATCTGTTCGATGCGCTCGTGGCGGTAGGGCACGGTCCAGTCCTGGCCCATGAAGAAGGGGTAGCCGGGCGGCGTGATGCGCTGGTTGGCGGTGGCGAACCAGCCCCTGGCTTCAATCGCCTGCTGGCTGGTTTGCGGTGTTTGCGCATAGGGTAGCCAGCCGGCCCAGTCGTATCTGGCGTCCCAGCCGGGAGACGGGGCAATGCCCAGAATGTCGTTGTCGGGTTTGCGCAGTGGCACCTTGCCGATGGCCTTGAAGGCAACGCGGCCTGTGGTGTCGGCCACGACCAGGTTTTGCATCGGCGAGTGGTAGGCCGAAAACGCCGCCAGCAGCGCCTCCGAGGACTGCGCGTAATTGGCGCGCAGACCGGCCAGCACGGTCTGGTTGTCGGCATCCAGCGCGCTCCAGCGCAGGGCCAGCACGTACTTGCCGGTGTCCAGCAGCTCGGCATGCGACTTCTGCACGTCGCTGAGTACCGGGCCATGACGGCTTTCGCGCACCAGGATTTGCGTATCAGCCTGGCCCTTGACCCTGATCACTTCGTTGCGGGTCTTGAAATCTTCCCAAACCGCCTCGGCCGTGCTGCCGGGCACTTGGTACTGGCGGGCGTTGGCCGGGTTGACGCGCTCCAGGTACAGGTCCTGCACGTCCGGGTTGGTGTTGGTAAAGCCCCAGGCGACGTTGCGGGTGCGGCCCAGCACCACAAACGGCAGGCCCGGCAGGGTGGCGCCCATCACGTCCAGCGCCGCCGTCGCGCTGCCGTCAGCCGCCCTGCCCGCTGGCGCCTGCAGCCGCGCAAAGTACCAGATCGCCGGCGCCGACAGGCCCAGGTGCGGGTCATTGGCCAGCAGCGGCTTGCCGCTGGCACTGTGCGAGCCGGCCACCACCCAGTTGTTCGAGCCCTTGCCGTCGACCTGGCCCAGGCTGGCCGCCCAGTCGTTGATGTCGGCCGCCAGTCCGGGCGCGGTTTTTTGCGCTATTTGTTGGTCAAATAGACCTCTAGCCCAATGATTACGTGCCTTAGCAGCTATTGTTTTTGTAGCGCCCGGAATGCCTGGCCGGTACACGCCGAGGTCCGCATAAAGCCTGGAAAAATCCACGCTGGAAGCCGGCTGCTCGCCTGGGTAGGGCGGAAACAGCGTCCAGAGCTGGCGGGTTGCCAGGGTTCTGGCGGCCGACAGGCGGGCAAATTCGGTGCCCCAGTTGCCGCCCAGGTCCAGCGCCATCATCAGCGACCAGCCCAGGCTGTCGGTGGGCGACCAGGCGCTGCCGGACTTGCCACCGGGCTTGACGCCCAAGAGGTGAAATTCGGGCGACAGCGCCTGCGCTGCGCTGGCATAAAAGGCGTTGATGCCCTGGCTGTAAGCCTGCATCGCCTCGCGCGCCTCGGCCGGCAGGCTTTGCCATTGCCGTTCGGCCGCCTGCACAACACCCAGGGTGCGCAGCAGCTTGTCGGTGTCCAGCGTGGCCGGGCCAAACACTTCAGACAGCTCGCCATGCATCACGCGGCGGTTGAACTCCAGCTGCCAGCCGCGTTCTTGCGCATGCACATAACCCAAGGCAAACCAGGCGTCGGGGGCCGACTGGGCCTGGATGTGGGTGACGTCGGCCGTGTCGCGCGCCACCGTCACGCGGCTGGCCAGGCCGGCGGCCGTCAGCTCGCCATCGAGCGCGGGCAGCGCCCGGTACGCATAGACGGCCAGCGCCGCCGTCAGCAGCAATAGCAGCAGCAACAGGGCCGCGGCAAGGCGTTTAAACCAGATCAAGAGGGCTCTCCCGGTGAACAGGCATGACCGGCGCAGACACAAGGACCGCCCCGCGGGCGGCCCTTATTTGGGACGACCTGCGCGGGCCGCCGAAAACCTGAAACTGACGGTCGGCACGGTGAAGTCTTCAAACGGGCCGCCCATGGCGATTTCGCCGTCCTGCAGCAGCACGCACTCCTGCCGGCGCAGCGTGACCACGGCGCCGGTGCCACCAAAGCGCACGCTGGTGCCATAGCTGCTGACATCCTGCAGGTAAAACTTGCCGGCGCGCCATTCGATTTTGGCGTGCTTGCGCGAAACCCGCGGGTCCTGCACCACGAACTGGGCGTCAAGGTCGCGCCCCAGAAAAACCGGCAGCTGCTCCACGCCAAAGCTGGCGTTCACGTCCAGCCACGACAACTCGATGCGTTCGGGTGGTGCGGTCGAGGGGGAAAAAACCGAAGGCGCCAGGCTTGCCGCCACCGTCAAAAAATCGGACAGCACCTCGTTTTGCCACTCGATCCGATGCACGTCGCAGGGCTCGACGCGTCCCCGTATGGTCATCGGCCCCAGGCTGCGCGAGCGCACCGGGCTGTTGGGCGCCAGCTGGTTGATGACCGCATCGGTGGCCAGAATCTGGTCCGGGCCCGACAGGTCGCTCAGGCGCGAGGCCACATTGACCGCATCGCCAAAGCAGTCGCCGTCCTGCTCGACGATCTGGCCGCGGGCCATGCCAATCTGCAGCCGCATTTTGAGCGGGTCGGGCCAGCTGCGAAGCCGGTCCAGGTGCCGCCGCTGCATTTCGGTCACCGCGTCCAGCGCCTGGCTGTTGACCGGAAACACCGCCAGCACGCCGTCGCCCAGGTATTTGACAACCCGCCCCTTGTGGGCGTGGCAGACCTTGCCGACCCAGTGAGTCAGCCCGGTGATGGCCTGCGTCGCCTTGGCATTACCCAGCGATTCAAAGATCGCTGTGCTTCCGGTGAGATCGGCAAAAACGACGGTGACTTCTGCCATGGAAAGTGGGCTGCGCCTGCGGGTGGGTGTTGCGGGTGATTACACCATATGTACTCGTATTGAAACTGACGTTGCGCAGGGCGCGGCGGCGCCGGGATTCAGGCCGGGCTGGGTTTGAACTGCAGCGCCTTGAACTCGAGGAACTCTTCAAACCCATAGACACCGTTTTCACGCCCGTTGCCCGACTGCTTGTAGCCGCCAAACGGCGCATTGCCGTTAAAGGGCCCGCCGTTGATATCGACCTGGCCGGTGCGCAGGCGCCGCGCCACCTTGAGCGCGTGCTCGTCGCTGCCGCTCCAGACCGCGCCGCCCAGGCCGTAAATCGTGCTGTTGGCGATGCGCACGGCCTCGTCTTCATCCTGGTAGGCAATCACCACCAGCACCGGGCCAAAGATTTCTTCCTGGGCCAGCGTGTCGCTGGCCTTGATGCCCAAAATGGTGGGCTGCACAAAATAGCCACTGGCCATGGCCGGCGCCTCTGCGCCGCCGGCAATCACGTCGGCACCCTCCTCGATGCCGGTGCGGATGAAGCCGAGCACCCGGTCGCGCTGGGCGCTGCTCACCAGCGGGCCGAGCTTGCTGCTTTCGTCCAGGCTGGGGCCGATGCTGAATTTGGCGATGGCGGCCTGGGCCAGCGCCCGGGCTTCGTTGTAGCGGCTGGCCGGCACCAGCATGCGGGTATGGGCCGAGCAGGTCTGGCCGCTGTTGAGCATGCACGCAGACACGGTGCCCTTGACGGCCGCTTCCAGGTTGGCGTCGTCCAGAATCACGCTGGCCGACTTGCCGCCCAGTTCCAGCGCCACCCGCTTGACCGACTGGCTGGCCAGTTCGCTGACGCGCTTGCCGGCGCGGGTGGACCCGGTGAAGCTGAGCATGTCGACCTCGGGGTGCGTGGCCAGCACCTCGCCCACCACCGGCCCCAGGCCATTGACCAGGTTGAACACGCCCGGCGGCAGCCCGGCTTCGTGAATGATCTGGGCCAGCATCATGGCGTTGACCGGCGCGATTTCACTGGGCTTGAGCACCACGGTGCAGCCCGCCACCAGCGCCGGCGCAATCTTGAGCGTGATCTGGCTGAGCGGAAAATTCCACGGCGTGATGCAGCCGACCACGCCGATCGGCTCGCGCACCACGAGTGAGTTGCCGACTTTTTTCTCCCACTCGAAGTTGCGCGCGACCTTGGCAAAGTTGCCCCAGTGCCAAGCCGGGCCGCCGACCTGCACCGCGCGCGCCATCTTCAGCGGCATGCCGACCTCGCGGGCAATCGCCAGGGCCAGTTCTTCGCTTCTGGCCTTGATGCCGGCGGCCACTTTGTCGAGGTAAGCGGCCCGGGTCTCTACCGGCAGCGTGGACCAGGCCTCAAACGCGGAGCGCGCCGCCAGCACCGCCGCCTCGGCCTCGGCCGCGGTGCCCGCCGGCACCGTCGCCATCAGGGCTTCGGTGCTGGAATCGTAAACCGGCAGGGTTTCAGGCGACTGCGCCTTGACCCACTGGCCGTTGATGTAATGCGAAGCGTAAACAGTGCTGGAAGTGGTCATGACGGTAGTTATCTGAGGTTAAAGGGTGACAAAGTGACGCTTGCAGCAACTCATCAGCGGCGCTGGCCGGCCTTGAAGACTGCATTCAGAATGCGTGTAATTCAAAAGAATTAACCATCGTTAAAAATCAGAATCAACTTTATGTTCAAGGCCTAAGTCCATGATTTATTTGTTGTTTTTTTGTAAGAATTGCTGGTAACCCAGCTTGTGTGCGGGCCCGGCCAGCCTTAATCTACCAGAAGAAGTCACTCCGAGTGACCCGAGGCAGCGCAACCCCAAGGACTCAGGGAAAACCGCAGAACACCCATTCGCCATGCGCAGGTTCAAACCTAATTTCAAAAACTACTTTCTGGCCCTGATGGGAAGCAGCGAGTTCAGGCCGTCCACTCTGGAAGGCCAGACCGAGAGCATCCGCCAGTTCATCCTGCAGGAACTCGGCGAGTTCACCGAAAAAAATCAGCCCAAAATCGTGCTGCGTGTGCGCTATGCGCAAGACATCCAGACCCTGTGGTATGCCCGCGGCGACATCATGGCCGAGCTGTCAGCCAAACACGGCGAAACCATCGCCCGCGAAAAAATAGCCCGCATCAGCGACAAGTTCAAGGGCCTGCTGCCGCGCGGCCTGAGTTCCCGGCCCAGTTCCCTCACCAGCTGAGCGCAGCCGCCAGCCCGCCCCGGCCTAGTGCTGGTGGCCCCACAGCAAAAACGCATCCCTGCCCTCCACCGCCAATGTGGTTTTGTAGCCCACCGGCAGCAGCACTTTGGTCGCCACATGGCCAAAGGGCAAGCCGGTCAGCACCCGCGCCTTGATCTGGTTTTGCAGCCAGGCCACCACACCGGCCAATTTGAAGCCCTTGTCGTGCGGCGCCAGCTTGTAGTTGCTGAACTGGCCGAAAATCACGGCCTTTTGCTGCGCCAGCACACCCGCGTGCAGCAGCTGCGTCAGCATGCGCTCGACCCGGTAAGGGTGCTCGCCGACATCCTCCAGAAACAGGATGCCGCCCTTCACGGCGGGCAGGTAGGGCGTGCCGACCAGCGACGACAGCATCGCCAGGTTGCCCCCCCACAACATCGCATTTTTGATGCTGAATTGACCTGTAGCCCCCGAATCATGCGCAGAACCAGCTATTGAATTGATAGCGGGCTGGGGGCCGGTTGGCGCGGCAGGCTTAGGCGGTTTAGGCAGCTGCCAGCCCGTGCCCTCGCCCTGCCCGCTGATCAGGTCGTCAAAACAGGCTTCCATGATGTCGTCGGGCGTGGCCTCGGTGCCAAAGTCCTCGCCGAGCGCCGGGCCGGCCCAGGTCACGGCGCCGGTCTTGGCCAGCAGCGCCATCTGAAAGGCAGTGAAGTCGCTCAGCCCGACGAACTGCGTGCCCTTGTCGATGGATTTGGCGACGGCCTTGTAATGGATGCCGGGCAGGATGCGTGACAGGCCGTAGCCGCCGCGCGACACCAGGGCCACGTCGGCCCCGCTGGCCGCCGCGCGGTGAATCGCCGCCAGCCGGGTCGCATCGTCGCCGGCAAAGCGCTGGTGCGTGGCCAGAGCGGCCTCGTCAATTTCGACCTCGTGGCCCAGCGCCTGCAGGCGCTTGACGCCACGCTTGAAGCTGGCCTTGTCGCGCACGGCGCTGGAGGGAGAGTAAATATAAATATGTTTTTTCACGGCCGCCAGTATCCCATCGTCATGCAACCACCCGGCTCAGGCCCGAAAGAAACGCAGCGCCCGCTCGGCAATCGCCTGCCCATGCTCCTGCACAAAATGACCGGCCTGCGCCAATACCATGGGCTCGCCGCAGCCCCGAATGTCGGCCTGCAGCGCGCGCATTACCGGCAAACCCAGCACCGGGTCCTGCGCGCCAACGGCCATCAGCGTCTGCCCGGCCCAGCGCTCGCGTAAAAACTCACGCGCCTGGCGCGAAATGGCGGCGCCATCGGCGTCTTCCAACTCCGGCACCAGCGCGGGAAAGGCGCGCAAGGCGGCGCGGTGGCCCTGGTCGGGAAACGGCGCGTTGTAGGCCTGGCACTCGTCGGCGTTCATCTGCGGGTTGCCGCGCGCAAACAGCCGTGCCACGTCAAATTCCGGATTTTTGGCGCACATCTCGCGCCAGGCCAGAAAGCCGGCCGACAGCGGCACGTCGCCGGTCGCCAAGGTCGTGTTCATCACCAGCAGGCCTTGGTATCGCCCGGGCGCGGCCATGGGCAGGGTCAGGCCGAGCAGGCCGCCCCAGTCCTGCACCACCAGCACGATGCTCTTCAGGTCCAGCCGCTCCACCAGTTCCAGCAGCACCTGGCGGTGCCGGCTGAAGCTGTGAAAGCTGTCTTTCTTGGGTTTGTCGCTTTTGCCAAAGCCAATCAGGTCCGGAGCCAGCACCCGGTGCCCGGCCTGCAGAAAGAGCGGAATCATCTTGCGGTAAAGGTAGCTCCAGGCCGGGTTGCCGTGCAGGCAGAGATAGGTCAATTGATCCGTTCGTGCTAAGCCTGTCGAAGTACCCTCGTCCAGGTAATGCAGGCGCAGGCCGGCGAGCGCGGGCAGGTCGCTCAGGTAATGCGGCGGCCAGGGGAAGCCCGGCAGATCGACGAAAGCGGCCTCGGGCGTGCGCAGCGCGTCTTCGCGCAGCGGGTGCGCCTGGCGGGCCTCTGCGCGCTGGTCGGCGCGGCGCTGGCGAAAAAAGTCCTGCAGCAGCGCCGCGCACTCGTCGGCCAGCACCCCACCCTGCCATTCGGTCTGGTGGTTAAGCCGGGGCTGGGCAAACAGGTTGACGACCGAGCCGGCCGCCCCGGTTTTGGGGTCGGGCGCGCCAAACACCACGCGTTTGAGCCGGGCGTGCAGCATGGCGCCACTGCACATGGCGCAGGGCTCCAGCGTCACGTACAGCTCGCAATCGTCAAGCCGGTAGTTGCCCAGCACCTGCGCCGCCGCGCGCAGCGCCACGATCTCGGCGTGGGCGGTCGGGTCGTGGCCGTCAATCGGAGCATTGCGGCCGGTGGCGATGACCTGGCCGCGCCGAACGAGCACCGCACCGACCGGGACTTCGCCCACGGTGGCGGCCTCGCGGGCCTGCGCCAGGGCCAGTTGCATGAAGTCGGCGTCAGACATCGGTGCTACTTTTTTGATAGCTGTATGTGCCCTTTGGGTCTGGGCCAGAGGCACTTTTCATCGTCTTATTGGGCATCTGGCAGCGCCGTGTTCAGGCCCAGCCGGTCCATCCACAGCGCCAGCGCCTGTTCATTGTCATTGCCGGCCGCATATATCGCCTGCATGGCGGCATGGGCCTCGGGGCGGTGCTGGTTGATCTTGATCTTGCATTGCAGGTCAGTCACCCGCAATTCAAAGCCCACAATGCCGGCCAGCATCTTGTGGGCAAAGTCTTCGCCCAGACCACGCCATTGTTCGGCATAAGGCGGCTCATGGTCGCCGATCAGCTTTTTCAGCAGGCGGTCCTTGGCCTCGGGTTCTTCCACCAGCGTGGCCTCGACGGTGCAATGCACGGCCAGGTAGTTCCAGGTCGGCACGCGCGCCAGGTCGGGGTAGACCTTGGGCGACATATAGGCGTGAGGCCCGAGAAAGGTCGCCACGGCTTGGGGCCTTGCCTGCAGGTGGCGCCAGTGCGGGTTGGGCCTGGCAACGTGGCCCAGCAGTACCAGTTCGTCGCCGTTCTGCTCCAGATGCAAGGGCAAGTGCGTGATGTAGGGCAGCCCCGCGTCATCGACACTGATCAGGCTGGCGAACGGGTAGGCGCGCATCAGCGGAGCGGCGTGCTCCTGACGCTGGCCCTTGAATTGGGGTGGAAGGTACATGGCTTGAGTATCGGTCCGGAGCGCCTGAGCTGCCAGCTCAGCCGCGCAGCGGCCAGCGCGCGAGATGGATGTGGCGGGTCTGGCCTATCAGGCTGTGCACCAGCACCAGTTCGCGTGCCATCCAGGAGACCGGCTCGATGGCCTGCTCGGGCACATGGCGCTTGTCGTAGGTCAGCGTCATGTGCGGCGTGAACCTTGCGTCAACGCAGTGCCCCAGCTGCGTCGTGACCATCGCCTTGCCCAGCGCTTCCTGAAACGCCATGGTGCGCTCCAGCCCCGCCTTGCCACGCAAGACAAACGGATGGTTTGCGGTTTTGAAAAAACTCATCACACCGTCAAATCTCACCTCGAACGGCGGCATCCTGATGCTATCGCCCGCTGCCCTGGCTTTCTCAAGCAGTTCCGGCGGGACGCCCGGCTCAGGATAGTCACCCAGGTGATGCAGGGTGATATGCAGGTGCTCGGTGATGATGGCCTTGCCCGCCAGGTTGTTTGCCTTTCGCAGCCGGACGGAGACCTGCGCCAGGCGGGCAGCCGCTTCTGCGTCAGGCACCAATGCAAAGAACAGCCGGTGCTTCAGCGGTGGAGCTTCCTCCAGCCCCGGCAGCAAGGCTTGCTGCTGGTGCCGCATGCTTACTCCCACTCGATGGTGGCGGGCGGCTTGCTGCTGACGTCGTAGGTCACGCGGTTGAT